>CANRWA010000021.1 GCA_947643415.1 uncultured Clostridia bacterium | reverse complement strand
CCCACTGTTATGCGGTTTGTGAAGATTTATTTAGTTTACAAGTGTCGAAGACCCGGAAGTGTGCTTACTGTGGTATTCTCCACCATGCTGTATTCGGTGCATCAGGTAAATAAGGAGAATGTGGCTGATAGTCTAAAGGGAGATATTTTCTAAGACCTAAGAGATTGCCCTGGGCCTAACCAGATGGCAGTTGCAGAATTGGCGGAGTAACGGTATAATAAAGTAAATATAGATGAAAGAGGGAGGAGGTAGGAAATGGCTAAGAATACATATGATCTTTCCCCTGAACAGAGAAAGGAACTTCAGGAGGAGATTATTTATTTCTTTCAGGAGGAACGGGACGAAGAGCTGGGGATCATTGGGGCAGAGACCGTGCTGGATTTTTTCCTGGATGTACTGGGAGAGACGATCTATAATAAAGCACTTGATGATGTGAAGCTCTGGCTCACACGGATGGCCGAAAATGCCGAAAGTGATTATTATGCACTTTATAAAGATGTAAGATAAGATGTTATGGTGAAGAAGAGGGGGAGATGGGATGAAAAACATGATTAGGGCAGCGATGGTCTTTTTGCTGTCAGCCGCACTGAGTGGCTGCGATGCAGCAGGACCTAAAAGTGGCACAGGTATCATCAGTACGATCAGCGGAGCTGCCGCCGCCAGCGAAGCCGCCATTACAGACGATGGATGGAGAAGCGCCTATGAATCTTATCTAAATGAGAGATACAAGAGAGGAGATGATCCGGATGCTCTGTATTATTTTATAAAAAATATAGATGGCGCAGGAAGTCCGGAATTATTTGTGATAGACTATGCGGAAGAAAAAGGGGATCAAATGAAGGTCTATACCTACACAGATGAGGTGCAGAAGATCGGCAGCTATTTTCTGACAGGGACTACCAGGCTTTTATACTCTGATGATCCCTCCTGCCCAGGAGTCTTTACCTTTGGGGTAGGCGGTGGTCTGGACCACTATGGGTATATGACAGTCCAGGATGGTAAGCTATCAGCAAAAGAACTGTGGAATGAGGACTTTTCAGGGATCTCAAAGGAATCGGGGAAGGACCGTGACCGCATTCTTGAACTCTCTTCCGATCAATTGCTGATCCGTGAATCTGGGAGAGCTTACAAGAATGGCCAAGATATTGATACATACAAGATGACTCTGGAAAATCCCATATCAGAAGACATGACGAATCCCTTGAATGCATGTAAGAATATCCATATTCTGCATGCTGCACAAAAGACTCTGAAAAAGCAGGAATTAAAGGAAATAAGTGTGACACAGGACGATGCGTATACACAGATGAACAATAACCTGGTCAACGGCAGTTTCCTGACTCCTTACAAAGGAGGATATTTCTATGATGCAGAGATAGACGGGACAAATGATTCAGAAGTTGTCTACCAGGATGAAAAGGGCAAGGTAAAAAAACAAAAAGATTTTCCCAATATACTGTATTTGTATGTGTATGGGGATTTCGTTTATTTCTATGATGATAAAAATAACGAGCTCAGACGCATCCGGGAGGAGAAACAGGAGACGGTGATTCATTTTCAATATTCTCAGTGGAATTCACTGTATTTTGCCGAGGACGCTATCTACTATACAGATATTGCCCAAAGCAATAAGACATATATTTATAAGGTGAATTATGATGGAACACAGCGGAAGGAACTCTATGAAGCCGATGCGGCATTAGAGCAGGTTTATAAATATAAAGATGACCTCTGGTTTGTGTACACTGACGAGGAAATGGATGAGGGGAGCGGTCTGGGGAGGATCAGCCTTGCAGATGACAACATATATCTTTATAAAGGGATTCATCCAGAGGGAAACAGCTTCGCTGGCGACCGGTTATCCTTTCACAATGGATATGTCTACTTTAACTCCAATGACCGCTTTCAACGGATCAATATTCAGAAGGGTTATGTGGAACAGGTATTTAAGAACGATGCAGATGCGGTGAATTTTGTAGGAAACAGCCTTTTTTTCTGCCATGACAGAAGCCTTTACCGGATGGACTCGGATGGGGTGAAAGAGATAAAGACTCTGAAAGGAAGTACTGATGGTTTCAACGGAATCCGGGTAGAGGATGATAAGATTTATATCGGGATTTATAGTGGGGCATTTTATTCCCGCATAAGCCAGATTGATACCAATGGGAGAACCATCAAAGATATTGTCAAATGAGAGAGAGAAGTTTGACATACATAAGGTAAGAAGGAGCATTTCAAGATGAATTATATTCAGGTAAAAAATGAACTGGGAGATATAAATATTTTGACACCATTATGGATTTCTTATATAAGAGAGATTTATACAGGTGATCCTGATGTAGAAAGTGCATCGGATAATGAAATTGCAGAATGGCTGACAGGCAGAGTCAAGATCCAGGGGCAAAGAGAAAATATGCATTTTGAACTGATTTATGAAAAGGATCATCTGATCGGATTTGCCATGTATGCTATTGATCTTGGTGGCATTAAGGGAATACTGGAAGCTGGCTATGGCTATATTATGGAGATTTATATTGTGCCAGATTACAGAAGAAAAGGAATGGGTGTACAGGTTTATAGACATATGGAAAAAACATTGAAAACCGATGGCGCCGAAAAAATATATCTGACTCCAGATTCGGTAAATGGAGTTCCATTTTGGGAAACGTTAGGTTTTACTGACAGTGGTAACTGTGATCCGGATAATAAAATGCATATATATATATCCCCTATCAGCTAAAACTTAACCTCCCGTCCATTTTTGATCCACTCCCTGTACTCTGCCGTTGCAGCGAAGAGCACATCCCCGGAAGAATTAATGGCTGTCTCAAAGGAATCCTGTACTACGCTGACGATAAATCCGACCCCCACAACCTGCATGGCAATATCATTGCCAATGCCAAACAGGGAACATGCCATAGGAATCAAAAGGAGAGACCCCCCGGCAACCCCGGAAGCACCACAGGCGGCAAGGGCAGATAATATACTGAGGATAATGGCAGTGGGGATATCAACAGCAGTTCCCACTGTATGGGCAGCAGCCATAGTCATTACAGTGATTGTGATGGCGGCCCCATCCATATTGATCGTAGCACCCAGGGGGATGGATACGGAATACAGGTCTTTGTCCAGTCCGAGTTTTTCACAGAGTGACATATTGATCGGGATATTGGCAGCAGAACTGCGGGTGAAAAAGGCAGTCAGGCCACTTTCTTTAAAACAGCGCAGTACGAGGGGATAGGGGTTGCGGTGAAGACAGATGCCTGCAATCAACGGATCAACAATAAGGGCAACGGCCAGCATACAGCCTACTAAAAGGCAGAGGAGTTTTCCATAATCAGTAAAGATGCCAAGGCCATTGGCTGACACGGACTGGAAGATAAGACCGAGGATGCCAAAAGGGGCGAGACTGATCACCCAGCGCACAGCAAGGGAAACAGCATCAGAAATATCATTCAAAACCCGTTTTGTGCTGTCACTGGCATATCTTTTCAACGCCAGTCCAAATATGACCGCCCAAGTGAGGATCCCGATATAATTGGCGTTCACCAGAGCCTCTACAGGATTTGCCACAATATTGTTTAACAGGGAATATAAAACCTCACTGATCCCTTCCGGGGCTGTATCAGTGACAGCAGTTTCTGTCAGTTTCAAAGTGACAGGAAAGAGGAAACTGGCAAAGACTGCGACGATGGCAGCCAGAAAGGTACTTAACATATACAGAATAATGACAGTGCGGAACTTTTTGCCAATTCCGGAATTTGCCCGGGACAGAGAACTGATGACAAGCACAAAGACAAGGACTGGGGCGATCGCCTTCAGTGCCCCGACAAATATATCGCCAAAGAGGGAGATCCAAGAAGCCTGGGGAAACAAAAATCCGAGAACTGCTCCAATGATCAGTCCGATCAGTATCCTTAAAATCAAACTCATATTACTCCATGTTTTAATAATCTTATTCATCTTGACCTCCCATATTATATGTATATCTGTGAACTATCATAATATCATCATACCATAAAGGTATACTAAATATCAAGAAAGAAGTCTTTTTGCAAAGAAGGCTAAAAAGTAGTAGCATATTTGCTGAAAAAGAGTTAGAATAGAAATATATGGAATACCTGACAGCAGAATGGCAGGGTATGAAATTTGTCTAATTGCGGACAAGGGAGCGGATCGATGAAAAATATAATATTAGTTGTTGATGATGATAAGACGAACTTAACATTGGCACAGAAAATCCTTTCGCCGGAATATCGGATTGCTGCATGTAATTCAGGTATGGCCGCGCTGAAATATCTGGAAAAAAATCAGCCAGATCTTATTTTACTTGATATCAACATGCCAGAGATGGATGGGTTTGAAGTGCTGGAGAAGCTTCGCATGAATAATAAAACAGAATTGATACCGGTTATCTTCCTGACAGCGGACAGCCAGACTGATACAGAGGTAAAATGTTTTCAGATGGGCGCTATGGACTACGTTAAAAAACCATTTGTGCCAGATATTCTCCTGAGCCGTGTAGGGAAGACAATTGAACTGGAGCAGTACCGGCATAATCTTGAAATTATGGTGAGCGAACAGGCAGAAAAGCTGATGGAGAGCACCCGCCGGATCAGCCGGATCCAGGATTCTGTCATTGTAGGTATGGCGAATCTTATTGAAAGCCGTGATGGCAGTACAGGAAAACATGTAAAGAATACCCAGATGTATGTGAGGATGATTGCGAAAGAACTGCAGAAGCGGGGGATTTTTGCGGAACAGCTTACCGATGATTACATTGAGGATGTCTGTAAAGCAGCGCCTCTTCATGATGTGGGAAAGATCAAAGTGCCAGATGCCGTATTACAAAAGCCAGGCAAACTTACTCCAGAAGAATATGAAACCATGAAACTGCACACTACATATAGCCGCAAGATCATTCAGACTATCATTGGTGATATGGAGGATGAACATTATAAAAAGATCGTAGAAGATATCGCCATGTATCATCATGAGCGCTGGGATGGTACGGGATATCCCACCGGCCTGGCAGGGGACGGGATTCCTCTGGCAGCGCGCATTATGGCTGTGGCAGATGTCTTTGATGCCCTATATGAGGAACGGTGCTATAAACCACCCATCCGTCCTATTGAGCGGATCATGCAGATCATGTCAGAAGGCAGGGGAACACAGTTTGACCCGGTTATCATTGATGTGTTTAATGAAATGCTGCCTATGCTGAAGGAAGTATTGAATATTTCGTAGAAAGAGACGGTAATTTGTTTTGGGTGAAAGACAGGGAAAGAACACAAGGAATTATAACAAAATAGAACGCATCGTACTGGCAATATATTCCCTTCATGTAGTTGCCATGTTTATCGCTGCCATGATGACTGGCTGGAGTATATTCTCCATTGAGATTATCTGGGTATCGGTAGCAGCCGGGTGGTTTGTCCAGCTAAGGAAATACAGGGATCATATCTTCCGCGCAAAATTCATCTCTGCCGTGGCATGGGTGGGTTTTCTTGTTTATGCCCTGCATTCTTCCAGTTTTACTTCCATGCTTCCTACGATGACTGCGGTCATCGTTCTGCTTGGCATTTTCTGCATCCCGGATATCATTTATATGGGGGTAGCAGTTTCCACCATTATCATTCTCTATCATGGGCTGATCGCACACACTATGTTATTGGGATCCCTGAATGAAGTGGTCCGGGAATTTCTTCATATTCTTTCAGTATATGTTGTATCTTTTGTGACATGGGTGTCAGTACGTACCCAGCAGGAAACAAGGGAACAGCTTATTGAAAATATTCAGGAATTAGAGGTTGCAGAACAGAGCAAAGATGATTTTATGGTGAATGTATCCCATGAGATCCGTACCCCTATCAATGCGGTGTGTGGTATGAGTGAGGCAATCCTGCAGGAAAATATTCCGGATAATGTAAGAAGAGATATCATAGATATTCAGACCGCAGGACGTGTCCTTCTTTCCACTGTCAGCAATATCCTGGATTTCTCAGAACTGGAAAGCGGTAAGATGGAGCTGGCAGAAGAAAATTACAATATTACTTCCACCATTACGGATATTATAAATATGGCCCTGACTCTGGAAAATGGCAGACAGCTGGAACTGATCGTGGACTGTGATGCTGACCTGCCCAGCAGCCTTCAGGGGGATGAACAGAAGCTCCGGCGCATCATAATGAACTTACTGGACAACGCCATTAAGTTTACAAAAGAGGGCGGAATCGTTCTTCGGGTGAAAAGCAGAAAAGAGGAATATGGGATTAATCTGGTAGTCAGTGTACAGGATTCTGGCATTGGTATGGAAAGGGAAGATATGGAGAAGATCTTTACCAGCTTTAGCCAGATCAATTCCAGCAGGAACAGGGAGGAAGGCGGCGTTGGACTGGGGCTTGCCATTACCCAGGCTCTGGTACGCCGCATGGGCGGTTTTCTCACGTTGAGAAGTGTACCGGGAGTAGGGAGTGAATTTCTCTTTACTGTCCCTCAGAAAGTATTAGATGAGACACCTATCGTCTCCATAAAAAACAAAAATCAGCTCTATGCTGTCTGTTATCTTAATCTGGACCAATACAACTATTCACTGATACGTGAGGGTTATGAAGGCCTTTTCCATCACATAATGGATCAGTTGGGGATTGCTATGCGCAACTGCCGAAATCTCGCCGAGCTGAAACGGCGCATTGAATATGAAAAATATACTCACTTTTTCATTGGCTGGACAGAATATTGTGAAGACAGGAAATTCTTTGAAGATCTTGCCAAAGAGGTTGCAGTAATCCTAATCCTGGATTATGGACAAGAAATACAGCCGGGCAGTAATATGTTCCGTATCTACAAACCATTTACTGTGCTTTCTATCGCCGCTATATTCAATGGGCAGAAAGTGATACAGAATGAGGAACAACACATTGCCCTGCATCACCGTTTTGTGGCGCCAGAGGCAAAGATACTGGTAGTAGATGATAATGCTATGAACCTGAAAGTTATGGCGCGTATCCTTCTGCCTTACCAGATTAAGGTGACGATGGCAGGAAGTGGACAGGAGGCACTGGAAAAGCTGGATTCCATGGAGTTCGACTGTGTTTTCCTGGATCATATGATGCCAGAGATGGATGGTGTGGAAACCCTTCACCGGATACGGAGAAAACCGGGAAGCTATTTTCAGTCGCTCTCTGTCATTGCCTTTACTGCGAATGCCATAGGTGGTGCTAGGGAGATGTTCTTATCTGAAGGATTTGATGATTTTATTGCGAAACCGATTGAACTTAGTGTATTGGAGAGGATGTTGCGTCGGTATATACCGGAAAATAAACAAATCATTGTAGATGAAACAGACAGTTCAGATGATTCTGACGAAGATATCCATATGGATGGTTCTTCCACAGAGGTATCCGAAGTATCTCAGAATCTTTCGGAATCCGGAAAAACAGCAGCTTTAAAAACAAAAAAGAATGAATCAGAGGCATTGGCGGCACTGACCCGTGCTGGGATCGATCTTCAGCAGGGTATGACATATTGTGGTGATAAAGAGGGATTCCGTGACATTGTTCTGATCTATCATTCAGAAGGGGCAAAGCGTAAGGTAAGCCTGGATGAGTTCTTCCACATGAAGGACTGGAAGAATTATGTTATTACAGTACATGCATTGAAGAGCAATTCCAGAGGGATTGGTGCCAATGATCTGGCAGACCTCGCACTGAATCTTGAGATGGCTGGAAAAGAAAACCGGATTGATTATATCTTTGAACATCATGAGGAATTAATGGACAAGCATGAGGAACTGCTCCGGCATCTTGCTGACAATCCTTTTCTTTATCCAGAAGGATATAAAGAAGAGGGGGGGCAGGAAGAAGAATTGACAGGGGAAGAACTGACCGATCATACAGAGGGAACAGAATCCGGCACAGATGAAGAAAATCCATTGGAACAGATCACATTACTGGGAGAGAGGCTGGACAGCTTTGAGAGTGATGGTTTGGATGAGATCTTGAATAAGATGGCAGGGATGGTATATCAGGGAAAATCACTGAAAACCCTGACAGAAGGAATCAGGGAAAAAACCAATGATTTTGATTTTCCTGGTGCCTCAGATCTTTTGGATGAATGGAAAAAAAGAAATGGACTATAAAATGAAAGGAACGGGATATTGAGATGAAGAAGATACATGAAAAGTTACAATCTGTATTTCAGGGCCGGGACTTTCATGAGCGGCTTGTCCTGATGATACTGACACTGGCATTCGGCACTTCTGTGATCAGCACAGGACAGACCCTCCTTGGCGCAAGGATAGCCGTACTGATCATACTGGCGCTAATGTGCATCGTGTCAGGTATCTCACTCTGGATTGTTTATAAGAACCATAAGACAAGGCTTGCCTCATGGTTATTTATCCTTGTTTTCAATGTTGTACTTTTTCCGTTGTTTTTTATAATGAGCAGCGGAATTGACAGTGGCACTCCCATCTGGCTCGTATTGGAATTAACCTATATCTTCTTATTGTTTCGGGGAAAGGAATGCGCAGCAGCACTGGTGGTCTCTATTTTATCTTTTTTTGCCACTTACTGGGCCGCATACCGTTATCCCGATCTGGTTCCTGTTGTAACAAACCGTTATTACCGATATATTGATTCCGGTGTTACACTGGTAATGGTAAGCTGTTGTATTGGTGTTCTATTAAAGATACAGTCTATCTCTTATGAAAATGAAAAAAGAAATGCCCAGCAGCAGAAAGAAGAGATGGAACAGATCGCACGTTCCAAAGATGTATTCTTTGCCAATATGAGCCATGAGATCCGAACACCTATCAATACTATCATTGGTCTGAATGAAATGACACTGAGGGAAAATATCTCTGATGAGATTGCTGAAAATGCCATTAATATCCAGAATGCCAGCAAGATGCTCCTGACTACCATTAATGATATCCTGGATCTTTCCAAACTGGAATCCGGCAAGATGGATATTGTGCCAGTCCAGTACGAAGTGAGTGCCATGTTCAGTGATCTGGTAAATCTTATCTGGCTGCGGGCGAATCAAAAGGATCTGGAGTTTAGGGTGGATATCGCCCAGGATATCCCGTCCATGTTATATGGAGACGAGGTACGGATCAAGCAGGTCATCACAAACCTTCTTACCAATGCTGTGAAATATACGAGAGCAGGTTCTGTTACTCTGACTGCCAAAGGAGAACGGCTCTCGGCCGATTCCTTCCGATTGCGGATCTCTGTGGCAGATACTGGTACCGGTATCCGAAAAGAAAGCCTGGATGATCTTTTTGATTCCTTTAAGCGTGTTGATGAGAAACTGAACCGGAATATTGAGGGAACAGGGCTTGGACTTAATATTTCCAAACAGCTTATGGATATGATGGGAGGGAAAATCTCTGTAGACAGCGTGTATCACAAAGGATCTGTATTCACCATTGAGTTAGAGCAGGGCATTGTCAATGTGAACCCTATTGGTGTAATTGATTTTGCTGCACAAAAGAAACTCAGTAACCGTCAGACCTATGAGGAGAGCTTTGTAGCACCGGATGCCAGAGTGCTGGTGGTGGACGATAATGATATGAACCGTATGGTAGTAAAGAAGCTTCTGCGGGGAACAGAAGTGCAGGTGGATATGGTATCAGGTGGACGGGAATGCCTGAAAAAAACAGCGGAAGGATTCTATCATATTATCTTGATGGATCATATGATGCCAGAAATGGACGGCGAGGAAACACTGCATGCTGTACGTGAACAGACAAAGGGATATTGTCAAAATGTGCCGATCATCGCCCTGACAGCTAACGTTATGACCAATGCAGAACAGGTCTATCAGGAAATGGGATTTGACGGCTATCTGGCGAAACCTATCAATGCTGTTCTCCTAGAAGCTGCCCTCTTAAAATATCTGCCGCCTGATGTCGTGGAATATGTTGCGGAAGAGAATGTGGATGCTTCAGATGATATGGGGATCAGTCAGGTTACCAGTGCAAGGAAGAGGAAGATTGCCATTACAGCAGACTGTATCTGCGATCTGCCAGAGGAATGGCTCCACAAGTTGGATATCAATCTGATGTACTGTTATGTTCATACTAAAGAGGGGCGCTTTTGTGACATCACGGAGATATATTCGGAAAGCCTGCTGGATTACCTGAAAATTGAAGGGAATTATGCCCATTCTTCTACAGCGCCTCCGGCAGAATATGAGTATTTCTTTGCAGATGCTCTGCAAAAGGCAGAACATGTCATTCATATTACAGCATCCACTGATCTCAGCGGAGCATATCCCTATGCGCTGCAGGCTAGTAAAAGCTTTGATAATGTTACAGTATTTGATTCCCATCATATTAGCAGCGGCCATGGATTTATGGTACTGTTTGCTGCTGTTATGGCAGAGAATGGGAAAGGGGTAGAAGAGATCTGTGATTCCCTGAAAGGGCTCAGAAACCGGATCTGCTCCAATTTCCTTGTACCCAGTACCGATACCTTATGCCGCAACGGAAAGGTCAGCACGATAGTCGATAAACTGTGCCGAGGGCTGAATCTTCATCCGGTACTCTATATGTCGCAGAATAAGTTAAAGCTCTGGAAGATTGAGGTGGGAAATATGCAGAGGGTGAACCGGAATTACGTCAAACAGCTTCTTCACCATAGCAAGAATATTGACTCGCGTCTCCTGTTCCTTACCTATGCGGGCTGCAGTGTGCGTCAGTTAGATGAGATCATAGCTGAGGTGGATCGTTATATTAAGTTTGACCAGATCATATTGCAGAAGGCATCTGCAACTGTCTCCAGCAACTGCGGCGTCGGGACATATGGGCTTATGTTTTTCAGAAAGACGGAAGAGGATATTATGAAATACTAATAATTACTTTTCACTCCCTAGCTGGGGCAGCCGCTTAATTATTGGATCTGGAATACTAAAAGCTCTTGACATATCCACCAAACAGGTGTTATACTACAACAGTATGCCGCACAACGAGGTTAAGTTCTGCGCTTTTATCAGAAAAGCTTGTCTTTTCTGAATATGCAGACACCATAGTTGGCGAGTAATTATATTAGGAGGTGCTATATGTACGCGATTATAGCAACCGGTGGTAAACAGTATAAGGTGCAGGAAGGCGATGTCATCAAGGTTGAGAAGCTTGGTGCTGAGGCTGGTTCCGAGGTAACCTTTGATCAGGTACTTCTGGTAGGCGATGGAGAAGTTAAAGTTGGTACTCCCACGGTAGAGGGTGCTTCTGTCAAAGCAACTGTTGTAGCTGAGGGCAAGGGTAAAAAGGTTATTGTTTACAGATATAAGAGAAAGACCGGATACCACAAAAAGAATGGACACAGACAGCCCTATACACAGGTAAAGATCGACAAGATCATTGCATAATGCATAGGCGGACTCTATGATCCAGGTAATTGTAAAAAAGCAGAAAGATAACATTATTGGCTTTCATATAGAAGGACATTCCGGGTATGCGGAATATGGCAGTGATATAATCTGTTCCGCTGTTTCAGCACTGGCTTTGAACTGTGTAAATTCCATTGAAGAATTTACAGAAGATTCATTTTCAGTGAAAAGTGATGAAAATAGAGGATTAATTGACCTTGATCTGACTACTGTATCTTCCGAACAGACACAGCTTCTTTTAAAGTCTATGTTTCTTGGGATACGCGGGATTGAGAAATCCTATGGCAGCCAATATGTTACAATCATTAATCGTTAGGAGGAAAAGACCATGATGAATATGAACCTTCAGTTGTTCGCTCATAAAAAAGGAATGGGTTCGACAAAGAATGGCAGAGATTCCGAGTCAAAGAGACTGGGCGCTAAAAGAGCTGACGGACAGTTTGTTCTGGCTGGTAATATCCTTTACAGACAGCGTGGAACTAAGATCCATCCAGGTGTAAACGTTGGTAGAGGAGGAGACGATACATTGTATGCTTTGGTAGACGGTGTTCTTCGTTTCGAGAGAAAGGGAAGAAATAAGAAACAGGCTTCCGTATATCCAGTAGAGAGCAAATAAGTTGCTATGAAAAGTTCAGGGGCTGCCGAATAGCAGCCCTTGTTTTAGCTAACGGCGCCAATTTGAACCCACCATGGACGGCGTATTCAAATTGACGCCGTTAAGCCAGATATATGCACACATGCCCAAATCTGCAGGGATATTAGGAACTGTAAATAAATAACTTTTAAAAAAACAAGCAGTATTAAAAGTTATTTATTTACAGCTCCTTAGTTCCTTATATGCAGTAAAAAGCGTGAGTGAGTGGAGGAAAATATGTTTGCAGACAGAGCAAAGATCCAGATCCGTTCCGGAAAGGGCGGTGATGGCCATGTTAGTTTCCGCAGGGAAAAATATGTTGCCAACGGCGGACCGGACGGCGGCGACGGCGGCAGAGGCGGCAACCTGATATTTGAAGTTGATCCGGGGCTGAATACACTGACAGATTTCAGGCATAAAAGAAAATATTTCGCAGGGGATGGTGAGCCTGGCGGAAAACGGCGGTGCCATGGTGCAAATGGTGCAGATATGGTGGTGCGGGTTCCGGCAGGAACCATTATTAAAGAGGCATCCACAGGCCAGGTCATTACAGATATGTCATATGAAAACAGCAGGGAAATTCTTCTTAAAGGGGGGAATGGCGGCAAAGGAAATATGAATTATGCCACCCCGACCATGCAGGTACCAAAATATGCCCAGCCTGGAAAGCCAGGTATCGAACTGGAAGTTCTGCTGGAGTTAAAGGTAATCGCTGATGTAGGATTGGTGGGGTTTCCAAATGTTGGCAAATCCACTCTGTTATCAAGAGTCACGAATGCACAGCCCAAGATTGCCAATTATCATTTTACAACACTGAATCCAAACCTTGGTGTTGTAGATTTAGATGGTGCAGATGGATTTGTAATGGCAGATATACCAGGACTCATTGAGGGGGCTTCTGAGGGTGTCGGACTTGGCCATGAATTCCTGCGTCATATCGAGAGAACACGTGTTATGATCCATCTGGTAGATGCAGCTTCTACAGAAGGAAGAGATCCGATAGAAGACATAAAAGTGATCAATCAGGAATTAGAAGCATATAATCCTGAGATTGCAAAACGTCCGCAGGTCATTGCAGCCAACAAAATTGACTGCTTTTATGGTGAAGACAGAGAGAGGGTCCTGAAACAACTGAGGGAAGAATTTGAACCTATGGGAATGCAGGTATATCCGATCTCAGCGGTCACAGGAGAAGGAGTCAGGGAACTCTTATACCATGTGAAAGAAATGTTGGACAAGATCCCGGAAAACCAGGTGGTCTTTGAAAAAGAGTATATGGTAAAAGAACCTGATTTTGCAAACGAGCCATATACTGTTGAAAAGAGTGAAGAGACAGAGGGCGTCTTCATTGTAGAGGGACCACGTATTGAGAGAATGCTCGGTTACACAAATCTGGATTCCGAAAAGGGATTTGAATTTTTTCAGAAATTTCTTAAATACAATGGGATTCTGGATGAGTTGGAAAAGCTTGGGATCGAAGAGGGCGATACAGTGAAGATGTATGGCTGGCAGTTTGAGTATTTTAGATAATGGACTAACACCAAATAGATGGAGGTAAAAATGACAAGTAAACAGCGTGCCTATTTAAAAGGGCTGGCAATGAAGTTGGAGCCTGTGGTTCAGATCGGCAAGGCGACTGTGACACCAGAACTCACAAAATCCGTGGATGAGGCACTGGAGGCAAGGGAACTGATTAAGATCAGCGTCCTGAAAAATTGTTTTGCTGATATTCATGATATCGCTGCCACTCTGGCAGAGCGGACACGTTCTCAGGTAGTACAGGTGATCGGGAAAAAAATTGTTCTATATCGAGAATCAGAATCAAAGAAAAGGATTGAACTACCTAAGGCAAAACGAAATAAATGATTTAAAATAAAGGAAAATGGGGAATAAAAATGAAGAAGATTGGTATCATGGGCGGGACATTTAATCCGATCCACAATGCTCATCTTATGATGGCACAAGCGGCATATGAGCAATATCACCTGGATGAGATCTGGTTTATGCCTTCAAAGAATCCGCCACATAAAAGAAAGATAGATATTGTGTCAGAAGAGCACCGTACACGTATGATACAGTTTGCGATTGATACCATCCCACATTTTATATTTTCGGATCTGGAGCTGCGGCGTGAGGGGATCACCTATACATGTGACACTATGAAAATGCTCCATAAAAAATATCCGAAAGCCAGACTATATTTTATTATAGGCGGCGATTCTCTGGCTGAGTTCGCAAAATGGCATCTTCCGGAAAAGATTCTGAAATATTGTACGGTACTGGCAGCACCGAGAGGAGCTGTCACAGATAAACATATAAAAGAGCTCTGTAAGGAACAGGGGGAACGGTTTCACGGAACTGTCCTTCCTGTTGCGATGAACCACATTTCGATCTCTTCCGAGGATATCCGTACTAGGATATGTGCGGGGTTGTCAGTATTGTCATACTGCCCGGAACCAGTTGATCTCTATATAAAACTTCATGGCTTGTATGGATTAAAAGAAGAAAGGCTGAAAATAAAAAATAGTACTCAGCTTCTTCTGAAATGTCTTTCGGCTACACTTCGTCCGGGAAGATATCTTCACACACTGAGAGTCGCAGGGACAGCGGCTTCCCTGGCCTTTTGCCACTGCCGGCAGCCAGAGACGGATGTCTCCCGTGCTGAACTTGCTGGTATGCTTCATGATTGTGCGAAATACTATACCGGAGAAGAGATGATCTCCCTGTGTGATAAGTATGATATCACATTAAGTGATACAGAGAAAAGAAATACAGCATTGATCCATGGCAAGCTCGGTGCTTATCTGGCAAGGAAACGGTATGGGATCTGTGACGGTGAGATCTGTTCCGCTATTTCCTATCATACTACAGGAAAGCCAGCGATGACAGTTCTGGAGAAGATCATCTATATCGCAGATTATATTGAACCTGGACGGAAGATGGACTGTAGGCCATATCCATTGAATGAGGTCAGAAAAGAGAGTTTCCAGAACCTGGACAATGCCCTTCTCATGATTCTGACAAACACAGTGACATATCTGAAAGGTCGTACAGGAGAAGAGATTGATGAATTAACGATACAGACATATAACTATTATAAAGGAATGGTGATATAATGGAAAATAAATCAAGAGAAATGGTACAGATTGCCTATGATGCATTGGATGAAAAGCTGGGGCACGATATCGAGATCCTGAAAATCAATGAAATCTCAGTTATTGCGGATTATCTTATCATTGCCAGTGGTGACAACCAGAATCAGATCACGGCAATGACAGATCTTGTCGAGGAAAAACTGGCTCAGGCAGGATACACAAATAAGAGGGTGGAGGGAAATAAAAATTCTACCTGGATCCTTATGGACTATGGAGATGTGATTATTCATGTTTTTTCAAAAGAAGACCGATTGTTCTATGATCTGGAACGGATCTGGCGGGATGGGAAAAAGGTAGGCCGGGAAGAACTTATTGCCAGAGGAAGGGAATGATGAGTGAGTTAGCTCAACGGCGCCAATTTGAACCCGCCGTTGAGCTAGTACATCGTCATGAGCTATTTATAAACCGTTCCTTACTACAACAAACGGAACAGCCCAACTACCTTTCCGAGAATAATCACCTCATCAACATAGATGGGATCCATGTCATCATTTTCCGGCTGCAGCCGGTAGCGTCCTTCTTCCTTATAATAGGTCTTAACTGTAGCGGAATCCTCTACTAATGCAACAACAATATCACCATTCTTCGCAACAGATGTCTGTTGTACAATAATCCGGTCTCCGTTGTACATCCCGATATTAATCATACTGTCGCCTCTGACATCCAGCATAAAAAGATCCCCGGAAGGCAGTTCTCCGGCAAGCAGTGGAAAGTATCCCCGGATATTTTGTTCTGCAAAGATTGGCTGTCCGGCAGCCACCTGCCCAATCATAGGAATGTTCCGCAATTCACGGCGTGTCAGATTGAACTCGTCATCTACGATCTCAATTGCTCTGGGTTTTGTAGGATCACGTCTTATATATCCATTCTTCTCCAGAGTTTCCAAATGAGAGTGCACAGAAGATGTGGATTTTAAATTAACCGCCGCACAGATCTCACGTACGGCTGGCGGATATCCTTTTTGTATGATCTGATCTTTAATATATTCAAGAATTTCTGCCTGCTTTTTTGAAATTCTGCCGTTACCCATTAAAATGTCTCCTCCTTTTTTATGCAAACTTTTGTTTGGTCTTTTTACTAATATAACATAATTTTGTATTAATGTCAAACAAATGTTCTTTCTTCTTTAAATACGATTTTTTTATAGACAAAATACATAAGAATGGTTATAATATACAAAGATAAATGATAGTAAGGAGAGTACGAAGGAATGGATGAGAAGAAAGTTAACTTTTTCAAAAAAATGAAAACTGCAGAACACCGGGGGTTTGAGATCTCTATGTTTGCAGTAAGCATATTAATGGTAATTGTTGTATTGATCAGCATCGTCATGCTTGGCATATATTGGGGAAAAGGATCATCAGAGACAATTTCAGATGATGGGAACGATGATATGGCAACATCCAGTGCTGTTACAGTAGCAAATGACGAAGATTCAGCAGTTGCTACACAGCCGCCAGAAAACCCTATTGTCTCAGAAGATGATGTCAGTAACTTTGATGAAGATCTGAAAGCTGGCGGGTATGCATATACGACAGCTTATGTGAATATGCGGAATGAGGCATCCCTGTCTGCCGCTGTCGTTGCCAAGGTACCCTCCGGTACCAAGTTAAAGCTTATCGAGCTGGAGGCAGAAGAGTGGTTTAAAGTAAATTATGATGGAACAACAGGCTATATTAACGCAATGTATCTATCAAAAGATAAACCTGCACCAATTCCGACAGCGACACCGACAACCGCGAGGCAGACAGAAAAACCAGAGAGAACTGCAGAACCGACTGCAAAACCGACACCAAAACCAACGAAGAAACCGCCAAAGAAGACTCCAAAACCGACTGCAAAACCGACACCAATATCTGAGCCCGTAGAGACAGCGGCTGCCACAACACCAGAGCCTACACCGGTACCAACACCGGAACCTACGAGAGAACCGACGCCGGCACCAACAGAAAAACCAACACCCGCGCCGACTGACCCAGCCCAGGAGACATCAGAACCACAGGGAGAATAAGATAGGAAAGTTTTTAGACAGTTCCTTACGAATGGAGGAAACCATGGAACAATTGACCCCCATGATGCAGCAATACATGGAGACAAAAGAAGAATATAAAGACTGTATCCTCTTTTACCGTCTGGGTGATTTCTATGAAATGTTTTTTGATGATGCGCTGACTGCATCAAAAGAACTTGAGATCACTCTGACAGGTAAAAGCTGCGGGTTAAAAGAAAGGGCACCCATGTGTGGTGTCCCCTTTCATTCTGCAGAAGGATATATCAACCGGCTTGTGGAGAGAGGGTACAAAGTTGCAATCTGTGAACAGATGGAAGATCCCAAACAGGCAAAGGGTCTGGTGAAACGGGATGTGACCCGCATTGTGACACCTGGGACAAACTGCTTTACAGCTTCTCTTGATGAGACGAGGAATAACTATCTGATGGGAGTTGTTTCAACAGAGGGATGTTTTGGCATATCAGTTGTTGACGTCACGACGGGAGAATATCTTCTGACAGAGGTGGACAATCTTGGGAAGCTCTTAGATGAGATCAATAAATTTATGCCGGCAGAGATCATCTGTAACGATTCCTTTTACATAAGCGGGGCAGATCTGGCAGATCTGACAGAACGTATGAACATTGCCATCTCAGCACTGGAGCCTCGTTATTTTGATAAAGATATATGCAGCCGTACCTTGTGTGCACATTTTCAGGTCAACACCCTGGAAGGATTGGGTCTGCAGGAGTATACCATTGGGGTGGCTGCGGCCGGGTGTGTGATGCAGTATCTGGAAGAAACACAGAAATGTTCTCTGGCACATATCTCCAAACTAACTCCATACCATACAGGAAAATATATGCTGCTGGACCGGAATACAAGAAGAAACCTGGAACTGGTAGAGACTCTCAGGGAAAAACAGAAGAGAGGTTCTCTTCTCTGGATATTAGATAAGACTAAGACAGCCATGGGAGCGCGGAAACTCAGAAGCAGCCTGGAGCAGCCATTGATCGATGAAAAGGAAATTCAGGGACGCTATGATGCCATTGAGGAACTGAATGATAATGTGATCACAAGGGAAGAGATGCGGGAATACCTAAATCCGGTTTATGACCTGGAACGCCTTCTCAGTAAGATCAGTTACAAAACAGTAAATCCAAGAGATATGACTGCATTGGAATCGTCCTTGTCCATGCTGCCACATATCCGTTTTTTGTGTGGAAATTTTCATTCAGATCTGTTTCGCAGCTTATATGAACAGCTTGATCCGCTGGAAGACATTTACCAGTTGATCCATAATGCGATAGAAGAAGAACCACCCATTTCTGTCCGGGAGGGAGGGATCTTTAAATCCGGGTATCATGATGAGATCGACAAACTACGCAGTGCAAAGACAGAAGGAAAGAACTGGCTGGCACAACTGGAGGCAAAGGAGAGAGAAAATACAGGTATTAAAAATCTCCGTATCAAGTATAATAAAGTTTTTGGTTACTATCTTGAAGTGACCAAGTCTTTTCTGGACCAGGTACCAGATACATGGATACGGAAACAGACACTTACCAATGCTGAGCGTTTTACAACACAGGAACTGAAAGAAATGGAAGATGTGATCCTGGGTGCTGAGGATCGTCTGTACAGTTTAGAGTATGCTGTCTTCTGCGACCTGCGGAACCAGATCTTTGAGCAGATGGAACGGATTCAGAATACGGCAAGGGTCATTGCCATGATCGACATGCTTGCCTCTCTTGCTTATGTGGCAGAACACAACCATTATGTGCGTCCTAAACTGAATCATACAGGATTGGTGGAAATCAAAGAAGGCCGTCACCCTGTAATTGAGAAAATGATTGAACATGACATGTTCATTGCCAATGACACCTATCTGGATAAAGATACCCATCGTGTAGTCATCATCACTGGTCCTAATATGGCCGGTAAGTCCACCTATATGCGTCAGACGGCATTGATTGTACTGATGGCGCAGATTGGTTCCTTTGTACCTGCTGAGGCGGCAGATATCTCACTGGTTGACCGTATCTTTACCAGAGTAGGGGCATCCGATGATCTCGCCAGCGGACAGAGTACTTTTATGGTTGAGATGACAGAGGTGGCCAATATATTACATAACGCAACACAGAACAGCCTTATCATACTGGATGAGATCGGACGGGGAACAAGCACCTTTGATGGACTCAGTATCGCCTGGGCGGTAGTGGAACATATTGTAGATAAGAAAAAGATCGGGGCAAAGACATTATTTGCAACCCATTATCACGAGCTGACAGAACTGGAAGGCAAACTGGAAGGGGTGCAGAATTACTGCATCGCTGTAAAAGAGGATGGGGAAGACATTGTATTCCTGCGAAAGATCGTAAAAGGCGGGGCAGACCGCAGTTATGGGATACAGGTAGCGAAGCTTGCCGGAGTTCCATCTGAAGTTCTGGGACGCGCAAGGGAGATCGCCGACCATCTGGAACAGACAGAGGAAAGCCAGAATGTGATCCCGGTAGATGTCGCTGCCATAAACCGTCCCACGGAGATGACGCAGCTATCCATATTTGATGCCATGGGAGGAAGCCAGACAGAGGATATCCTTTTTGAATTAAGGGATATTGACTTAACAGGGGTGACACCCATAGATGCAATGAATCTGATTTATAAGTGGCAGAATCAGTTAAAGGAGAAATGGTAATGATTCAGGTATTAGATCCAATGACCGTCAATCAGATCGCAGCAGGCGAAGTGATCGAACGTCCTATGGCAGTGGTTAAAGAACTGGTTGAAAATTCCATTGACGCTGGGGCCTCTGCTGTCACGATTGAGATCAAAGAAGGCGGGATTTCCTTTATCCGGGTTACGGACAACGGCATGGGAATCGGACATGATGAAGTGGCCACCGCATTTCTTCCCCATGCCACAAGCAAGATCCGTTCTATTGAAGATCTTCTCTCTGTCCACAGCCTTGGATTCCGGGGAGAAGCACTGTCCAGTATAGCAGCGGTGGCTCAGGTAGAACTGATCACACGCCGCAAAGAAGAGATCACCGGAACCCGTTATGAGATTGAAGGCGGGGATGAAAAAAGGATAGAGGAGATTGGATGCCCGGAAGGAACTACCTTTATCATGAGGAACCTGTTCTACAATACACCAGCCAGAAGGAAGTTTTTGAAAACAAAAACAACCGAAGGCAATTATATCCACGATCTTGTACTGCGGTATTCTCTAGGGCATCCAGACATTCGTTTCAATTTTATCACAGATGGCAGAAATAAACTGCAGACCTCAGGGGATGGAAAATTAAAAACAAATATTTTTTATAATTATGGCACAGATATAACGAATTGCCTCATACCAGTAGAGACGGTGTCCGGGGATATGAGTCTGCAGGGTTTTATCGGAAAACCGAACCTTTCAAGAGGAAACCGGACCTTTCTGAATTATTTTGTCAATGGCAGGTACATCAAAAGTCCTGTGATCACCAGCGCTATTGAACATGCTTATAAAGATTATCTTATGAACCACCGCTATCCATTTACTGTCCTCCTGCTCACCATAGACAGCCATTATATTGATGTTAATGTGCACCCCACAAAGATGGAGGCGCGTTTTACAAATCAGGAAGAAGTCTATCAGCTCTTTTATGATACAATCAAGGATCTTCTGAAAAATATCACATTGATCCCTGATGTATCTATTACACCAGAGAGGAAAGCGAAACATGGACAGGCAGAAAAGTCCGCTCCGGTAATGAAAAAAGAATCCATTCAAAAGAAAGCACCAGAGCCTTTTGAGGAAAACAGGATGAAAGAGAAGGCATCGGATCAGACTGGTGAAGGAAACGGAGTCCTGCCGTCTCAGGATATGGTTGTTGCAGAGAATACAGCATGGAGAGAAGATCCCATTCCTGGAAAGCAGGATTTTGTCCAGGAGAGGATATTTGTTCCAGAGGATAAACCGAGATTCCGTATGATCGGACAGGTATTTGATACTTACTGGCTGATCGAATATGAATCAAAATTACTGGTCATTGACCAGCATGCGGCACATGAAAAGGTTTTATACGAAAAACTTATGGCACGGCTCAGGACAAAAAGCGGCCTGACACAGAATCTCGCCGCACCAATCGTTGTTACTTTGTCAGGCAGGGAGATGGATGTCCTGAGCCAGTACGCATCGGTTTTTGAGGAAATTGGTTTCGCTTTCGAACCCTTTGGCGACAAGGAATATATTATTACCGGAGTTCCGGCTGATTTTCTCAATCTGGCATCCAGGGAACTGTTTCTTGAGATCTTGGACAGCCTGATGCAGGAGGGCAGCAGGGAAAATCCGGAGATGGTACTTGACCATTGTGCCACCATGGCATGTAAGGCAGCCGTAAAGGGAAATAACCGTCTTTCTTATGCTGAGGCAGACCAGTTGTTCACGCAGATGCTGCAGGCAGAGGAACCATATCACTGTCCCCATGGCAGACCGACTACCATCGCCATGAGCAAACAGGAATTTGAGAAAAAGTTTAAGCGGATCGTGTAGGGAGGAAAAGAATGAGAGATACTGTGCGACGCCCGGTCATAATACTTACCGGTCCCACTGCTGTGGGTAAGACAGATATTTCAATCCGGCTGGCGAAAGCAATAGATGGGGAGATCATCTCTGCCGACTCCATGCAGGTATATAAATATATGGATATCGGCACTGCCAAGGTTCCGCCACATGAAATACAGGGGATCCCACATTATATGATCGACGAATTTGAACCAGATGAGGAATTTAATGTTTTTATTTTTCAAAAAAAAGCAAAAGAATATATCCGGGACATCCACGCCAGAGGAAAGATCCCTATATTGGTGGGGGGAACCGGATTTTATATTCAGGCAGTTTTATATGATATTGCCTTTACCGAGAACCCGCAGAATGACCAGTACCGGAAACGGCTGCAGAGAGAGGCTGAGGAAAAGGGTTCCCATTTTCTCCATGACAGGCTGCGTCAGATAGATCCGGAATCCGCAAAGTCGATTCATGAGAACAATGTAAAACGTGTGATACGTGCCCTGGAATATTACGAATTTACCGGAGAAAAATTTTCTATGCACAACGAAAGGGAGCGAAAACGCACCTCACCTTATGATTTTTTGTATGTTGTCCTTACGATGGACCGGCAATTGCTCTATGATAGGATCGACAGACGTGTAGACCAGATGATGGCGGCCGGACTGGAGAATGAAGTAAAAAGGCTGCTGGATCTGGGATACAAAAGGGAACTGGTCTCCATGCAGGGGCTTGGGTATAAGGAGATCGCTGCCGCACTGGAACAGGAATGTACGATGGAGGAGGCAGTATACCGCCTGAAACGGGATACCAGGCATTTTGCCAAGCGTCAGATGACCTGGTTCCGGCGGGAGCGTGAGGTGGTGATGTTAGACAAAGGAGATCACGGAACGACAGAAGAGATCATTCGATTGATAATACAACTGGCAAAAGACAGAGGAGTATTGTGATGAAAAAAGAAGAGATGTACAGACAATTTGGAATAGGGAAAAAGGTGATGGATCTGGGAGAACAGGTACTGGCTGAGATCGGCAGCCGTTTTTCAGCGATCGACGAGCGGGCAGAGATCAATCAATTGAAGGTGATCCATGCCATGCAGAAAAACCGCGTCAGTGAAAGCCATCTGTGGGGGACCACAGGATATGGCTACAATGACTCCGGCAGGGATACGCTGGAAAAGGTGTATGCCGATATATTCCATACGGAGGATGCCTTGGTGCGTTCTCAGATCACCTGCGGTACACATGCCCTGACCATAGCATTATCCGCTATCCTCCGTCCAGGGGATGAGCTTCTCTCACCAGTGGGCAAGCCCTATGATACACTGGAAGGCATCATTGGAATAGAAGGGACTTCTACAAAAGGATCCTTGCGGGAATTTGGCATATCCTACCGTCAGGTGGATCTTTTGGAAGAAAGTGAGTTTGACTATGAGGGCATCCGTACTGCACTGAATGAGAAAACGAAACTTGTGACTATCCAGCGGTCAAAGGGATATGCCCTCCGGAAAACTTTATCCGTGGAGCGGATCGGTGAACTGATCCGGTTTATCAAGAGCATCCGCCCGGATGTGATCTGTATGGTAGACAACTGTTATGGGGAATTTGTAGAGACCATTGAGCCGTCGGATGTGGGAGCGGATCTGTGTGTGGGTTCCCTGATCAAAAATCCAGGCGGCGGGCTGGCGCCGATGGGAGGCTATATAACAGGGCGGCGGGATCTTGTGGAACTGGCAGCCTTCCGTCTCACTGCACCAGGGCTGGGCAAGGAAGTGGGAGCTTCCCTGAATATAAATCCTTCCTTTTACCAGGGGCTTTTTCTTGCGCCGTCTGTCGTGGCTGGAGCACTGAAATCAGCGATATTTGCTGCTAATTTATATGAAAAACTTGGGTTTACTGCGAGTCCGGATGGAAAAGAAGAACGGTATGACATTATTCAGGCCATTGCTTTTGGCAGTCCAGAAAGAGTTATCGCCTTCTGCCAGGGAATCCAGCAGGCAGCGCCTGTGGATTCTTATGTCCTTCCTGAACCATATGCCATGCCAGGATATCACAGTGATGTAATCATGGCAGCAGGGGCATTCGTCCAGGGATCTTCCATTGAACTCAGCGCAGATGCGCCGATCGAGCCGCCCTATAGTGTGTTTTTCCAGGGAGGGATCACATGGCATCATGGGAAACTTGGAATTCTGAAAACACTGCAGAATATGCTGGATGGTGGATTTGTCGAAATCTCATGAACATTGTTATATGTGAGGAAAATTTCACATAAAAAACTTAGTTAAGAGGTATACTTTTTTATCAATATATGGTAAAATGACTATGTTTGAGTACTGATAGATTGACAATGTGTCACATGAATAAAAAAAATTATACTATGAAACAATTACCGGTGTCAGAAAAACCTTATGAGAAATGCAGCCGGTATGGTGCCAGTGCTTTATCCGATGCTGAACTTCTGGCAGTCATTATCAGGACAGGGACAAAGGAACGCACCAGTCTCCAACTGGCGATGGAACTTTTGAATCTCCAGCCCTCCTATAAGGGACTGATCGGCCTTCATCACCTGTCACTGAAAGAACTGGTACAGGTAAAGGGTGTGGGACAAGTTAAAGCAATTCAGCTTCTATGTGTGGCAGAATTATCAAAAAGGCTTGCCAGACAGACAAGGAGTCCATCTCCGAAGCTGACCTGTCCCTGTGAGGTGGCAGATTATTTCATGGAAGAGATGCGAAGCCTGGAAACCGAACATCTGTATGCGGTATTTATGGATGCCGGCGGCAGGATTCTTCATTACCAGATCGTCTTTATGGGAACGATCCAGTCTTCCCTTGCCAACCCGCGGGAAATTCTCCGTCTTGCACTGCAGTATGATAGTGCTCATTATGTGGTTTTACATAATCACCCTAGTGGTGATCCGGAACCCAGTATGGAAGATATCCAGACAACAAAAAACCTGAAAGAAGCTTCCGAGCTTATAGGGATTCCGCTGATGGATCATATCATTATTGGTGATAATCAATATATTAGTCTAAAAGAGAGAGGCTATCTCTAAAGCCTGACTGAAGAATACGGATATCCCGTACTCTGAAGGACTTTCAATATAGTAAAAAGAGAGGGAGAGTGTAAATGTTAGGAAAAGCAATTGGTATTGATTTTGGGACGAGCTCCATCAAGTTCTATAAAAATGGTGAGGGAGTGATCCTTCATGAAAAAAGTGTCATCGCCGTGTATAATAAAAATCATACATTTGCTGTGGGAAATGAGGCATTTGAAATGTATGAGAAGGCACCGGTAAATATTGAGGTGTCTTATCCGGTGAAAAATGGTGTGATCGCTGACATCGGCAATATGCAGGCGATGATCGATTACTTTTTTCAACAGATGGATGGCAAACGCAAATTAAAGGGTGCAGATTATTATATTGCTGTCCCTACTGATATCACAGAGGTAGAAAAAAGAGCTTATTTTGAACTTATTTCAAACACAAACCTTAAGCCCAAAAAGATCTTTGTGGTAGAAAAACCAATTGCCGATGCCCTTGGCATGAGTCTGGATATTACAAAATCAACCGGTACTCTTGTTGTAGACATCGGAGCAAATACGACAGAGATCTCTGTGCTTTCTTTGGGTGGAATCGTTCTCAGCCGTCTGATTCCGGTAGGCGGTAACAAATTTGATGAAGTGATTATAAATAAGATCAAGAAAGATAAAAATTTCGTCATTGGAGAGAAAACAGCAGAATTAATCAAAAAGACCATTGGTTCTGCTTATGTAACCGATGAGACGATAGATATCTGCGGCAGGAATCTTGTGACGGGCCTGCCCAGTGAGATCACCATTACAGGCAAGGATGTATATGATGCCCTCATTGAATTATTCCAGAACATTGTAGATTCAGTAAAGATCATCTTAGAGCGTACACCGCCTGAGATCTCCTCGGATATTTACAAATCCGGAGTTTATATTACAGGAGGTTCCAGCCGCATTAAGGATCTGGGGCGCTTTGTCTATGACCAGCTCGGTCTTAAAGTAAACTTGTGTGAAGAACCGGAGAGCACTGTTATCATGGGGCTGGGAGCGATCATAGAAGACCCGTCACTGGCAAAGCTTACTTTGTAACAGGGGGGAAGTGAGAATAAATATGAAGAAACGCAGGAAGAAAAATTTTATTCATCCGAAAATTTTATATATGTGCCTTTCTGTTATGTGTGTACTTCTGGTCCTTCTTTCTTTTAAATTCTCGGACCGTTTTTCAGCGGTAAAGACAGTTGTCGGTGATATGATCTCACCGATGCAGAAGGGCATCAACACGGTAGGGCGGTCGATATCGGATAAAATGGAACTCCTTTCGTCCAAAAAAGACCTTCAGGAAAAAAATAAAGAATTACAGGAAAAACTGGATGCGCTCAGTTATGCCAATAAAGTGCTTACTAGTGAAAATGCGGAACTGGATAACCTTCAGGAACTTTATAAACTGGATAAGAAATATCCGGATTATCCTAAAGTGGCAGCCACTATCATCAGCCGTGATGGGAATAACTGGTTCAATGTGTTTTACATTGACAAAGGGAAAGATGACGGTGTTGATGTGGATATGAATGTCATTGCAGGTAATGGACTTGTTGGGATCGTATCGGAGGCGGGAAGGCATTACGCAAAAGTCCGTGCCATCATTGATGACAAGAGCAATGTTAGCGCAATGTTCGAGTCAACAGGTGAAACCTGTATGGTGAAAGGGGATATGGAATCCATTTACCAGGGATATATTGACATTGAGATGATCAGCAATACAGCAAAAGTAAAGGATGGAGATGAGGTTGTAACTTCCCATATCAGTGATAAATATCTTCCTGGATTATCGATCGGATATATCAAAGACATTACAACGGACAGCTCCAATTTGATGAAAACAGCGCGTTTGACTCCGGTGGTGAATTTTGACCAGTTGAATACGGTACTTGTCATCACTCAGTTGAAAGATTCCTCTGAACTTGGAGAGATAACAAAATGATAAAAAGAAAAATTGTTTCCTTTATTGTGATTATTTTTGCGTTATTGCTGCAGACGACAATATTCCGAAAGCTGGCGCTTTCGGATGTAGTTCCCAATCTGCTGCTTGTGGCAACAGTTACTTATGCGTATCTGCGCGGACGGACATCTGGCCTCCTCATCGGGTTTTTATGCGGACTTCTGTTAGACAATGCTTATGGCAGCGTTGTCGGTCTCTATGCATTTATGTTGATGACCATTGGATTTGTCATTGGCTTCTGCCAGAAGATTTATTTTCGCAATGGCCTGGTGCTGCCACTGATCCTGATCGCCGGCAGCGATTTTATATATGGAATCTATTACTATATTACAGAATTTCTTATGCGTGGTAAACTGCATTTTGCATTTTATTTTATCCACAGGATTCTGCCTGAGGTAGTGTATACAACATTAGTTGGTATCGTGCTTTACCGTCTGATCGTTGTTTTTGAGGTAATGACCACAAAGAAAAAAGAAGAGGAGGTATAGCTATGCTGGACAGTATACTGGATTATTTTAAGTCAATCGTAAAGTCCCGGCTTTTTGCTGTGGTCGTAGCGTATGTTCTCCTATTCAGCCTTTTGATCGGCAGAATGTTCTATCTCCAGATCGTCAAGGGCGAGACTTATGATAAGCAGGCCACACTGCAGAAACAGAAGATCAAGACCATCAAAAGCGCCAGAGGCAAGATCTATGACAGTACCGGGAAGCTTCTGGCGACAAATGAACAGAGATATGCCATCACAATGGAAGATTCCGGGGAACTTAAAGACAATGTTTCTAAAAACGCAATGATCCTCAAATGTATCCGTCTCATGGAAAAAAATGGGGACAGCCTGGAATTGGATTTTCCAATCGAAATGACAAAAAAAGGAAAATTTAAGTTTAATATCAGCAAGTCAGCAGTACTTCGTTTTAAACGTGATATTTTTTATGCTAAATCAGTGGATTCCCTGAAGGAAGAGCAGCAGAATATGACAGCCGCTGAATGTTTTGAATACATCCGGACATCAGATTCTGTTAATCAGATTCGTTTTTTCGATCAGGAGAAGGAAAATAATATTGGAATAGAGGATGCACTGAAGATTATGACTGTCCGGTATGCACTGATGATGAATACTTATTCCAAATATGAACCGATCTCCCTGAATTCAAATGTATCGGATAAAACAGTGGCAGCCATCAAGGAAAATTCAGCAGATCTGCCAGGAGTTGAAGTGACTTCAGAACTGAACAGGGTATACTATGACAGCAAATATTTTGCCCATATCATTGGTTATACAGGTACCATTTCTTCCGATACCCTGGCAGAGATGCGGGAGGAAAATGGCGATAATATAGAATATAATTCAACAGACCAGATCGGTAAGACCGGAATTGAAAAAGAATATGAAGATGAGTTGAAAGGAACGAAGGGTTCTGAGACTCTGTTGATCGACAGTGCATCACGTATTGTGAGTACGAAAAGAACAAAGGATGCCGTGGCTGGAAATGATATTTATCTTTCCATTAATGCGGATCTCCAGAAAGCCGCCTATAAACTGGCAGAAAAAGAGATCGCCAGCATACTGACATCCAAACTCGTAGACAGTAAAAGCCATGGGACAAAAGGAAAGAAGGCATCTGGTATCCTTGTTTCCATCTATGATGTTTATGATGCGATCCTTCAGAATAGTATTGTAGACGTTACACATTTCTCCAAAGAGGATGCAACGGAGCTGGAAAAATCAGTTTACAACAGTTTTACCTCCTATAAGAAGTCATCCATAAGCAATATTAAACGCCGGCTTACTTACTCTGACAGAACAGCAGGAAAAGATCTCTCTGATGCAATGGACAGTTATTTTGATTATATCTTTTCTATGCTGAAGGAAAATGAAGTATTAAATCCCAGTACTATGGATACCACGAATGATACCTATACTAAATTTGTAAATGATAAGATCAGTCTGAGCGAGTTTCTTGTGTACGCCATCAGAAATAACTGGATCAATCTTTCTGCCCTGGATGTAGGAGAGGATTACTATAGTTCAGAAGAAGTTTTTAAAAAGATCTGTAACTATATCTTTGAGGAGTTGTCAGAGGATGCTGCCTTTGATAAAAAAGTATATCATGTCATGGTTGAGAACGGAAGGATCAGCGGAGCACAGATCTGTTGTCTTCTTTACGATCAGAAGGTGTTGAAGATGAATAAGAATACCTATGTGAAATTGAAGACAGGTATGATAAAACCATATAGCTTTCTGAAATCAAAGATCCGTTCTCTTGAAATACCGCCAGGAGATCTTGGACTGACGCCATGTGCCGCTTCTGTCGTGGTCACTTCTATCAAAACAGGAAAAGTACTGGCGCTGGTTTCTTATCCAAGTTATGATAACAATAAGTTTGCCAATACAGTGGACAGTGATTATTATGCCAAGATCAGTACCAGCAGTGCCTCTGCCCTGCTGAACCGTGCCACCCAGCAAAAGGCGGCGCCAGGTTCTACTTTTAAGATGGTATCTGCCACAACTGCGCTGGAAGAGGGAATCATTAGTACTTACGATACGGTACATGATGGTGTGAGATTTGAAAAGATCAATAAACCCTGGCCAAAGTGTTGGAGTAACTATTCGCATGGCAACCTGAATGTGACACAGGCACTTCAACATTCCTGTAATTATTTCTTCTACGAAATGGGGTATCGTCTTGGCAATGGCCATGATAATATCGTAGATAATGAAAAGGGACTAAAACGTCTGGAGAAATATGCTGGAATGTATGGACTGACAGATAAATCCGGCATAGAACTGGCAGAGGCAAGCCCTTCTTTCTCCAATGAGGATATTGTGAGATCTGCCATCGGGCAGGGAAGCAACAGTTATACGCCTGTACAGATGTCACGTTATGTCACAACACTGGCAAACGGAGATGTCTGCTATGACCTGACACTCATTGACCGCCTTAAGAATACAGTGACAGAAAAAAATACGAAAAATTCTGCCAAGGTGAAAAAGGAACTGGATGTATCAGCAACCTCACTCCAGGCGATCCGGACAGGCATGAGCCGGGTAGTGGGCAACGGAAGCATTTCTTCCCTGTTCCGGTCTGTACCAGTGAAAGTCGCAGGAAAGACAGGAACTGCAGAAATTACACCTAATGAGCCGAACCATGCATGGTTTGTAAGTTTTGCGCCTTATGAAAGTCCTGAGATTTCTGTAACTGTCCAGATACCGAATGGATTTACCTCATCCAATGCAGCGGAACTTGCCAGCAATGTATACAAATATTATTTCGATAAGAGCAAAAAATCCAGGAAGTCACTGCTGAACAAGAAAGTAGGCGATCCTGCGCTTGGCTCCAGCCGGCGGACAGATTAAAGGGGGAAAGCATTATGAAGAAGACACCTGTTGTCATCAAGGGAAATAAGTCTGGTATACGTATCATACTGGATGCTGAACTGCCATTTGAAGAACTTTTACAGGAAGTAGAAAAAAAATTTTCAGACAGTGCAGATTTTCTTGGAGATGCCAGGGTGGCTGTATCTCTGGAGGGACGGGAACTTTCCGGGGAAGAGGAAGCAATATTGCTGCAATGTATCGCAGATCACTCGAGACTAAATGTAGTATGCTTGATCGATAATGATAAAATGAGGGAAGAGTACTTTACCCAGTCACTGAATGACCGGCTGATGCAGATGAGTGCTAATACCGGACAGTTCTTTAAGGGAAATCTGCGGTCTGGACAGGTAATGGAATTTGAAACAAGTATTATCGTCCTGGGAGATGTTAATGCTGGTGCCCAGGTAGTGTCTACGGGTAATGTGATCATACTGGGAACGTTGAATGGAACAGTATATGCGGGTGCCTCTGGAAAGGAAAACTGCTTTGTTGTAGCACTAAAAATGAATCCGGTGCAGATCCGGATCGGTGATGTGATCGCACGCTGTGCAGATGAAAAAAAAGATCCGCCTAAGGAACCACAGATTGCCTATCTTGAGGGAGATGTGATCTATGTGGATACAATATCAAGACAGACTTTGTCAGATATAAAATGTTAAGATGAAGGTTTGTTATCTCCCTTTCAGGAGAATAATATATATTTGGAGGATGAAAAATGAGTGAAGTAATCGTAATAACATCAGGAAAAGGTGGTGTTGGCAAGACAACTACGACAGCCAATGTAGGTACTGGGCTTGCGAAAGAGGGGAAGAAAGTAGTTCTGATCGATACAGATATCGGACTGCGCAATCTTGATGTGGTAATGGGACTGGAAAACCGGATCGTTTATAATCTGGTTGACGTTATTGAAAGTAACTGCCGGATTAAACAGGCTTTGATCAAAGATAAAAGGTATCCCAATCTCTATCTACTTCCATCCGCACAGACACGGGACAAGTCATCTGTGCAGCCAGAACAGATGGCAAAATTGACAGCAGAGTTAAAAGAGGAATTTGATTACATACTGCTGGATTGTCCGGCAGGAATTGAACAGGGGTTTAAGAATGCCATTGCCGGGGCAGATCGGGCAATCGTTGTGACTACCCCTGAAGTATCTGCCGTTCGTGATGCTGACCGCATCATTGGCCTGCTTGAGGCAAATGAGATTGGGAGAACAGAATTGATTGTAAACCGTCTACGTGCTGACATGGTAAAACGCGGTGATATGATGTCCAGCGATGATGTGGTAGAGATCCTTGCCATAGGACTTCTTGGGGTGGTGCCAGATGATGAAAATATTGTCGTGTCAACAAACCAGGGAGAACCTCTAGTGGGGAGCAATACTATGGCAGGACAGGCTTATGCCAATATCTGCCGACGCATTTTAGGAGAAGAAGTACCATTTATCGATCTATTTCAGAAAAGTGGATTCTTTTCGAAGATAAAAAGTAAATTTAAAAACTAAGGAGAGGGATACATATGGGATTTGCAGATTTTTTCAGAAAAAAATCTTCCAGTAATGTGGCAAAAGACAGATTGAAGATGGTACTGGTCTCAGACCGTGCCAACTGTTCGCCAGAAATAATGGAACAGATAAAGAATGATATCATTCAGGTGATCTCAAAATACGTGGAAATAGACATAGACGGGCTGGATATCAAGATCGAGCAGACAGAGTCCGAAAATATGAATGGTATGGTACCAGCTTTGTTTGCTAATATACCAATTAAGGATATGAAGCACAGCAGTCCGAACTAAACAAATGTGAGATTGAATAAGAGGCGGGATTTAGCATGCGGGAAAAAATACAGCAATGGTTTCAGATAAAACGGTATAATTGGAAAAACTATGATATCTCCCTTGTCATAGTAGTTTTGATTCTGACTTTGATCAGTACGTTTGTACTCTCTCTGGTACAGGCTCACTTTTCAATGATCCGTCAGATCTTCAGTATTGTGGCAGGACTCTGTATCATCGCTTTCTTTTCAATTATAGACTATCACGATCTTTGTCTGTATGCACCAGTTATCTATATTGTATCAACATTGATGGCTGCGGGTACGAAATTGTCACCTTTGGGCACAAACCAGGGTACAAATTCTTTTCGGTGGCTGAATATTGGTGGTTTTATATTCCAGCCGTCGGAGGTATGTAAGCTGGCAGTGATACTGTCTCTTGCTGTATTTTTTAATAAGGCACGGGGAAAAAATCTGCAGAGATTCCGTAATTTTTTTCTTGCCTGCCTGATTGCACTCATTCCTACAAGCTTTATACTGATTCAGTCTGACCTTTCTTCCAGTATCGTGATCATCATGATCCTTGTGATGATGCTTGCCTGTTCCGGAATTGGATATAGGATCCTTGGCTCTGTTTCAGCCGTTGTCATACCAGTCATCGGATTTTTATTCTGGTATATCCAGCAGCCAAATCAGATTCTCTTTACCGGCAGCCGTAAATATCAGTTGAATCGTATTCTGGCATGGCTTCATCCGGAAGGACATGAACTTGGTGCCATGTACCAACAGAATAATTCTGTGTTATCCATCGCCTCAGGGAAGTTATATGGGAAACTTCTGGAGGGAGATGAGTCCACCAGGAATTATTCATTAGTTGATGTTACAGAGAGTGATTTTATCTGGACTCCTCTCAGCGAAGAATTCGGATTTATTGGCTGCTTAGTGGTCCTTATTCTCCTTTCTGTGGTTATCATTAAATGTTTTTTAAAGGCCAAAAATGCAAAGGATTATATGGGGATGCTGATTGCAGTGGGAATTGGTTCTATGTTTTTTATTCAGATATTTATTAACATTGGGGTTACAACTTCTTTATTGCCAAACACGGGTCTGCCACTTCCTTTCCTCAGCTATGGCATGACATCTCTTTTTGGCAACATGATGGCGATAGGTATTTTACTAAATATTGGGATTCAGCCAAACCGGGGCAGCAATAACTTTGAACTTCATTGAAGAAAGGAGACTATATAATGAATATTGGGTTGATCGCACACGATTCAAAAAAAATACTGATGCAGAACTTCTGTATCGCTTATCGGGGAATACTAAATAAACACACTATATTTGCAACAGGCACAACAGGCCGGCTGATCGAAGAAGTCACCAATCTGACGATCCATAAATTCCTTGCCGGGCATCTTGGAGGAGAAAAACAGCTTGGTGCACAGATTGAAAATAATGAAATGGATCTGGTAATCTTTCTCCGCGATCCATTGACACCAAAGATGCATGAACCGGATACAGACCCGGTATTCCGTCTCTGTGATATACATAATATCCCACTGGCGACTAATGTGGCAACAGCAGAATTGCTGGTTAAGGCATTGGAACGCGGTGATCTGGACTGGCGTGAATTGGTACGTATGTAAGCGGCGCTATATCATTAAGAGTACGCCGCAGTGCCTTTTTCATACTAATTTCCTATTCTGCCAAGATAACTGAGTGCATATAATCCACACACACCAATGACAGCATAGATAATACGGGATATGATCGTCATATTGCCGCAGATAAAGGCAACAAGATCAAGACCAAAGAAACCGACCAGCCCCCAGTTTACGGCACCAATAACGACTAAGATCAGTACAGTATAATCCAATCCTTTCATTTTGCATACCTCCTTTTGTATTAGTGTGGCAGAAAGGAATGGAAATTATACATTTATATGATGATAAGTTAGCTCAACGGCGGGTTCAAATGGCGCCATTGAACTGCGAAGAAAGGAGATCAATTTATGGCATCCAGAAAAGTAGTTCCGATGAAAAGACGTTTTCGGCCTAATCTGGCTCTGTTCATATTTTTGCTTATCATCATTTATATTGTGGTTCTCACATGGGGTTATCTAACAGAAGAACATATATCAATCTATGAGGTGAATACAACACAGATATCAGATGATTCACCTTTATATGGATTTGTTCTCCGTTCCGAAGAGGTGGTGAGTACAGACCGGGAAGGTTATATCAATTATTATAACGCAGAAGGGAACAGGGTAGGAACAGGTGATGTGGTATATACTCTGGATACCAATGGTGAGGTCAGCGGAATGCTGGAACAATTACAGGAGACGAATAAAAATACAGAAAGCATAACTGCCATGCGTGAGGTGATCTCTTCTTTTCAGAATAATTTTTCCCTGTCTTCCTATTCACAGATAGAAAATCTGAAATATGATATCAATAACGTATATTTTGAAAAAACAAATGGAAATCTCTATAGTGATGTTAATAAGGCATTGAAATCTGCTGGACAGGATAAGAGTTTTACAAAGTATACAGCACCTAAAAACGGAGTGATATCTTATTCCATTGATGGATTTGAATCAATGAAAAAAACCGATATCACCCCGGAAATTTTAGACCAATATGCACAATCCACAAGACAGCAGATCAAAACAGCAGACATGCTGCCATCAGGCAGCCCTGTGTATAAACTTGTCACAGATAATACCTGGTCACTGACAGCACGTCTTAATAACGATTATTACGAGAGACTGAAAGCATCTGATTCTGTCAGGATAACGATAAATAAGGATGGTATTTCTTTTAATGCATCCGTTGAATTGTGGGATCAGGGGGATATACATTTTGCCACCCTGACAACCGCCCGCTATATGGAGCGTTATATCAATGACCGTTTTTTACAGTTTGAGTTCAATCTAAGAACGGCAGAGGGATTGAAGATACCGAATAGTTCCATATTGAAGAAAGATTACTATACTCTGCCCGCCGATGTAATCACAAAAGGTGATGAAGGAAATGGCGTTATCAAACAGGTCAGGACAGAGGAAGGCAAGATTACAAAACAATTTACCAGTCTTGGTCACTATTTTTTTACACAAGATAAATATTATGTGGACAGTAGTGTGGTCACTGGTGGCGATGTCCTGATGAATCATAAATCAGGAGAAGATTATATTGTGAGTTCAAAAGAACCCTTGCAGGGAGTGTATTGTGTCAATGAAGGATATTGTGAGTTCCGACCCATAGATATTCTGTATCAGAATAAAGAGTATACGATTGTTTCTGATATGACATCCGGCGGTTTGTCGGCATTTGACCATATCGTAGTAGAACCATCAGCGCTAAGTGATGATGATTTTATATAAATTTGAGAGGATGACAAAAATGGTAAAGGAAAACCTAATTACAGTAGAAGAGAAGATAAGAAAAGCATGTGAGCGGTCAGGAAGGGACCGGGATGATGTTACCCTTATTGCTGTCAGTAAGACAAAACCGGTAGAGATGATTCGGGAAGCAATGAATTCACATATTGTTACATTTGGTGAAAACAAAGTACAGGAACTGCTGGAAAAACAGGAACAGATCTCAGAACCTCTGGACTGGCATCTGATCGGTCATCTGCAGAGAAATAAAGTCCGGCAGATCGTCGGCAGGGTAAAAAGAATCCATTCCGTGGATTCTCTCCGGCTGGCAAAACAGATTCAGACGGATTTTGAAAAACAGGGGGAACTGGCACACATTCTCATTGAAGTGAACATGGCAAAAGAAGAATCTAAATTTGGTCTTATGCCAGAAGAAACAGAAGACGTTATACGAGAAATAGCAGGATTTTCCAATATTAGGATACATGGACTTATGACGATTGCACCATTTGTTGAAAATTCGGAGGAAAACAGGATACATTTTAGAAATTTGAATAAATTACTAGTTGACATTAATCGTAAAAACATTGATAATGTTAATATGGATGAGCTTTCCATGGGAATGACTGGTGACTATGAAGTAGCCATTGAAGAAGGGGCTACTTATGTACGTGTTGGTACCGGCATTTTTGGAGACAGAATATACATAAGCTGAGAAGATCGGCTGGAAAGGATTAAAAAATGGGTTTGAATTCTATATTAAATTTCTTTAAACTAGATGATGAAGAATTAGATGAGTATGATGATATAGGATACGAAGAAGAGGCATATGCAGAGAGAACATCTGAACCTGTTCGAAAAAAGGCGCCGACCCGACCCCAGCCTGCGATGGACTATGAGGAAGAACCAAAACAGAAAAATGGTTTTCTTGGCAGTAAACCAAAAGTGGTTCCTATGAGCCGTTCCTCTCTTGCTGTCAGTGTGATCAAACCAAACAGGTTTGAGGACTCTGAGGAAATCTGCAATATGCTGCTGGCAAACCGTCCTGTCATTGTTAATTTAGAAGGCTTTGATCCCGGCGATGCCCAGCGTATCATGGATTTTATATCCGGGTGTATCTATGCCATTAACGGAAAATATCATCAGATATCGAAGTATATCTTTATTTTTACACCGGAAAATGTAGATATTAGTGGTGATTCCCTGAATGTTGATGGCAATGTCACAGTAATGCCACTCCTTAATCGTGAATTCTAATGAAAGATGAAAAGAAAAATCAGTTTTTTGCCAGACATATGCTAGACCTGGCAGACCGGGCTTATCAGGGGAATTACCCGGTATTTACTGACTTTCTGGCAACATCGGAATATATGCTGTTATCTTCACTTCCTGTACAGGACAGAGGAGTGCAGACAGCATATTGGGGCGGTCATATGGATTGTGATCATGTAACAGCTGGTTTTTTTCCAAAAGACTGGACGGATACAGGGTACGAAATATTTCCTGTTGTCTGTATCCGGGTAACACCATTGAATGAACGGTATACCCAGTTTTTAGAACACCGGGATTATTTGGGAGCGATTTTGAATTTGGGAATGGAGCGGTCGAAGATCGGAGATATCCGTATCTGCGATAAAACTGCTTATGTATTCTGTAAAGAAGAATTCGCTTCTTTTGTTGTAGAAAACTTTATTAGGGTAAAGCATACACAAATCATCTGTGAGATCCTCGAATCGGCAGAGGAGATTCCCCCTCAACAATATTTGGAACAGGGGAACAGTGTGGCATCTGTCCGTCTGGATAATATCGTATCTGCCATGGCAGGGATTTCCCGTAGCAAAGCAGCGGAAATAATCCGGCAGGGCTGTGTGGTAGCAGACCATCTTCAGCGTACATCTGTAAGCTTTATCTGTAAAGATGGTATGGTCGTTACGATCCGGGGATATGGTAAATTCCGGCTCTACATACCAGAAAATGCTTTTACAAAAAAAGGAAAACAAAAAATTACAATATATAAATATATATAAGGGAGGAATATGTCGATGTTATCGCCGTTGGATCTACAGAATAAAAAAGTAATGACAAAGAAGAAAAAATATGATAAAGCAGAGGTTGATGACTATATTGACCTTTTACTTGAAAATTACAAAGAGGCATTCAATGAAGTTCAGGAACTTCAAAAAAAAGTTAAGACCCTCAGTGATGGGATTCAGTATTACCGCTCTATTGAATCCACCATGCAGAAGGCTCTTGTGTTGGCTGAAAAAACATCAAAGGAGACCAAGGATGCTGCGCTGCTGAAAGCGGAAGCCATAGAGAAAGATGCGAATACCAAGGCATCTAAGATTGTGTCGAATGCCGAACAGGAATATGAGAAAATAAAAGATAAGTGTGTCACACTCATACAACAATTTAATCAGTATAAGATGCAGTTAAAACAGGTAGCAGCAGCACAATTGGAACTTGTTACCAGTGAGTCCTTCGATGTCTATTCTCCCGAACTAGAAGGATTACATTCTTCCCGGAATTCATTGCCGCCAATGCAGGAGACAATGAGAGGAGCAACAGAGGAATCAGCAGACGAGAAGAGATCATTTACACCAGGATCTGCCACTATGGATGAACTTCTTCCGGATGAAGGAATCATAGAGCCTGCTGCAGACAATTCCTCCTCTCATCAAGAAGGTCTTGACAAAACCGTAGTCTTACCCGATCTGCGAAATGAAAAACTCCAGCAGGATGTAAAAAGGCAAAATCCCGCAAGAAATACGGATGAAATGTCTGTATTGACAGCAGATACTATTGATCTGAGGAATTCTCTCCAACAACTGCAGAAAGATGAGCTGTCAAAAGAACCGCACGAAAATTATCAGACAGATTCCAATATGCGTAAACCGGTTCAGGCAGAACCCGTACAGGTAAAGGATGCCTTTGTTTTAGAACCGACAGACGCCGCAACATCTTCTCCTTCTAACATTAAGCCGAAGGCAGCACGGGTAAAACAACCGGATATGGAAGTGCTGGAACCAGTTACAGAAGAGAAAAAGGAGGCTCCAACACTAGATTCATTATTACAAAGTATGAATATTGGGGGAAGAAATAAAAAGAAAAAGAAGAAAGGGCAGGAGGAGGATCCATTTGAGTTCCTAGGCTCCGTTGATGATTTTTAATGAAAAACAAATATATTGTGACGAATCTGGTATTCTCAGCAATGTTCATTTTGTTTCTCTTACTGGATCGTGTGACAAAGAAATGGGCAGTTCTTACTCTGATGAAGGGAGATATTGATCTGATACCAGATATTCTCACTCTGCATTATTTGGAAAACAGGGGTGCAGCATGGGGGATTTTTCAGAATGCTTTCTGGCTGTTCATAATTATCACCATTCTTGTGGTAGGTGCTATGGCATATTTTTATGCTAGGATTCCTTTTACCCGCAGATACTGGTATCTGCGGTTTACAATAATACTTTTGTCAGCCGGCGCTATCGGTAATTTTATTGACCGTGCCTGCTGGCATTATGTTGTTGATTTCATTTATGTGGAAGTGATCAATTTCCCTGTATTTAATGTTGCAGATTGTTATGTGTGTATCGCAGCGGTTCTATTGATCCACAGTTTCTTGTTTTATTATAAGGAAGAAGAATTATTATGGAAAAAGAAGAATTAACTCTTATAGTTCCTGCAGAGATGGAAGGGATGAGGCTTGACTTGTTTCTGGCAGAGAAACTTTCATTCTCAAGATCCTATCTGCAGAAATTGATAAAAAGTGAAAATGTTATGCGAAACGGGAGCTTTATTACAAAAACTAAAGTTCCCGTTTGTTGTGCTGATGAGATCAAACTGTACATCCCAGAACCTGAAACCCTTGCAATATTACCAGAAAACATGAATTTGGATATTCTATACGAAGATGATGACCTTCTGGTAGTAAACAAGCCAAAGGACATGGTTGTACACCCTGCAGCAGGGCATATGGCACACACATTGGTAAATGGTCTCTTATATCATTGTAACGGCCGCCTATCCGGCATAAATGGCGTTCTACGCCCTGGTATCGTCCATCGCATTGATAAGGACACAACAGGTGCCCTTATCGTCTGTAAGACGGATCTGGCGCACCGCTCTATCGCAGAACAACTTAGCGTACACTCCATCACAAGGCGTTATCAGGCCGTCGTATATCATAATCTTATGATGGAGGAGGGTACGATAGATGCACCTTTAGGAAGACATCCTGTGGACCGAAAAAAAATGGCTGTAACGGCTGACCAGTCTGGGAAGAGAGCTATTACCCATTACCGTGTCATTGATCATCTGAATCATCAATTTAACTATATTGAATGTGAACTGGAGACAGGCCGTACCCATCAGATCCGTGTTCACATGTCTTATATTCAACATCCTCTGCTTGGTGATACAGTATATGGTCCACAACCCACAGGACGTTTTTCAAAATTGCAGGGACAGACATTACATGCTGGTATCATAGGTTTTAATCATCCAAGAACAAATCAATATATAGAAGTAGAAGCACCCCTTCCTCCATATTTTGTAGAGGTCCTGAAAACCCTTGAAAAATAAGGAAAAAAAAGCATTTTTTATGCCGAAAACCCTTGACTTTTTGCCTACTATAGGTGTAGTATAAGATTACTTCTTTTAAGAAAACGTAATATACCTGTAGAAAGGCTTTTGGTTTTTATCTACAAGCGTAGAGAACGCTATGCTACACATGTAGAAATGCAAAAACAAAGGAGGGGGTGATCTTTTAATGAGTGGGAATAAAAAGGAAATGAGACTTCATGAGGGGGAATTAAATGTAATGGAGTTATTATGGTCAAATAAAGTCCTTGCTGCAAAAGACATTTCCAAAATCATCAAAGAATATATTGGGTGGGAAAAAAATACAACTTATACAGTAATAAAGCGTCTGATTGATAAAGGTGCCATCACTCGTGAAGATCCTGGCTTCCTTTGTCGTGCAAAGGTAACTAAAAAAGATGTCCAGGAAATTGAGACTAAAGTATTACTGTCAAAAATGTATAATAGTTCATTGACCAATTTTATTATAGAATATCTTGGTAGCCGCCGGCTTACTACAGAACAGGTTATTGAATTGCAGCGTGTGTTAAACCGTCAGATTTGATCTATAACAGCACAGACATCCATGAGGAGAGAACTGTGCTGTTTTTCTTCGAGGAGAGAACTGTGCTGTTTTTCTTCTAAATAACTCTCTTGGACAAACTCCAGTTTTTCAAGGAGAGTTGAAATCAGAGAAACTATATGGTATAATATCTATAGACATTACAGATTTTCATTATATTAGGAGGTTTTATAATGGATAAGAAAATTACATATCATGAACAGACAACCCGTGACAATACAATAAAATTGAGGAATGTTCTTTCCACATTGCCTGGCTTTACCAAAGATTATTTTCGGGCAATTGAACCAAACACATCGGCAAAAACAAGGATTTCTTATGTGTATGATGTGCGTTTATTTTTTAGGTTCCTTTGTGAGACAAATCCATATTTTAAAAGGATGGCTGATATTACAGAGATAAGGCTGGCAGATCTGGAACTGTTACAGCCCGTTGATATTGAAGAATACCTAGAATGGCTAAAGTATTATAGAGATGAAGACGGTGTTGAACACACAAACAATGAACGCGGGCTTCACCGAAAGCTGGCTGCCCTGAGAAGCTTTTTTTCCTATTATTACAAACGGGAAATGATAAAAAATAATCCTACTGTTATTGTTGATATGCCAAAACTCCATAAACGGGAAATCACGCGTCTGGATGCGGATGAGGTGGCTGAGCTGCTGGACTATGTAGAGCATGGCGGAGATGAAATGACAGGAATGAAAAAAGTATATTTTGAAAAGAATAAGGCGAGGAATCTTGCACTCTTCACTCTCCTGCTCGGTACAGGAATCCGCGTTTCGGAGTGTGTTGGGCTGGATCTGGAAGATCTGGATTTTAAAAATAATCGAATAAAGATTGTCCGAAAAGGGGGAAAGGAAGATTTTGTATATTTTGGAGATGAAGTCAGTGAGGCATTATATGACTATTATGCGGAGCGAAAAACGATCCCAACGAAGGAAGGACATGAACATGCCCTTTTCCTATCCGTCCAGAAGCGCCGTATCAGCGTCCAGGCGGTGGAAAACCTTGTGTCGGACTGTGCAAAGCATGTGACCACAATCAAGCATATAACCCCCCATAAACTGCGCAGTACATATGGTACAAGCTTATACCGTGAGACAGGGGATATTTACCTTGTAGCAGAAGTTCTTGGGCACAATGATGTGAATACCACCAGAAAACATTATGCAGCCATGGAGGAGGAACGTAAAAGACGTGCAGCATCTGCTGTTAAGCTGAGAAAAGAATAAATGATACAAAAAGTGAAGAACCATCTAAAAAGATGGTTCTTCAAAAAGCTGTCGTTCTCCACCAACCGTTATCTCCCCGTTTTATAAGTGTTGAACATTGACTGGATCCCTTCATATATAGATTTTGCTGCCCTCTTCTGGAAATCTGAATTTGTCAGTTTTTTATAATCGCTGCTTCCAGAGATAAATCCGAGTTCAATCAAAATAGAAGGCACCGTATTATGTTTTAGAACATAGTAGCCTGCTGTCTTTACACCGCGGCTCTTTGTTTTTAAATCTCCAATAAGCTTTGTCTTAAACAGATTTGCCATCTTCTTGCTGGTGATTCCGCCAAATCCCTTGCTATTATTTGAGACAGAATAGTACACTTCTGTTCCATTTGCTGAGGAGCCAGAGGCGGAATTCATATGGAGACTGATGAAAGCATCTGCACTTACACTTTTTGCAAACGCAGAACGCTTCGCCAGCGTCACAAAAGAATCGGTTGTTCTTGTCCAATATATTTTAATATCAGGCGAGTTCTGTGATGCATACTGTTTCATAAGAGTATAGGCGATCTTGAAATTCAGGTCTTTTTCATTTGTTCCCTTATTTCTTGCCCCCGGATCGTGACCGCCGTGCCCGGCATCCATTACAACAATGGATTTGTAGATACTTTTTGGCGCTCCCATACTCACGACAAATTCCTTGCCCTTATCATAGATCTTATATCCCCTCAGAGAAGACGTGGTAACAGTAATCCTTGTATTTGCCCCGCTTTTTGTAACCTCAATACTTTTTACCGTATTATTATTGATGACAACAGGATTATTTCTAAAAAATTCCACATAATCTCCCTTAATATCAATCCTAAATTTCTTGCTGGCATACAGATCCTGATTTGTGACCTGGGAAATTGTAACACCAGATGGTTTAGGAATTGAAAGGGAATAATTCGTAACACTTCCTGTACTGCTGGAATAGGTATACAGTAAATTCAAAGCCAAAGTGTTCTTTTGGACCGTATATGAAAAATCAGTCGTTCCTTCACAGATAAGGGTTATGCACACAGTATTGTCCTCTGAAGTAGTGACTTCCATCTTTTGTACGATCTCCCCAAAATTATTGAATAAATTTTTATCTAACATATATTGTGACTGTGGGATCGAAATGGTAATAATATTACCATTTCTCTTCACTGTTATCTTCTGCATGATCTCTGAAGAGGATCCTGTAACATTCAGATTGATTGCACCTGTTCCACCATCTTCCGAATAAGTCGCGCTTTCTGCATAAATATAATTCAATTCTACTGGTTTCTCTGGTTCTGGCGTATTTTTAGGCTCTTCTGTTGTATCTGGTTTTGCTGTATTATCCGGATCCACAGTTGGTTTTGGTGTTGTTTCCGTTTTATCAGAAGAACTAGCATTATTACCAGCTACAAGCTTATTTGATACTTCAATTGTTTTCAAGTCAATATTTTTGTGCCAGTCAAAAAATAATTTTGACTGAATTTTGTAACAATTTCCGGATTTATCCCATGAGCGGGTATAGCCAAGCTGCTTTGCGATTCCGGAAGCCGGTATACAAAGAACCTCTTTATTGGTAGTCAGATTTTTGACTAATTTAAGTGGTGCATTTATAGCAACAGGTTTACCATTCAACATAACGGAATTTGAATTCAATTGTGCTGTTAATTCTGTATTCGTATCTTCATTAGAAACGGTGAGCTTTCCTGTATCTCTATTGTAATCGTATTTTAAGTTTAATATTCCATCCAGTACTTCTTCGGCAGGCATATACATATTCCCAGATATCTTAATCACAGGCATATTGGACAGTTTATAATCTTTGTGATTATAATATATGGATCCCTGCGCCCCTGTATAGTATGTAGTTTGTCCATCATAGGACAAAACAAGCGGATCACCAATGGTTATCGTGGAACCAGACTTCTTATAAGACAGATGTAATGTTTTAGCAACAAAGCTGACTGGCACCATGATCTTTGTTTTTTTCTTTGAGACAAACCGGACTGATAAAGGTGCGGCAGAAAGTTTCTTTTTCTTTCCATTTACATATGCAGTCTTGCTTCCTACTTTCATCTTTATGGTGACAGAATTCTTCGTGATTGTCAGTGTTTTACTTTTAGAAGAATATTTACAGGAGGCCTTGATACCTGATTTGAATATGTCTGTATAAGGAACCATATAGGATTTATTAATGACAAGAGCTTTGTAAGAAGATTTCGATACTTTCTTTGTGTTGTATTTAACATTCATCCTCTTGCTTTTGTTCACCCTTGTTTTATTGTTATAACGTATCTTAATTCCTTTGGACGCCGCCTGTATATGTATATCCTGCTGAAGTATCAGGCCGCCGGAAACAGCAGCGAACAAAACGGCTGTGCCAAATAGATATTTCTTAGTCTGGTGTTCCAATTTCCTTTTATGGAAACTAAATGACTGCATAAACTCTCATCTCCTAAAGAATAATATTAAAGTGTCAGTTCATTATATCTCCCATTTCCAGATATACCTGTGTGGAAGTTATATTCTGAAACTGTAATCAATATATCGGAAGGAAATGACAGAATTTTGTCATTTATGCCTCATTTCGATAAATAGGCAGTAAAATATAGTTACCTGCCTGAATGTGATCTGAATTCATATTATTCAAATCCAGAATATCCTTCATATACTGTCTTACCGAAATATATGAATATTCCTGTGCATATCTTTCTGCAATGGATGTCACGGTATCTCCTTTTCTTACTAAAACAGATTCGACACTGCTGATATCATTTAATCCGCCATATTCTGCAGAAACATGTGAATTGAATGATATACAGAAATAAAGGATCAAAATAATGGTTGGAATAATCAAAACAGGTAGTCTGTAGATGATTTTCTTTCTAATTCTATTTTTCATAATATACTCTCCTTTCAAAGCAAACATGCGGTCCGAACAGATGATACGAACAAATGTTTAAAAGTAGTATATAATACGAACGCCTGTTTGTCAAGAAAAAAGAGTTTTATATTATAAAAAGGTCAAACATCACTCTTCACTCCCTAATGCCTGGTAGAACAGATCTGTTCCAAAGCTTGTATGACCTGGTTCCCCAGGGACCATACGGAATGTCCTCTCTCCATCTTCTTTTCTTTCTGCTGTGAGAAAGCAGGAACGTTCCCAATGCTCCCTATATAGTTTCTGTGCCAGATATACCAGATGTGTGACCATATAAGTAGTGATCCCATTTTCATAAAATGCCTTCAGGATTCCCTCTGCGATCTGGGAACCTTCTTTCTCTGTTGTGCTGGCAAAGGATTCATTCAGAAGGAACAGGCTATCTGGTACCACCGCTTTTATCATCTGGCTCATACGATGTAATTCTTCGCGAAGCCTTCCACTGCTAAGCTGTTCATCTTCGCTTCTTGTAAAGTGGGTAAACAACTGCCGGTATACGGGTGCCGAGAATTTCTGTGCCGGCACTGGCATACCACACTGCATAAGGACCTGTGCGATTCCGTAGCTGCGGAGAAAGGTAGATTTTCCCCCCTGATTGGCACCGGTTATGATAGTCAGGCTGTTGTTTTCCCATCGGACAGTATTCCCGACAGGACAAGCCTGCAGATAGATCGCCATGGATAGCTCATACAGGTACTGGAAGGAGGTATCTTTCGTTCCTGCCGGTCTTGGTTTCGGAAAGAAAAGAGGGATAGACAATGCCTGCATGCGGTTGATAAAGCGGACTGCGCCTTTATAAAAGGCAATTTCTTCGGCAAAGGTGCGGTAAAAAACCAGAATTTTATCCAATACTGGCTGAAATATATTGAGAATGCTCTGTGCTGTCACTTCCTTCAGGTGTTCCACATCCTTATGGAGTGGTTCATTATTGATATAGATCGTATTTTTCCTGATATATCTGTAAAATAACCGTTCCAGTCCGGTCTGTTTTTCGGAGGGATTACTTTTCTCATAACTTGTTACTGTGGCATGGTCTAATTTCATGCCGCCGCCAAACTGAAAGAAATAGTTGATCTTTCCGCCTGTTACAAAAACATCCATTTCCTGTAATTTCTCCGCATACCTCTCAAAGGACTCTTCCTGTAGGCGCTGACGGAGTGCACGCAGTCCCTTTGACTGATAACTGGTACATCTCCCGGCAAGAAGATTCCGCAGGGAAATAAGACTTGCTACTGCTTTTTGGAGGAAACGGATGGTCTGGATCGTCTCTCCGGTCTTATAGGTGGAACGCGTGCGGCTGTTTTCAATCTCTTCCTTGTAAAGCTGCAGGGATTTATTCTGATTTTCTGCATATTCATATAACTGTTCCATCAGATCGGGCTGTTCGCACAGATCTTTTATAATGTCCTGGCGATACAGGATCTCCTCTGGACTCTGTAATGGTATCATCATAACCTTCTGGACATTTTCGGCAACAAAAGGGTCTCCGCCTGACATTGTGCGGAAAATGATATCAAGGTTAAGATCTTTTATGATATCACGCCTGGAATACCATGCCTGTTTTCCTTCTATGGAAGAGCTGGGGTATAATAAATAGGCATTCATCTGGACAACCTCCTTTTAATATCTTCATAGCGGAGTTCAAATTCTTTCACAAGGGATTCTGAATAGCCATAGCCCTTTGCCTTCATTGGAAGAATCCGGTAAGTCCGCCGTTGTTCCTCTTCTTCCCGGATCTGGGCAGCCAGACTGATAATCTGTTCAGTCTCTTCGGCAAGTTCTTGTATATGGGTCACATAGATCCCATAACATTCTTTTCCAAGAAAATGTTTCATTACCTCTTTTCCCATGATAAGTGCATCATGGGTGGTGGCAGTGGTAAATAATTCATTCAATATAACAAACTGGTTTGTGATGGTTCCCTTCATCATCGGTGCCAGACGGTTGATCTCTTCTTTTAGCTTGCCGGAATTGGACTGGAGCTGTTCTTCCACTTCAAAATGTGTGGCAATATCCCGGAAAAAGGGGATAGTAAGCTCTTCTGCATTGGCATACATTCCCATCATGGAAAAATATACAGCCTGCCCCATAGAACGTGCAAAGGTAGTCTTTCCTCCCTGATTGGGACCAGTTACGACAAAGAACGAGGAATGTTCCGGATATGAAAATTCATTGGATACAACCCTGTAATCCCTGTTCGCATTTTTCCATACAAGGGCGAGATCATATAATCCGCTGCCTTGAAATTCATTTCTGGATGAAAGTTGTGGTAAACGTAATGCAAACCCAAGGTTTTCTGTCTTTTCCCGGAATTTAAGAAAACTCAGATATACTGGGATCTCTTCTTCAAACCGTAGTATCGGTTTTGCGTAAAACTCTGGATAATTGTGGTAAAAGCTCTTTATTTCATGAAATATGCCAGGATTGCTCTTCCACAACAGATTAACCAGTGTCATTTCCAGGCAGGAAGGCTCCAGACGGTTGGGAAAGATCCCTGTAATGACCATATCTGTCTGGATTACATCTTTTCCCGTGACCTTGGCAAGATTCTCCAGGTAATTATCTGGTTCTATTGTCTCCTCTGCTATTGTGATCCTGTCCTCTTCTATATTGAGACGGAAACGGATCTGAGAGAAGAATTCACAGGCACGCCGGATTCCCTGTTCAAACCCCTCGTTCCTTTTTTCCGTTATTTCTTTATTAAGAAAATTCTGTAATGAACGCATGCCTTCTGATGCCAACTTTGCTGAATTTAGGCTTTCTGACAGAAATAAGATGCTTTTCCAGTATATGCTGGCAGCTTCAAGATAATAGCTGGCTCTCTGAATCTCCTCCTCACACTGGAGTGACAGGGAATAGGAATCCCTCGATCTCTGCATCTGCAGGCAGAAATCTTCCAGATCATCATACAATTTTCTGTCTGACAGATCCTGAAAGATCTCCTGACGGTAGCGTATCATTTTTTCTGATCCGGGAAATGTATAGAAATGTGGACGGATGTTATATCCTTTGGCATCCCGCTCTATTATTCCCAGCAGGTATTCCAGCTGCAGATCCTGGAAAAAGGCAGGCGGCGCTGATAAGACTTCTGTATGTATATCCGCATACAAAATACTTTCAAAATCCATTTGGCACACTCCTTTCGATAGATTTCTTTTCTAATATAAACTCCAGTTGTAAACAAAATGCAAAAAGAGCCAGTAGAAAAAACAAAAGTTTTCCCTCTGGCTCTATTCGCTCATAGGTAATTCCGCTATGTGCGGAGCAGGAATCGCTATAGCGAATAAATTCGCTTTGCGATTCCTGAAGGGCTGCGGTTCTCAGCCAGCCTTTTTTCACTATACTATATCCTCATGAAATTTACGCTTCCTCTGATTCTTCCTCTTCTGCATCAATCTTAATTGCACTGTTGGACAATTCATCAATGGCAATAGACAGAGGTTTTGGACATGGTCCCTCATCTACCAGAGGCTGGGAACCTGCAATGATCTGACGTGCTCTTTTTGCTGTAGCAAGGACAATGGAATACCGGCTGTTTACTACCGGCTGCTCACCTTGCTCCACTTCACTGTTGGCAATATTCATTAAATCGGTATAAGATGGATGTAACATGGAAACTCTCCTTTCTGAGTCGGCTTACATTTTATATCAGTAAAATACTATAACAGATCACGGCACTCCTAATTTACTGAGCGGCCAGATCCGCAGTATTACCTTTCCAGCTATATTTTCAAACTTAACAGGACCAGGTGCATTTTTATCATGACTGCTCTCGGGTGTAAACCGGCTGTCCTGGCTGACAGATCTATGATCTCCCAACACAAAATATTCATCTTCGCCAAGGGTATAAGGCTCATTGGCTATACCGCCAGTAGACATGGCATCCTTCGCATAGGGGTCATCTATCTTTTCACCGTTAATAAAGATATCATTCTCCTTGATCTGTATCGTCTCTCCAGGAAGGCCATAGATCCGTTTTACATAATACTCATCAACATCCCGGCCTTTTGGATAAAAAACAATGATATCATAGCGTTTCGGATCAACAAAGCGGTAAGATATTTTATCAATAAGAAGGCTTTCTGCATCATGCAGGGTATCTTCCATAGATTCCCCACTTACTACAGTCCTCTGAATCACATATTTGGGGACAACATAGACACAGACTACGATCAAAGCAATATAAATCAATCCCTCTATCACATATTTGAGCCTGGAAGGCTTCTTACCTTCCACTGGCTGTTCTTCCATATTGATCTCTCCGTTTTCCATATATTATTTTCCCTCCTTAAATTGTGCAAGATCTTCTGTCATGGATGATATCCAATTACTAAGATATGGAACTTTACTGTGCTCATTTGAAATAATTGTATGAATCTGGGTTACAGCATCATCAAGCTGGTCATTTACCACAAGATAATCATAATACTTCATATAAGAAGCTTCTTCTTCCGCATGATAAAGGCGCTTCCTAATCTCCTCCTCTTCTTCTGTGCCACGTCCATAGAGGCGGTTTTTTAACTCTTCAGCGGAGGGCGGTGTCACAAAGATAAGAAGTGCATCAGGAAACTGTTTCTTCACAAGCAGGCCACCCTGCATCTCAATTTCAAGGATTACATCTTTCCCATCAGCTAGCTGCTGTTCCACCGCTTTTTTGGGGGTACCATAATAATTGCCTACATATTCAGCCCATTCGATCAGTTCGTTGTCTGCGATCATATTCTCAAATTCTTCCCGTGTATGAAAAAAATATTCTCTTCCATCCACTTCTCCCTCCCTTGGTTTTCTTGTGGTTGCCGATATAGAGAGAAAATAAGGGTATTTATGTATCAATTCTTTCATAATAGTGCCTTTTCCGGCCCCGGAAAATCCTGATATGACAGTTAGAATCCCTGTGCGTTCCATTATTCTATCTCCTTCCCTCATCTGTATTCATTCGTGCTACGATCGTTTCTGGCAAAAGAGAGGACAGTACAACGGTATGATTTTCCATCACCAGTACTGCCTTGGTCTTTCTCCCACAGGTACCATCAATGGCACTGCCTGTATCTTTGGCGTTTTGGACCAGCCTCTTCACGGGTGCTGCCTCCGGGCTGACAATACTGTACACCTTGTCACTATTTACGACATTTCCAAAACCAATATTTACAAAATTCATATCTACACCTCAGTTTTATTCAATATTCTGGATCTGTTCGCGGATTTTCTCAATCTCTGTCTTTAATTCTATGCCATAGTTGGAAACAATGGTGTCATTTGCCTTAGAGAGGATTGTATTTGCCTCCCGGTTCATTTCCTGTGTGAGAAAATCCAGTTTACGTCCAATGGTGCCTTCTTCTTCCAGCGTTTCTTTCATATGTATAACATGAGTGCGTAGACGAACCATCTCCTCATCTACACAGATCTTATCTGCAAAGACCACCAGTTCTGTTGCCAGGACACCTTCATCAATCTGTGCATCTCCCAGAAGTTCTGTAACTTTATCCTGGATTCGCTGCCGATACTCCTGTACGATCTGCGGAGAGCGTTCTGCCACCAGACCAACCAGCTCTTCTATCCGCAGGAATTTACCCATAAGATCTTCTTTGAGTTTATTCCCTTCTGCACGGCGGCTCAGTACAAACTGCTCCCCGGCATGCTCCATGGCTTTCGTGATGAGAGCGCCTACTGTGTCCTCATCCAGTCCTGATTCCTCCATAGCAAAAACATCAGGGAAACGGGATATTTCATAAGCAACCGTCGTGTTCTCCAGTTTCAGGTCCTTCGATAACTGTCGAATCCCTGACAGATATGCCTCCGCTACTTCTTTATTGTAAGTAACATTAAGACTTTGCCCTGTCATATCTGAAAAGGTGACAAATATATCCACTTTGCCGCGATCTGCATATTGTTTTGCCTGGTTACGAATCTCATTCTCATAAAAATTGAGTTTGCGTGGCAGACGTACATTGACATCCAGATATCTGTGGTTTACTGATTTCATCTCAATCTCAATCTTATAATCTCCGTCTGATGCTTCACCCCGGCCAAAACCGGTCATACTCTGAATCATTTCCGTTGCCCCTTTCATAACCATATACTGTATTATTATAGTGCAAAGAGGAAAGGAAGTCAAGAATTGCCAGTTTTTTTCTTCTATTGTATAATACTAATGTTACTTTTCACTCCCTGACTGGGCAGCCACTTAATCATCGGGAGCGAAGCAGCGGGTCTTGTACTCTCTGCTGTCTTATATCATTCCCCGAAAAATATTGTTTTCTCCGGTTGCAGATACGCTGCCTGAGCATTGTCTGAGATGTCTGCTGATGTTTCCTGCCTCCCCGCAGCACGTTTGCACTAGAAGCCGCCACGCAGCGGTACTAATGCACCACTAACGCCAGGCCCGCTTATTCTGCGGGCAGATGCAAAGCATCTGTCCATGGAAAGGAGAATGCCAAAATTAAATATATTTATTTTCTGGCATTCTCCTTTCCATGGATCAGCACCTTCGGTGCTACCCGCAATAATAAAAAAAACTAGTGGTGCATAAGGACCGGCGGGCGGCTATGCTGCGAAAAGGCAGGAAACACCAGCAGACAGCGAGTTTTGCGAAAGGCAGCGTAATGCTTATGCAACCGGAGAAAACAAGTTATTTTTCGTCGGGTGTGATATGCTGGACAACAGAGAGTACAAGAGCCACCAACCCGATGATTAAGTGTCCGCTCTGGCTGGGGAGTAAAAAGTAACATACTAATGGTCACCATAACACAGGAAAGGATGAATTTGATGGCATTTGATGGCATTACCATTTCTGCCCTTGTAAAAGAGTTAAATGATCTTCTGAAGGGCGGGCATATACAGAAAATAGCTCAGCCAGAGCCGGATGAGTTATTGCTGACAATTAAAAATAACCGGGCAAATTATCGTCTCCAGATCTCGGCAAGCGCTTCCCTTCCACTGCTTTATCTGACAGAAAATCCCAAACAATCCCCTCTTACGGCACCCAACTTCTGTATGCTTCTCCGCAAGCATCTAAACGGTGCCAGAGTATTATCCATTGAACAGATGGGATTTGAGCGGGTGATAAAGATATGCATGGAGAACCTGAATGAACTGGGAGATGTTGTACAGCGCAGCCTTATGGTAGAGATCATGGGGAAGCACAGTAATATTATCTTTGTAGATGATAAGAACCAGATCGTGGACAGCATCAAGCATATCAATGGCTTGGTAAGTTCTGTCCGGGAAGTCCTTCCGGGAAGGGAATATTTTATTCCCAATACAATGAATAAGACAGATCCTTTCTCTGTTACAACAGAGATGTGGAATAAAGAATTATTCAAGAAACCATGTTCCATTGCAAAGGCAATCTATGGTTCTATCACAGGATTTAGTTCTACCATTGCCCATGAAATTGCCTACCGCAGCCACCTTGATGGGGATGCTCCCATGGCATCTCTCAATGGCAATGAACGCTCGGCACTTATGACTGCTTTTCGTGGACTGATATCGGATATAAAAGAATGTCGTTTCACCCCATGTATCTATTTGAATGGCCCGGTACCTGTAGAATTCAGTGCTGTTCCACTGAGTATGTATAAATCTATGAACTGCCGCCAGATGGGTTCCGTATCGCAGATGACCGAGTCCTTCTACCGGGAAAAAGACACCATTACACGGATACGCCAGAAATCTGCAGATCTGAGGAAAAGCGTTACGACTCTGCTGGAACGGAGCTTGAAGAAAATGGACCTGCAGCGCAGGCAGCTTCAGGATACTGAGAAGAAAGAACGTTTCCGAATCTATGGTGAATTGTTAAATACCTATGGATACCAGATGAAACCAGATGAGCGGGTACTGGTCTGTGTGAACTACTATGACGGTAAGGAAGTTTCCATTCCTGTGGAACCGGATCTGACTGCCACGGAAAATGCTAACAGGTATTTTAATAAATATAATAAAATGAAACGGACATTTGATGCTGTATCTGAACAGATGAAAGAAAATCAGGAGATGATCGACCATCTTGAATCAATCCTGACAGAACTAGATATCGCCCGCAAGGAGGAAGATCTTCATTATATCCGACAGGAATTGTCTGACAGCGGCTATACGAGGAAACACACACCAGGGAAAGGAAAAAAGGGGCGTATGCCGAAGAGCCGTCCTCTTCACTTTATTTCTTCCGATGGTTATGATATCTATGTGGGTAAGAATAATTATCAGAATGATGAACTTACCTTTAAGGTTGCCACAGGAAATGACTGGTGGTTTCATGCGAAGCAGATGCCAGGTTCCCATGTAATCGTGAAATGTAATGGAGAGGAACCGCCCATACGGACTTTTGAGGAGGCAGCAAGCCTTGCTGCCTATTTCTCCAAAGGAAAAGGGGCGGACAAACTGGAGATTGACTATACTCAGAAGAAGAATATTAAGAAACCCAATGGAAGCAAACCGGGATTTGTCATCTATTATACAAATTATTCCCTGGTGGCCTCTTCCCATATTGAAGGAATCCGCTGTGTGGATGAAGAAGATGCTATTTTTCTTGAAAGGAGCTGTCTGTGATGATCGTGTATGATACCCATGTCCATACTGCCTATTCCACAGACAGTAACACGCCAGTCCATGTACAGTTAGACGCTGCCATTGCCTGTGGTCTTTCTGGAATCTGCCTGACGGATCATATGGATCACGGTTTTCCACTGGATCAGTGTGATATCCCTCTTCCAAAAGGAGAACTCCCCTTCTGTTATGATATAGAAGCATACAAGGCAGAGTTGAAAGGTCTCCGTGAGAAATACAGTGGACTTGAAATCTTAACTGGTGTTGAGTGTGGATTGCAGACACGTTCTGATATTCTGGACAAGAACAAAGAAATATCGGCAGATAAGGAACTTGATTATATGATTGGTTCCCTTCATCTGATGGGACGAAAGGATCCTTATTACAGGGAATTCTGGGCAGGCCAGGATGCGGTGGTATGTATCCGGAAGTATCTGGAAGAACTCTATGGCAATCTGTGCGTATTTACAGACTTTGATTCATTAGGGCATTTGGACTATATTGTCCGTTATGCACCAGATGATTTTCACTATGAACCAGAACAGTTCCATGAACTGATTGAGGAGATCTTAAAGTTACTGGTCAGGAAAGATATCGCTTTAGAAGTGAATACATCTGGCTTTAAATCCGGAAAGAACCCGAACCCTCATCTGGATATCCTGACATGGTACAGAGAACTTGGCGGTGAAATGGTCACCATTGGCTCTGATGCCCATCAGCCAGAATTTCTGGCATATCATTTTGACACACTCGCCCCACTGATGAGAACAGCAGGCCTGCATCAGTATGTTACCTTTCACCAACGCAGACCCCGGTTCCACTCTCTGGATGCCTGATGCAGCAATGATATCAGCGTTTCCTGTTTATTTTCATAAAGGAGACAAATGCCGAATTCATCCTGCGGGATTGTGCAAGGACTTTCTTCAGCGCATCTACTGTATAATCGATCTCTTCCTTTGTTGTATCCTCGCTCAGTGTAAATCTCAACGCCCCCCGGGCGGTATCCGGCTCCAGGTGAATCGCCCTGAGTACATGGGAGGATGCAGCCTGCCCTGATGTACAGGCAGAACCGCCAGAACAGCAGATTCCTTCCATATCCAGAAGAACCACCAATGTCTCCCCTTCAGCAAAAGCAAAGCTGACATTTACATTATTAGCAAGGCGTTGTTTGCGTGAACCATTCAAATGGCAGAATGGAATCTCCTTTTCGATACGGGATATCATATAATCCCGCAGGGCGGTTTCTTTCTGTCTCCGCTCTTCCATCGTGTGTGCTGCGATTTCGGCTGCCTTTCCCATGCCTATGATGGAAGCAACATTTTCCGTGCCGGCACGTCTCCCTCTCTCCTGCTTTCCTCCATGAAGAAAGGAAGGCAGGTCAATGCCATCCCTGATATAAAGGAATCCCACACCTTTTGGCCCATGAAACTTATGACTGCTTGCACTGAGCATATCAATATGCCATTTTCCCGGCAGGATCGGTATCTGTCCAAATGCCTGTACGGCATCTGTATGAAAAAATGCTGGATGATCCTGAAGTAATTCCCCAAATTCTGCGATAGGCTGGATCGTACCAATTTCATTGTTCGCTGTCATGATCGAGACAAGGATCGTATCTGGGCGCAGTGCGTTCATAAGAGTTTCTTTTTTTACAAATCCCTGCTCATCCACATCCAGATAGGTAATCTCAAATCCACGCTTTTCCAGATACTCACAGGTATGAAGTATAGCATGATGTTCAATCTTACTTGTGATCAGATGCTTTCCCAGATGGGCGCGGCTCTCTGCTGTACCGATAAGCGCCCAGTTATCACTTTCTGTCCCCCCGGAAGTAAAAAATATATTTTGTGGTTTACATGCCAATATTCCGGCGATCTGTTGTCTTGCGTTCGTCAGGGCTTCTTTATTATCTGCTCCCAAATCGTATAAACTGGAAGGATTTCCATAAGAATCCTTTAGAAAAGGGAGCATACAGGCAAGAACGTGGTCTGATATCTTTGTTGTGGCTGCATTATCCAGATATATCGTTTGGTTCATGACAAATCTCCTTTCCTTTGTTGTTGTGCTATAAAGTGAGCCCGGCACAATTGCCGGGCTTACATCATATCGTATAATATAGTTTATTCTGATTCTGAAAGAAAGTGATTATCCAATGGTTAATTTGTGATAAGAACGTTTATTCATGCCATTCTCTCTCACGATCTCTTCACTATGGACCTGTGGTTTCTTTCCCCCGCCAGATTCTGTCCCAGGATCTGGTGCCATATCTTCGATATCCTCCAGATCATAAGCAAAAGGATATTGGGGTTCAGAAATTATTTCTCCGGAAACTTTTTCTCCAGAAATATTCATTGTCAGCTCCTCTTTTGGAGTCTCACTGACATCCCGCCATTTTTTTTCGAGATCATTTATAGTGGGAACTTTATCATATTCACTGATACTACCTTCCACATCCTGTAAAGGCTGTGATATAGGTTCAATCTCAAAATCAAATTCTGGTTTTACATATTTAGGCAATGGCTGTTGAGGTTCAAAATCCAGTTCTGCGGCTGGCTTTGCCTCATGTAATTCATTTTCTGTAACATCGCGTTCAATAATATCAGCAATATCTTCGCGGGCAGATTCGTTCATCCGGCGAATATTATCTGAGATATCCAAACGGTTTAACAGAGTATTTAACTGGGCATCCGCATCATTGTCCTGATCCGCAAATTGTTCCAACGTATTGCTCTCATCCGCTATGTTATTATCTGAGGTAAGGCTATCCTCTGAGAGAAGTGAAGGTTCATCCTCTGGCAATAGTTCTGGTTCATCCAATAACATTAGGTCTTCATCGGTATCGGTAACTTCTGGTATAGAAAGATCTGCTGTCGTTTCTGTCAGGGAAATATCAAGAGTGTCTTCTGGAGCTGTGATCTCCGGACTCAGGATTTCCAATGATTCCGGTATAAATTCTTTCTCTTCAAAAGAAAGCTCTCCTCCAGTAGAAATCTCATTATTAGAAGATAACTGTATTTTGGAAGCCTGTTCTTCTGGTTCAGAGGAAAGTCCTGTTTCTGAAAACAGTTCCATTTGAACAGGCTGTTCTATTTCTGGAAGCTGTTCTGCCTCAGAAAGCTGTACTGCTCCCAGGATTGGCTCTCCTTCATGTGGTAATCCTGTTTCAGGCGCCTTTATCTGTTTGACTGGTTCTTTTGCTGCTTTCTGAAAATTTTCCGATACAGTCCACTCAGGAATTTCAGTTGCTGCCATATTAGCAGTATCTGGTATTGTTGGCTCTGGTACTGCTGGGTCAACAGAATTTCTCTTTGTTTTGGTTTTCTTCTTCTCTTTCTTTTCTTTTTGCAGCATTGGATCTGGTACCATCTCCTCATTTGTTATTCTCTCTGGCTCTGCCTTTATGAATGGTTCTGTTTTCTGTTCCGGCAAAGATTTGTTTGCGGGCTGTGGCTGCGATTCTGATAATGATTCGGGTTCTGAAACGGACAACAATTCTTGTTCTGGCTCTTTTTCTTCTGTCTGTGCCTGTTTTTCTACTGCCTCCGCAGCATTCTCCGGCAACAGTGTATTATATATCCCATAAGAAGAAAAAATAGGAAGAAAATAGAACATATAATAAAATTCATCCGCATTTCCAAGAAACAGCAGGTGATATACCAGTATCCCTATATAGGCAAAACACAATGGACCAATGGCAGATGATCTTTTTCGTATAGCATAAAAACCAGAAAGACTGGAAAAGAAAAACAAAATGGATGGAAATATGCCTGTCTGCGAGACATCATACAAAAAATCGCTGGTTCTCAGGTATTTTTTTAAAAGATATGACATGATATCCATATAAGATGTACCCATTTGTTTTATCTTTATATCCAGATCAAGGGAAAGATTTGCCTTCACCTCAGGCATAAAAAAGTATACCCCCACAAGAATGGCAACAGTAGCAGCAAGTAATATGAAGGCCGAAAAGAGCCCACTGGTCAGAAGGCTTCCTTTCTCTTTCGGTTTTCCAAAGAGAAGCGAAAGAATACATCCTGCCGCGAGCAGCAACACCAGTGGTTCGAGGATCACTGCCAGCGAGAATACAACAGCAAGCATTAAATACGATACAACAATAAGAAATGACTGTTCAATATATATGACTGCAATTTTTTTTGTGATAAAAAGAAAAACAAAATATGGAACCAGGATACAAAGGATATCCATAGTATGATCGGATTCATAATTGGCAGATGAAAGATAGAGAAAGAGAAAAAAACCAACACTGGCAGCCATAATTCCACACAGACGGCCACCAAGAAGGCGGGCACACCCATAAATGAATGCCAGCAATAATAATCCCATAAGGTTATTTCCCATATCGGCATCCATATTTAAAATAAATGCCAATACAAGAAGTGACAGAACAAAGACTGCTTCACTGATCTGAAACAATTTCTTTTCTGTCTGTATAAACTGTACTTTATTCTTTTCTTTCAGAAGAAATGCCACAATAAGGTAAATGATGATGCCAATAATAATGATACAGGCAATCACATTGCGGTCACTGCTGGATGAGATCGCAAGGAACATCACTTCAATAAAGCCGATTCCAAGTAATAACATAAAAACGAACGAATATATGACTGTCAGTACATTTCTTTTTAATAACACAGTTTTCTCCCCTTTGCATGATATTCAACAAATATATAATACTATAAATCAGCGATAAAGACAACATTTTTTGCTGATGTGCCTCATACATTATTAAAAAGCCGTGAAGGACGAACGCATTGAAGAATCATTTAGTAAAAGGGACCCTGATACTGACTGGTGCTGGTATCATTACAAGAATGATCGGTTTTGGTTACCGTATTTTTCTTACCGGCACGGGAGTTTAACACATTGAAATTGAAAAAAGTATTGCCAAGCCTTGAAACAGG
>CANRWA010000020.1 GCA_947643415.1 uncultured Clostridia bacterium | reverse complement strand
AACAGTTGTCAGCATCCCGCCTGCCAGTTTCGAAAGCATCATCCCATAATCCATCTTCTCTTCCTCCGCACTTACCGTAAAAAGGGCTGCTGCAAAAACGCTTTTACAGCAGCCCTGATATAGCTGTATTTATTTACCGATTGTCGTAATATCCTTGCCAAACCATTTGTCTGAAATCTCTGCCAGCGTGCCGTCTGCCGCCATCTCTTTCAACGCATCCTGTACCTGGTCTCGCAGCTCTTCATTGCCCAGCTTAAAGCCGACGCCGTACTCTTCTGCTGCCAGTGTCTCATCCAGCACTACGAAATCTACCTGCCTCTGCTCAATCTGATAGCTTGCTACCACATCATCCATAGCAATCGCATCTACCGCACCAGACTCCAGATCCATAAATGCCGTATTGTAATCTGCCACTGTCACAAGCTGTCCGAACGAATTCATCAGCTCTTCATCTTCTTTCAAAGCTGCCTCTGCACTGGAATCTGTCTGTACATCTACGACCTTTCCGGCCAAGTCTTCCTTTGTGCTGATGCCAGCGTCCGCTTTCACTACAAATACCTGGTTATTCTTCATGTACGGCTCGCTCCAGGTATAGGAATCCTCTCGTCCGTTCATGGTAAATCCATTCCAGATACAGTCAATCGTACCCGACTCAAGCTCCATGTCCTTCGCGTCCCATGCGATTGGCTGGTACACGATTTCTTTATCAAGACGCTTTGCCACCTCTGCTGCCAGTTCCAGGTCAAAGCCTGTAAACTCGCCGTCCTCGCCTACAAATCCCATAGGCGGGAAATCCTGGTCAAAGCCTACCGTAAACGTATCGCCTGACTTTTCCGTTCCTGCTGCCTCTGATTCCGGAGCATCTGTATCATCCTCTAATTTCACTGCCTCTTCTGTCCCGGACTCTGCAGCTGTTTCCGTTGCCGGAGCTTCCTCTTTCGTTCCGCATCCTGCTGTCATAGCTGCCGCCATCGCTGTAATCAGCATCGCGCTAATGATTCTTTTTTTCATAATAAATTCTCCTCCATAATTATGTATAAGCATGTGTCTTTATCGATTGAGCACTCTACCATGCTAAATCAGCAAAATCATACTAGCATATATTAGAAGAACTGTCAACCGCCGTTTTAACTGCATGCGCTTTTACAATACTCTTTCTTCTGCTGTTCCAGAAACTTTTCCGCGTCCCACGCTTTTAAAAGCTTCGGCACTTCTTCCCGTATATATTTCGCATTTTTCGTCTCAATCCTGTCAATCTGCGCCCGCGTCACGGAAATCTCCTGCAGCCTTGCACGGTACGCTTCCTTATCTAAAAACAAAGGCAGTACCGAAAGATAACGGTTTAACGTCTGCGCCGATTTCACAATCCCATAAGACTGCCACAGACAGTCCGCTGCTTCTTCAAAAAGAAAGAGATGCCCATACCCTGCGGCCATGCTGTCCAGTACCGAGGCATAAAACTGAATTCCCAGATTCCCCGGATTCCTGTCCTTTAAAATTCGGCAGTACTCCCGGATGGCATTCCCGTACATCCCGTACTTCATCAGATAATCCGCCTTTATCTTTCTCCGCAAATCCGCCGGCTGGATTTCAATGCCGGAAATTTGTTCCTGCACCTGGCGGTGCTCTTCCGGCGACAGATATCCGATTTCTTTGAAAATGGGCAGAAGAAATCCCGCCATGCTGCCATGCCGCGCCTCCTCCAAACGTTCCGTAAGCTTCCGGCACAGCTTTTTCAGCCCCAGTTCTTCTCCTACCCAGCTGCACAGCTCTTCATTCATAATAGAACTGTCCACCAGATAGATATTCTGCTGCAGATAAAAGCACAATTCTTCTATTGTGTATATATTCGTGCTGATACTTTCAATATAATAAGGATGCTCCGCTTTCCTCACCTGACACAAATGATAGCCGCTCATTCCCCATGCCTCCTTCTACAGCTCAATCACTGCTTCCCATTTTTTTCCCGAGCTTTTATACAGCTCGCCAAGCCCCATGTCCTCAAGCCTTATCCGGCACTTATCTTTTGCCGTAAAAGTTATCTCCATGTGTATCCTGGTCGCCCGGTTCGGCCGTTTGGGAAGATCTGTCAGCCGCACTTTATGAGCCATGCTCTCGCCATGTATGCTCCGGGTGAAAAATACCAGCTCATCCGTGCCGTCCAAAATAAATTCACATTCAAAATATGCCATGTAGTAATTGATTCCGGCGTTTATCATATCCATGCGGCTCTCTATCCCCCGCTTGAACATCTTCATGCCCACATTATGCTCAATCATATCCGGTCCTGCATAAATATAATTTCCCAGAGGCTTTATCCCCGCCAGGCTCATCGCCCCATAGCACGCTCCCTTAGAATACAGATTCCGGCCCAAAAACACTTTCCGCCTGCTACACAGATATTTGAGGGATTCCTGCTCCCAGCTCTGGTCAAAACCATCTCCCACCAGGTAAACCGTGGAATATGCATCTGTGCCCATCACCTTCTTCGCATGTTCCAGAAAACGCACGTCTTTCATTCGCTTCCAGTGTTCCGGTTTCCGGCTTCCCCTCGTCTTTTCATCCAGGCAGATGCGTCCCCTGTTCTTCACGGACACCATAGCCGGCTTTGTCTTTCCATTGATATGCAGCTCATATCCTGTGATAAAATCTTCCTCATAAGAAAACAGTCCCACCTTATAGCGCCATAAATCCTTCTTCTGGCTCAACGCATAATAGTAGAAACTCTCCAGATAATCCTGGAGATAAACCTTATCTTTTGGAATGCCCAGCATCTCCAGAGCCTGCCGGATTGCCTGCACCCAGTCCCGGCGCATCTCCGCCATTGTCACCATCACCACTGCCCCGCTCATAGGCCCCACTGCCGAAAGTTTTTCAAAACACACTTTAAAGAAATTCGACAACAGCGCCGCTCCCAGCTCCACTTTTTGTTCAATCAGCGGAAATAAGTCCCTCGGAGTAGGAATCTGATACTTCTCCTCTCCCGCCACCGCGCTGACCGTCTTAGGCTCCGTATTATTCTGATGGTAAAAAGTGAGCACAGAGGAGTTCCGCCCCAAATCAAAGCCTATGATTACCTCGTTAAAATCCATTGCCATATCCGCCTCCGATTTACCTCCGAACTATTCATTATTCGGGAAAATATGTTTTGCCAGGCATTCCTGTTCAAAATAGAGCTGCATCACGTCCCTGGCTGCCCGTTTGTCCTTATCAGATACCGCCTTTGCCAGACGGTTAATCAAATCATAGCGCGTATCGCCTTCCATATTTCCCCTGGCGTCCCAGGAAAGCGTCATAGGCTCTGTCTCCCGCTTTGTCCCGTCAAAATCTTCACGTATCTTATAGTGAACAGTTTCCCCATAAAACAGCGTGAATTCTTTTACAAACACACCTTGGTAAACATCCTTCATTAGCTCTGAACTCTTTCTGGTTTTCCCTCCGCCCTGTCTCTCCACAGACCAGCTCAGCGTCACGGACGCTCCAGGATTCGCCCGATACTCTACATAGCTCTTATCCTGCAGCTGAAATGGGCGTATTAACTCTGTCGGGAAATCCCTATAAAATGCGAAAGGCATCCCCCTGTAATAAAATTCCTCCAAAAGCTTCTGCACATTCCCTTCCTGCTTGTCCGTCAGGGAAGGCTGCGCCGCATAAAACCGCAGCAGCGCCAGCAGGCATACATCCTGCATCTCCTGTCCCATCTCATATTCCCTCTCAATGTAGGCAAACACCGGAGCGCTGACAGAAATCCCCCGCACAAAATACTCATATGCCCGATAGATGACATACGCCGATATTAACGGCTTTTTCCCCATATTTTTCCGGTAAGAATCAAAAATTTCCTCTGTCTCTTCCGTGCCGGAGCGCATAAAAACCAACACAAGAAGAATCTTCTCTTCCAGCCTGTAAGTATCCAGCTCAAATTGTTTTCCCGCTTTCCAGAGACGCTTCATGTCCTGTATCGGGCCGTCATAATGTTTCAGAAGATAAGAAAGCAGAGTTTCATCATATTTCTCATGCCTGAAGCAGTACCAGCAGACAGAGAGCAGCATATCATCCGGCTCATACTCCCTGCTCAGCACATTCCGGCTGCATATCCGCACCAGAGAGCCAAGTTCCGCCCTTTCTGCCCCGTAAGTTCCCACCAGGGCAAACGCCTCACTGCACATTCCTTCCGCTGCCAGCATCCCCAAAAGCTTGCGCTTATCCGTCCGGAAAAATTTTTCCAGGCTGATTCCATGCAAAAATTCATCCAGGGACGCCGATTTTGGATTTGCGTAATAATAGTCTAAAAGCTCCTTCCTCACTGCTTCTTTATATCCCTCCCGGATACCGCTGACGTCCAAAAGCTTCCAGAAGCTCTTTACATTCTTTTCCCCGACAACATGCTCTCCCACTGCCGCCCCACAGATGTTCAGAAGAATTTCCGGACACTCCGATGACATATTCCGGCAGAGAGCCAAAAGCTCGCCGCTCTCCAAAAGCCGTTCCGTCTCATACGGCAGTGAAGCTGTACAGCGGTTTCCTCTGTCATCCTCGATAAAAATCTGATAATTTTCGGTAAATAGTTTCACCTCAGCTTTTCCGCCCAGCAGCGCCGCCCGCTGCTCATGCTCAAGCTCACGGTGAACCACTACCACATAGCGGGCATTTGGGCTGTCACAGCGAACTTCACATGTAAAAATCACCTTCGCCAAATGCTCAGCTATCCAGCGGTTCAGGACAGACGCATTCAGAAACGTCCGGTAAATCAACGCCAGGCTTCGATTAATATGCCCCGCCTCCAGCTGCTCCACCATAAACTTTTCGATCGTCGGCTGATAGTTCTCAAACGTTCGCATATCTTCTTCCCGATGTTCTATTACATTCGCATACACTGCCGCCTTTTTCTGATAGTTCAGCGTATTATTATATGAGAAATACATCTTAATCATCCGTGGCAGAGGCTTTTGAAAACCTGTTCCCATAGAATTCACATAATGCTCATACAGACCGGTAAGCCGGATATCCGACTCTACCGCAGCCTCATACCATGCAAAGTATGCTTCTCCGTCCTTATCCCCTTTAATCAACAGGCTGCAGATAACTTTTAACAGGTTCCCCGAAGGCTGCTCCTCATAACATTGTTTCAAGATATCATACAGATGTTTCGAATATTTTTTCTCCCGTCCCGCCAAATCTGTGATATGCCGGATAATTTCTTCATCCAAAAGCCCTTCCCGGCATATAAAATGAAGCAGGCTCACCTCAAATTCTCCCAGCTTCTTAAGCATTCCCGGTTTTTTCTCAATAATCCCGTAAGCCTCCAAGTACATAATACGGCTCCGGCACCCATAAAGGAACTGACTTCGGATGGCTTCAAGCTTATCTGCCGGACGTGAAATCAGGCTTTCCTGAAGATACAAAAGCAGCCATTGCAGCCTCCAGTTTTCCCTATCCTGATGAAGCAGCTCCAAAAGAGTCTCTTCTACATAGTCTACATAAACCCTGTCTTTATTATAAAATGTTGTCAAATACAGGTAGTAGCCTCTGACTTCCGGTTTCTCCATCCTCCCGCGCTCTCCCTCAAACTCTGTGAGGAGAATGCACGCCTCATCTTCCCGTCCTGCCGCAAAGAGAAGATGCGCCTGGTACAACTCCAGCATAGGATGCGCGCCGCCCGCATTCCTGTATGCTTTTAAGTCCGCCAGCGAACTGTCCACCCACTTTTTCAGACTGAGCCTGCGGAGCCGGAACTCCACATACCGCTCCATCAGACGCTTTATCCTTACCTTCTGCTCATGCCGCTGTCCTGACGGGCCGTTTTCGGCATTCTTTGCCACAGTTACCTCAAAGCACAGTGTCTGGTAAGGGCTTTTTACAAAAATCTTTCCGTAATTCTTCCCTTCGTGAAGCCTGTCCGGGTAAATCAGATAATCCAGGCGGTAAGTGCTCCCAATAAATTCATCCGTCGTAACCACCGGACGCTCTACTTCCAGGAACTCCGCATCTGTACAGATATCCAGTTTCTGAAAACCCCAGCCGTCCTTCGAAAGCACTGCTGATTCCTTCTGGGTCTGCCCAAGCCCTTCAAAATACGCGTCTGGCTTTTCCAGCGTAAGATTTACCACGTCTTTCGCATGGATTCCCACCAGAAACTCCTCCATATCCGCATAACCTGACGCCTGTGTACGCAGTCCTTCATACAAAGGGATCCATTCCGGCTTCTGTCTCTCCAACATGTTCCGAAATCCCTCCGATACAAAAACGGGATATGCTTTCTGAAAATCCTCCCGGGCAAGTTTCTGGAAATCTTCCAGGCTGTCAATCACTTCAGCAGAAGTCTTCACCATGCTCCGGGCAATCTCAATATGGTAAGGAATCCTGTATTCCCCTAAATCCGAGCAAACAGTAAACGCGCCTTCCAGCACATCTCCTTCCTCCATACCCGTAATATCAGGTTCATACACGATTTTCTCAGAAATTCCATTAAAATCTGAAGGCTCATATGCCATGCGGGGGCTGTCCGCATAGATAAAGCCTTTGACTTTCCGTTTATCCGCACTCTCCACCCGGAATTCTCCCCGGAACGTCCTGCCCTTTCGGAGCACCGCACGGATTTCCTCCTGGGAAGCCACAAGCCTGGGAGCCTCATACTCAAATATTCCATTCAGCAGCTGTTCAATCCTTCTTTTCAACTCTTCCACCTGTACCTATCGTTTATGTCTTATCATGGCGAATTTCTTTCATTAGTATAGCACTATCTGTCCATTGGTGGCAAGTAACTTTTCTCTGCTCCGCTTTTAAACAAAAATATGACCGCTGACGCATCCCTATCTTTTACGGAAACGCGTCAACGGCCACTCCCAGCCAAACAGCTGCGTGTTTATTTATTTGTTAAATCATATGTCTGCCCTTTCCACCGCCAGCGCTTTCGTTGACAGCATAAATGGCTTATAGTAAGCATCCGCATTTCCCATAGGAAGTATTTCATCCGAAACACGGATTCCCAGAATTTTGCGCATATACTCTCTACGCTTCATGAAAGTTTCATACTTTTCCGGATAACTGTGTTTTATTTTCTCCTGCAGTCCTGCATCTGCCAGAGCTATTCCGCCCTCACAGCTTACGCCCGCATATCCCTCCACTGAGGGAATAATATCAAATTGCAAAATCATTCCGCTTTTCAGCACTGCTTCTGACTCTTTATAGACAGGAGACGCCAGCCATTCTTCATCTGCACACAGGTGCCCCGGATTCAAACTCCAGCAAAATTTTCCTGCCGGCAAAACTTCCTCAATCATGCTGTACAACATGCCGCCGCTCATCCCTGTCCTGATATTTTCAAGCCAAGTAACTACAGCCTTAAAATACGGAATTGCCAGTTCCTCAAGATACCCCTTCTGTCTCTCCGGCAAATCCAGCCCACTTTCCGCTGCAAACCCAGCCCGGCTCTGCAAACCGCCTTTATATCCCACCGTTAAGGAGAGGGCATCTCCTTTTTTTACGATTTTTTCTGTAGGATAAATCACCGCATGCTCAAAACGTTTTCCTGCCGCCGCAATAGTAACGACACTCCCCCGCTGCCCATGCCCATTCAGCAGCGTTCCAAGTTCTGTCTCAGAAATTCCCTCTCTTACGCTTTTCATCGCTTTCAGAATACCAGACGAAGCCAGTGCGGCTCCATATTCATAATGTGCAATCTCGTTCGCATTGTTGGTTATTCTTGCCCCTGTTTCCGGAGATATAAAAATCTCCGTCGCATTTTCCAGGCGGCCCGCTGTTTGCCTCAGGCTTTCCACAATCCAACAGGGCACGTCAAACAAAGAAACATCCTCGAACAATTTCCATCCAGCTACCCCTACTCGTTTATCCTGAATCCCTATTTTTCCGAAAATATCCTCCAGTTTTTCTTTTCCTTTCAATGGCTGGTTTGGCAGGGAAAATTCCGGATACAGAATTGGCTCCACTGGCATACGGCTGATTTCCGCCTTATTTACATTTTCATTTCCGGCAATCAGGTACGTCTTGTCTTTTCCAATTATCAGCAGTGCTTCCTCAAAACGTGTTACAAAGCCTGTTAAATATTCAAAGTTCGCCCCATGCTCAAGGTCGCAATAGATAACCAGGTAATCATATCCTGCCTCATCCATCCGGGAGATAACCTTTTCTTTCCGTTCCCGCATCGTATCTTCACTTAATACCACCTGCTTCGGACAATCGCACTCTGGCTCTTCCACTTCTTTCCATATTATCTTCATGCATTCCCCCCATAATTATCGGTTATTCAAGATGTGGTATTTAAATGCTGTACGCACACAATCCTTTGCCTTCTCCCCGAACAGAGCCCTTCCATGGCTGCTCAATATAATATCCGGCTTCAAATCCATTATGTACAGCCGCCGGAAGCTCTCTGTTAATTTACTGGAATTGTAGCTCAAATCTCCCTTCCATCCTGTTCTAGCCATATCGCCTCTCTCTCCCTCCGGGAAAAAGAAATCGCCTGAAAAAATCACAGTTTCTCCTTCGATTTTACCCACATACAAAACTGTCCCGTCTGTATGCCCCGGCATTTTATACGCCTCTATCACACAGTCACCGATACTATAGCGCTCATCTCTTCCAATTAGGTAATCCGGACGGCAGCAGGGCATTACATGATTCGTGCAGGGACTGTCCATCCCCAGGTTTCCCGCTTCCAGCATCGGGGCGTCTTCCTTCCCAATATAAATTTTTGCGCCCAGGCTCTGAAAATAGGCTGCGTTTCCACAATGGTCATCATGTCCATGTGTCAAAAATACATGGGTAATCTTTCTCCCATCAATTCCCCAATAATCCATAGTCATCCGAATTACATCAATGGCGTCCGGCATTCCTGAATCAATCAGCACATAACCTTGCGCATACTCAACAGCAAACACACTTCCCAATGTTCCATACTCCGCACCCGCAAGCTGAACAATTTTATTTCTGACTCTCAAATCATCAGCCCTCCTTTCCTTTTATTGCCGAAATATAATTCTCCAGTTCTATCCTGACTGTGGAAACCTTCGGCCCATATACTACCTGGACATTATTTTCTTTTTTTACAACCCCCAGGGAGCCCGTCTGCTTCAGCAATGCCTCATCAATTTTGTTTCCATCAGCCATCCTTAGACGCAGACGGGATGCACAAGCATCAATATCAAGAATATTTTCAAGTCCGCCTAACCCTTCAAGAAGTTTCTGATATTTATTCTGACTGCTCTCCAGATATTCTTTTTTACTATGCAGCCGGACCTCTTCCACACTATCCTCCCTGCCCGGAGTTTTCAGGTTGAATTTGACAATCAAAAATCGGAATACTATATAATAAACCACAAACATAACAATACCAAGAATTAAAATGTAAATCCATTTCGTTCTCTCGTTGCCCAGCATGACTCCATAAATCATAAAATCAAGAGCTCCCGCCGAAAAATTGTTGCACACGCCTGCCCCAATAATATGGCCTATCATAAAGCATGCGCCAGCCAGCACAGAGTGCACGCCAAAATACAAAAACGGCGCAACAAACAAGAAAGAAAACTCTATCGGTTCTGTAATACCTGTCAGGAAGGAAGCCAGAGCCGCAGATAAAAGCAGACCCTTCGCCTTTTTCTTATTTTCCTTATGGGCTGTATGGTACATGGCCAGCGCTGCGCCCGGCAGACCAAACATCATCATCGCAAACTCGCCGGAATAGAATCTGCCTACCTCCGCCGTAATCGGCAAACCAAGGCGTATTTGTTCAATCATGATATTCTGGCTTCCGTAAAATACCGCCCCGTTAATAACCTCTGTTCCCCCGATAGCCGTCTGCCAGAAAGGCAGATAAAATACATGATGCAGTCCCGTAGGAATCAGCAGCCGGTAAATGAATCCATACAGGAATGTGCCCACATATCCCATCTTACTGACCGCAACACCCAGCATTGCAATCAATGCTGCCGCATACGGCCAGATTAAAGTCATGGAAATGCCCAATACGATACCTGCCACTGTGGAGATAATCGGGACAAAATTCAGTCCTCCGAAAAACGCCAGCAACTCCGGGAGCTTAATGCTATGGAATTTATTTGTAAGTTTCGCTACAATAACACCCAGGATAACACCTCCCAGAACACTCGTATTCATACAGTTCGTGAATCCCAGGAAATCACTCAGCAGACCTGGAGTCTTACTCAGCTCTTCCACATCCATAAAATGATTTACAATACTTGAATTTGCCATATTCATTACAAAATACCCGAACACAGCAGAGATTGCCGCTACTTCTTTATACTGCCTGGCCAGTCCCAGCGCCACTGCAACGCACAGCAGCAACGGCAAAATGCCGAATACCATATCGCCACAGTCACCAAGCACGCATAAAAGTTTGTAAATAAAGGTATCCTCAGGAATATACCCCGATGATGTTAGCGTACTTCCGATTCCCAGCAGGAGCCCCGCAACAGGAAGCACCGCGATTGGCAGCAAAAACGATCTGCCCATTTTCTGTAAAACGCCAAATAGTTTGTCTTTCATAAAAATCACACTCTCCTTTTTAATTTTTCACACACCTCTCACCCGGGTTCTGATGCGATTGTTGGTGTCTACATTATGCCATATTTTAAGTACTTTTGCAATAGTCTGCACTATTTTTTTGAAAAATAATTTATTATTGCATTTTTCTGCATTTTATTTTATCATTTATATAGAACATAAAACCTTTTATCAACTACGGAGGACTACACTATGGATAATAAAACCATCAGACTTATTCTTCCCCAATGGCAGGGAGGAAACCGATACGTTTACGCTTTCGGTGCAAAATTATTAGAATGGCTGGCGCCAGCCGCAAACTGCGAAACCTTTGAAATACCCTTAATCCCAAAAACACCCGAGGTTATCAAAGACGGGATTGCTTTTAAAGAAGAGCTTCTTCGGCACTCTGGAGAAATTTACCGCTTTCTGCAAAGCAAGTCGCCGGATAAAATCATCGTGTTCGGCGGGGACTGCAGCATCAGCCTGGCTCCCTTCACTTACCTTCTGGAAAAATACGAAGGCGATGCTGCAGTCCTCTGGCTGGACAGGCATGGAGATATTTCCGTCCCCGGAGAAACAACAGATTATCATGCTATGGTACTGGCTTCTTTTCTGGGTGAAGGGGATACAGATTTTTCGGATTTTGTAAAAGTAAAACTCGATACAGAACATCTGCTCCATATCGGCGTAAATGACCCGGCAAAAGAATTCGGCCGCAAAATCGGAAATAACTATGACTTCAAAAATATTCTTCCTGAAGAATTTGCAGAAAACAGCAGCTCTGTCATCGCCACAATAAAAGACATGCATATAAGAAAACTGATTATCCATTTTGATTTGGATGTATTGGATTTATCTTCCTTCCGCTCACAATCCTCTGCAAATCCGTCGGTGTATTTCGAACGGCTGAAACTCATCAGGCCGGGCGCTTCTTTCCAATCTCTGAGCCGTCTGCTGAACGACCTGGATAAACAGTTTGATATCGTAGGGCTGAGCCTTGCGGAATACCTGCCCTGGGACGCTATGAACCTGGCGAACCTTCTGGCTGGTCTCCCTCTTTTAAAAGATAAGATTTAATCAGCAGGGCGCTGGGATTATCCTGCCACGATAATCTCAACGCCCGCCTTCTGCATCGCTTCCAAAAGCCTTCCTTCCGGAAATTTGTCTGTAACAAGAATATCCACATCCTGCAGCGTACAGATCCTGATTAAACCTGTCGTATCAAACTTGCTGCTGTCTGCCATCGCAATTTTCTTCCGGGCGCTGGCCAGCATCTTTGCCTTCACTGCCCCTTCACTTTCCGAACAGGTATAAATCCCGCCGCTGTCCATAGCATATACACCCAGCAGCAGATAATCCACATTATACTGATTCAGCTTCTGCACAGTATCTGAACCGGTAACATACAGGTGGTTGTGATCCAGCCGCCCTGGCAGTACCGCAATCGTACAATCATTTAGCTGCGTCAATTCTGTCGCCGCAGTCAACGAGTTCGTCACTGCAAAAATGTGTTTCTTATCCAAAAAAGAAATCACCTCTTCCACAGTCGTCGAAGCGTCAAAAATCACAGACGCGTCTTTCTTTATCAGCTTTGCCGCACATCTGCCCATTGCCTTTTTACTTTCCAGCTTCTGATTCTTCCTCTCATCATAAAACACAATAGACGCCCTGTTGTCATTTAACACAGCTCCCCCATGAGTTCTTTTAATGACTCCTTCATTTTCCAGGCGGATAAGGTCTCTACGCACCGTATCCCTGGATACCCCTAAAGTTTCTGCCAGCTCTTCAATCCTGGCGCTGTCATTTATCCGAATAATTTCTACTATTTTATTTAATCTCTCTTCAATCAACATACCGACACCTTCTTTTTATTCATTATGCTAATTAAAACACACGCCACTTTTGTTTTCAACACACTTTTAAACTTTTTGTTTCCGGCACTAGTGTATTTTCGAGGTTTATGATAAAATACTGATGATTTACGTTCTTACGGTCTTTGCAGCAAGTGCAAAGACTTACCTGAACTGTTGCAAAATACTACACAAAGGACGGAACAGCCATGATTTTAGCATGTCAAAATATAAACAAAGCCTTCGGGACAAACGAAATCCTGAAAAACGCATCCTTTCATGTGGAGGAGCGTGAAAAAACTGCTATCGTAGGCATTAACGGCGCAGGAAAATCTACGCTTTTAAAAATTATTATGCGCGAGCTGCCCGCCGATTCCGGCGAGATTATCCTCGCCAAAGGAACAACTATCGGTTATCTGGCGCAGCATGAAGCAGTCTCTTCCGGCAACACGATTTACGAAGAACTGCTTGAGGTGAAACGTGACCTCATTACTATGGAAGAAACCATCCGCAGCATGGAGCTTGAGATGAAAACCCTTCAAGGCGATGCCCTCACGCAGCTTCTGGAATCCTACAACCGGTTAAGCACGGAATTTGAGCGCAGAGACGGATATGCTTACCAAAGCGAACTGGCAGGCGTACTCAAAGGGCTTGGCTTCAAAGAAGAGGAGTTTTCAAAAAAAGTAGAGACTCTCTCTGGCGGCCAGAAAACCCGGGCAGCGCTGGGAAAACTGCTGCTCTCGAAACCTGACATTATCCTTCTGGACGAGCCTACCAACCATCTGGACATGAACTCCATCGCCTGGCTGGAAACATATCTTCTGAGTTATCCCGGCGCTGTGATTATTGTAGCGCATGACCGCTACTTCCTGAACCGTGTTGTTACGAAGGTCGTAGAGATTGATAATGGATATGTCACTACCTTCTCAGGCAACTACTCTGCTTATGCTGAAAAGAAAAAACAGCTCCGGGATAATGCGCTGAAAGCCTGGATGAACCAGCAGCAGGAAATCAAACATCAACAGGAAGTCATCACAAAGCTCAAGTCCTTCAACCGGGAAAAGTCTATTAAACGGGCAGAAAGCCGGGAAAAAATGCTGGAAAAGATTGAAGTCCTGGAAAAGCCCGTTGAAATCAACGATGAAATCCGTATCAAACTGGAGCCGCGCACCGTCAGCGGAAACGACGTACTCACGGTAGAAGGACTTTCCAAAAGTTTTGGCGAAAACCATCTGTTTACCAGCCTGAATTTTGAAATCAAGCGCGGCGAGCGGGTGGCGGTTATCGGAAATAACGGGACAGGCAAAACCACTCTGCTGAAAATCATCAACCAGGTCCTCCCCGCTGACACTGGACGTTTCACCTTGGGAAGCAAAGTAAAAATCGGGTACTACGACCAGGAACACCACGTCCTCCATATGGAAAAAACTATGTTTGAAGAGCTGTCCGACGCTTATCCTACACTGACCAACACACAGATTCGGAATGTGCTGGCTGCTTTCCTTTTCACAGGCGACGATGTATTCAAACGGATTTCTGATTTGAGCGGCGGCGAGCGTGGGCGCGTCTCTCTGGCAAAGCTGATGCTCTCTGAAGCAAACTTTATCATTTTGGACGAGCCAACGAACCACCTGGACATCACTTCCAAGGAGATTCTGGAAAATGCCCTGAACAATTATACCGGAACCGTGCTTTACGTGTCCCACGACCGCTACTTCATCAACCAGACTGCAACCCGCATCCTGGAACTGACCGGAAACACTCTGGTAAACTATATCGGAAACTACGACTATTATCTGGAAAAGAAAGAAGAACTGACACAGATTTATGCTCCCCAGGCAGCAGAAGCGGCAGGCACGGAAAAAGCCAGCGTTGCAAAACTCTCCTGGCAGCAAAAAAAAGAAGAACAGGCGCTCCTGCGCAAAAAGCAGAATGAGCTCAAAAAGACCGAAGCACGCATCCATGAGCTGGAAACCCGCGATTCCGAAATTGATGCGCTGATGGAGGATGAAGAAGTCTTTACCGACGTCGCAAAATGCATAGAACTCAGCACTGAAAAGGCAGTAATTGCCGAAGAACTAGAAGTGCTCTATGAAATGTGGGAGACACTGGCAGAGTAACGAGCCGGCGGCAAAGTCGCATTTATATCATGCAAAAGTGCAATCGCTTGAAATTCTCACGGAAGATTTGGAAATCAAACATGCAATACTCCGTCTGCCAAAGAACGCCTCCAGGTTTTATCCCTGAAAGCGTTCTTTTTTAAGACTTTTTACACATCTTCCGCTTACTGCGAACAATTCGATTTCTCCACACACACCGCACAGTCTTTTCCAAAAAATGAAATCCCGTAGCGGATTACCTGCTGGTAACCGTCATTCTCCAACTCCCTTGCATACTGCCTCTCCTCAATCTGACGCAAGGCTTCCCCGGCGCGTCTCTCCATATCCTGAAATCTCTCTGCTATTTTAAACTCCAGGACACAAGCTGGTTTTCTTCTCGTCACCGGGCGGATAAATAAATCACTCCTGCCTGTTCCCCCTTCCCGGTTAGACTTCACCACATAGCCTTTCATTCCAGAAAGGATTCCTGCCAGAAAACCATGATAAAAACTCTCATACGCATCATAGAAACTGATCGTTTCCATCAGCAGCCCGGAAATCTCTTCCTCCACAGTTTCTGCATCCGCACCTTCCAAAGCCTTAAAAAGCCGTGAACGGTCTTTCGCTTTAATTTTCTCATCAAACCATCCCATGACTTTCATGCGGAAAATGGATTTCACTTCACGATTCGGAATAGACATCTCCACAAATAGACTATCCTGACTGTCCAGCCACTCCCTGGATTTCCGAAAATATCCAGTGAAAAACATGAAATTCCAAAGATACTCCGTTGATTTATAAATTTCTTCATAAGTAATATCTTCATGAACCGGCTTCACTATGGATTCACCATCAATCAAGGCTTCAATTTCTTTTTTTGCAGTCTCATCTGCCGTCTCAATCAATGTCCTTACAATCCTGTTTGAGCTGGTATTTGCCCAATACGAAGAAGGAACGGCGTTCTTATCCTCAGACATCTCCCGGATACATTGTATCACGCTCCAGGGATTATAGACATTGGTATTTCCAAACACATACCCATCATACCATTCTTTTATTGTGCCGTATTTTCCCTCCAGCCGATAATCCTGGCAAATCCGTACAATCTCTTCCTCTGTGAATCCAAAATACTCGCCGTAGCTCCTGCTGAGGACAGAAATAATATCCAGATTATTCATGCCTGTAAAAATACTCTCCCGAGAAATTCTCAAACACCCGGTAATCACTGCAAATTCCAGACTGCCGCTTGTCTTTAAAGCTGATTCAAAAAGAGACCGGATAAAGGTAAGCATTTCTTCATAGAATCCTTCAAAAAAGGCATTCTCCAGAGGTACGTCATATTCGTCAAGCAATATCACTGTTTTTCTACAGCATACCCGGAACAGGCAGTCCGACAGAAAACGCAGAGCATCCAGATACTCTTCATAAGAAGCGCTTTCATCCCGAAGCCGCAGAAAACGTTCTTTCTCCCGTTCCGTCAGCCCATCTCTGCCCAGCACAAAATCATGGCGCCGGAATTCCCTGGCCAGTTCTCTCCTCAGCATATGGAATGCCAGCCTCCACTCTGGTTGTTTCGCCGATTTCAGCGTTAAGTGAATGACCGGATATTTTCCCATATGTGAAAGATACTTTTCGCCTGCCTGCATAATCTTCAGATTCTGAAACAGTTCTTCCTGTTCCCGCCTTGCTTCACTCTGGCTCCCTGCATCTTCAAAAAAATACTGAAGCATACTCAGATTTAATGTCTTTCCAAAACGCCTGGGACGGGTAAACAGACTGACATCACCTTTTTTGTCCAGCAAATCTTTAATCAACAAAGATTTATCCACAAAATAATAACCGTTTGTCATCAGTTTTTCAAAATTATCCACTCCCACTGGCAACGGCCTGTAATCCATTCTGTTCCCCCCTCCCCATGTTTCACTTCCGTTTCCTACAAGCTCTTCTCCAGCTCTTCCCGCACTGTCTGGATAAATTCTTCACTGTTCAGCACCGTCGGATTCTCAATTGAAGTAATCAGCGCCAAATCTTTTGTCATCTTTCCAGACTCAATAGTCTTTACGGTAGCAGCTTCCAGCTTGTCCGCAAACACTGCCAGCTCCGGAATCCCATCCAGCTCGCCCCTCTTACGAAGTGCGCCTGTCCAGGCAAAAATCGTTGCCACGGAGTTCGTCGACGTCTCCTCCCCTTTCAGATGCTTATAATAATGGCGCTGTACCGTGCCGTGAGCCGCTTCATACTCAAAATTCCCATCCGGGGAAACCAGCACGGAGGTCATCATTGCCAGAGAACCGAATGCAGACGATACCATATCGCTCATCACATCGCCGTCATAGTTCTTACATGCCCAGATAAATCCGCCTTCTGCTTTCATCACACGGGCTACTGCATCATCAATCAGCGTATAGAAATATGTGATTCCCGCCTGTTCAAATTTTTCCTTATACTCTTTATCAAAAATCTCCTGAAAAATATCTTTAAAGGTGTGATCATACTTTTTAGAAATCGTGTCTTTCGTCGCAAACCACAAATCCTGCTTCGTATCCAACGCATAGTTAAAACAGCTTTTTGCAAAGCTTGTGATGGAAGCCTCTGTGTTGTGCATTCCCTGGAGCACGCCGGCTCCTTTAAACTCATGAATCAACTCTCTTGTCTCTGTACCGTCCTCGGCAGTAAATACCAGCTCTGCTTTCCCTGGACCGCCTGCTTTCAGCTCTACAGACTTATACACGTCCCCATACGCATGCCTTGCCAGCGTAATCGGTTTCTTCCAGTTTTTCACACACGGCTCAATCCCTTTGACAACAATCGGGGTACGGAACACCGTACCGTCCAGGATTGCACGGATGGTTCCATTAGGGCTCTTCCACATTTCCTTCAAATCATACTCTGTCATACGGGCAGCATTCGGTGTAATCGTCGCACATTTCACTGCAACGCCGTATTTCTTTGTAGCATACGCACTGTCAAATGTCACCTGGTCATCCGTCGCATTCCGATGCTCCAGCCCCAAATCATAATACTCTGTTTTCAAGTCAATAAAGGGGAGCAGAAGCTCATCCTTTATCATCTGCCAGAGAATCCTTGTCATCTCGTCGCCGTCCATCTCCACTAATGGTGTTGTCATTCTTATTTTTTCCATTGTATCCTCCTCGTATTCTGACTTCCTTTTGCTCTCGTACTATAGTAAATCAATTTTGTATTTTTCGCAACACTAAATCCTAAGAAGTTTTCCCGCATGAATCTGCCCCCAGCCCTGCTGATATCTGGGAAGCCCCAAATCAACCGCCGTCTCCCTCAGGCGCATTTTCACCTGTACATTCGTAAGCTGAGGCTCTCTGGACAGCAGCAATGCAATACAGCCTGACACAATAGGCGTAGCCATCGATGTACCGCTCTTTACCGCATAATATCCCGGATTCCCACGCATCACGGCATTGCACGAAGTAATCATGGAGCCCGGCGCGGTAATATCCGGCTTACAAATACACTCCCCGGTCGGCCCCCGTCCGGAATAACAAGGCTTTATCCCGCTCCCCCTCACATGGGCACAGTCATCTGACGCGCCTACGGTAATCACTTTCCGGCTGTTTCCCGGCACAGTGATGCTCATAGGCTCCGGCCCCATATTCCCTGCCGCCACTACCACTACCAGTCCTGCGTCCCAGGCGCGCTCTACCATATTAATCAGCTGCATATCCATGGACGCACTCTCCCGCACTGTTCCTACCGAAATATTGAGGATACGGATGCCATACGCGTGCCTGTTCTGTATGACCCAGTCAATGCCCCGCAGCACCTCTTCTTTATTGCCATTTCCCCTTCTGTCCAGCACTTTAACCCCTACAAAATGGCACTCAGGGGCGATTCCCCGGTATTTTCCTAACGAAGCAGCGCCGTTCCCGCCTAAAATCCCGCACACATGTGTGCCGTGAGAACAGTCATCATAGCATTCTCTCCGTCCCGCCAAAAAGTCCCGGAAGCCCACAATCCGGCGGTTAAAGTCCGGATGAAAACTGATGCCCGTATCCAGCACCGCCACTCCGATTCCCCGTCCGCGGATTCCCCTCCGGTACGCCATATCCGCACCTACTGCGGTACGCACTCGATTCATATACTCATTTCCGGTTTTTTTAATAGTATATGCTGAAATGCCAAAGCCGTTCCGGCATATGATGTACTGTATATTGCAGACGAGGAGATTTTATGGACGAGAATGAATTAAGAGAACTAATTTTATCAAATGAATATCTGGATATTATCCAGACCTTCCGCTCAAGCCCGGAACAATGGACTGTCCAATTTCAGCAGTTCGGGGCGCAGGCTTTCGGCGGCGGATTCGGCATGGTACATGTGCGCAGAAATCTTTTTCCCCAGAACCCTATGGAAGTTACCGGATACTATTCTATCCCCAAGCTTTTCACAACGCTAGACACCACCAGCCTGGAGGTATCCGGCATTCTTCAGATGCAGACGCAGCCCCTCCTGAACTATAAAGGCAGGGACGTTATCATCGGCATTATTGATACGGGAATAGATTACACTCTGCCCGCTTTCCGCCATTCCGACGGGCGCACCCGTATCGTACGTATCTGGGATCAGACTATTCAGACCGGTACTGCACCAAAAAATATATTTTATGGTTCTGAATATACGGAACTGCAGCTCAACGAAGCGCTCTCCTTAAACGACCCTTTCTCCGTAGTTCCCAGCCGCGACGAGAATGGTCATGGTACGGTAAGCGCAGGCATTGCTGCCGGAAGCCCGGATGCCACCCGTGATTTTACAGGCGCCGCCCCTGAAGCTGATATAGCTGTCGTAAAATTAAAACCTGCCAAGCAGAACCTGCGGGATTTTTACTTAATAAAAGAAGAATCCCCTGCTTTTCAGGAGACAGATATCATGATGGCCATACGCTACCTGCTCGCTGTGGGCAATGAATTAAAAAAGCCTGTCGTCATCTGTCTGGGGCTGGGTTCTACCCAGGGAAGCCACACCGGAAGCTCCCCGCTGGCTCAGGTTCTGACATACTACTCCGGCTTTACCGGATGTTATATCGTCGCCGCTGGCGGGAATGAGGCCGGAACCGGACACCATTACTATGGAAAATTCGAACCCTCCCAACCCTCCCAAACGCCGCAGAATGTAGAAATCCTGGTAGACGCTTCCGACAAGGGATTTTCTGTAGAACTTTGGGGAAATCCCCCGGATCTCTATTCTGTCGGAATCATATCTCCCCTCGGTGAAACCATCGCGCGGATTCCTGCCCGGCTAAGCCAGAGCACCACGATCCGCTTTACTCTCGAGAAAACTGTTATTGAATTGTATTACGAGATTGTAGAGGCGGCTACAGGAAATGAATTAATCCTTCTCCGTTTCAAGGATCCCACACCCGGAATCTGGACTGTCCAGACATACAGTGACGTGGCTATCAACGGAGCCTTCCATATGTGGCTCCCCGTCAAGGGTTTGATTTCTGATAACACTACATTTCTGTCTCCCAATCCGGACACAACGCTGACTACTCCTTCTGACAATATAGACGTTATTACCGTAAGCACCTACAACGCTTATAACGGCAGCCTATATATTAATTCCAGCCGTGGATATACGCGGGACGGAAAAATAAAGCCTAATATTGCTGCCCCGGGAGTTAATGTATTTTCTCCTGAAATCGGCGGCAGCTATGGCGCCTATACGGGTTCCAGCGCTGCTGCCGCCATTACGGCAGGCGCCGTGGCCTTGCTTGTAAACTGGGGCGCTGAGCATCAGCCCGACCGTATTTTCACAAACCAGGAGATACAAAGCCTCTTGATACGGGGCGCTGACCGTAATCCTCAATACCTCTTTCCAAACCGTGAATGGGGTTATGGCACACTGAATGTTTATCAAATTTTTTTGAATCTCATGAATCGGTAACCCAAACAAGCCCCTTCACATAATATAAAGTGTACTCAACAAACATGGAGGAACAAAACATGAGTGATTTAGCAGCAACAAACTGTGGATGTGGATGTGAAGGAGCACAGAGCGGATGTAACAGCGGATGTAGCAATGGCTGTGGTAATGGATGTGGTTTCGGCCTTGGAAACAACAACTCCATCATCTGGCTGATTATCCTGCTCTCCTGCTGCGGATGCGGCAATGGCTGCGGAAACAGCGGATGCGGCTTCGGCGGCGACAACTGCTGCATCATCATCGTACTCCTGCTGCTTTGCGGCGGATGCGGCAACGGCTTCTGCGGATGCTAATTTTGAAAAGAAAGCCCCGAAAGGGGCTTTCCTTATGTGCGGGAGACTCCGCTCTAATCTGTATCTTCTTTCTGTTCTCCATAGACGTATTCTTCTTCCGGCTTCTTTTCCTGCCGTTTCCTCTCTATACACTCCTCATCTACCTCATAAAAAGCATTCCCTTCTTTAATCAATTTAAGTTTCATCAACATTCTCCTTTCATGGTATTTCCTTTATTAATATATGTATATCACCGAAAAGATGGTATGATTTCACCAGCGTATACATATAGATTAAGGAAAAACCAATGACGGCCAAAGGAGTGTTTCCATGCTTGAAGATACATTAAAGGTACTTCCGGCCATAGACCAGATAGCAAACGGAAACCATTTGCTGATGATGAAAGCGGTAATCCCCTATCTGCCCCAGCCTGCGCAGCAGATTATGGCTCTCTACGCCAAAGCGTCAGAGCTTACGAACATCCTTGGGTTTTACCAATCCTCACCTGATATGAGCGTCTGTTCCACAGATACCGGACATGTCCCGCTTTCCGACATGCTTCAGGACATTCGCTGTTTCTGCAGCCAGGAAGCGCTAAATACCCTCGACCAGCTTTCCGGCCTGATGCAGATGATGGAACTGTTTGGCGTCATGCAGAATGCCAATGAAAATCCCGACATGCTGAAAAACCTCCTGACGCCGGAACAGCAGGTTATGTTTGAGACGTGCCAGTCCATGTTCGAAAACGATATCCCCAATGCCTGAAAGGAGACTTTTATGAGTGATACCAGTTGGATGAACAATCCGAACCTGAAAAATATCGACCCCGCAAAGCTGCAGATGCTCATGTCCATGTCTGAGCAGACAGCAGATAAAAAACAGAACGAACTGCTTCCATTCCTGATGGCAGCCGCTTCACAGTCACGCTCAAACGGAATGACTTTCTCTCCGGATGAGACAGATACTATTATAGAAGTACTGAAAATGGGAAAATCCCCTGAAGAAATTGCAAAAATGGAAAAAATCCGCACGATGATGAAACTTTTAAAATAGCGGCTCCTTCTCAGAGCCGCCCCACACGGAAGGAAATGAGACCGGATATGCCCGTCTCATTTCCTTTCTGCATTTTTGTCTTATATCCCGCTATTTCATCCGATAACTGCGCACAAAAAAGTCTAACAGCCTTTACTCACAAACTATCTCCCCCAAGTCTGCCTTGACGGACGCCGCCCGGAATCTCCCCCATCCATTCCAAGGTTAATCCCTGAATTTCTCTCTTTCGGCTGAATCAGGACAGACGCCCTCTGATTCCCCGTCCACTGGAACATATAACTCTCACCGGACGCTCCCCTGGAACCGAGAAGATTTTTCCAGGACATAGCCAGTTCAAAACTCGGATCTGCCCCTGTCCAGCATACCACCGCATCCGGGTCTGCTTCCAGAGTCGTACCGCTCTGCTCGTTGCTGAGAATAATGGGATTTCCCTCGGAAAGCACTACGGCGTACGCATTCGGCCCTCTCCCTGTAAGGGTAGATGTGGCCCATCCTTTCTGAGAAATAACGCCCTGCGCAAGAAAACGAATGCCGTACTTACAATCCTCCGTAAACGCCAGCAGGTTCTCAGATTCCACGGAAAGCGTCTCCCCCTGGCGCAGAGGAACCACTATCACATGCTGTTCCTCATTCGCATAATAGGTAATACTCTGCCCGCTCATCGTAACCTTTGTAAGCGGAAGGTTTTCTCCGGTAAACCGCCGTCCAATCTGTCCAATCAGCGCCTGCATTGGGTTTCCCTCCGGTCCAAGCAGGCATTTTTCAAACTTAAAGTTTTTGTTCCCCGGACACTCACCTCCGATAAAAGCGCCTGTTTTTGTAAACAGGACATCCTGCCCATATCCGTCCGACTCCACCTTTAATGTCAGTTCATTCACTACCTCTAATCTTAACATTTGTACCTCCGCCTTTTACTCTACCTGAACTCCGTATAACCCACACAAACCTTCCAAATCCCTGTCTACACCGTTTCCCACCGCATTAAATCTCCACTCGCCGTTTTTCTCGTAAAGTTCTCCTACAACCATAGATATCACGTTGCTGTAATACTCATCCAGCCGGAAACGCAGGATTCCTTTTCCCATTCTCCCGTCTCTCACCTGAATATACGCATCAGACACCATCCCGAAATTCAGCCTCTGCCGCAATGCCTCATGAATTGTAAGGATAAAAACAATTCTTTTCACACTGGGGTGCAATTTTTTCAAATCTATGCTGAGAGTCTCCTCTCCCGTGCCTCCGCGTTCTCCGTGATGTACGACGCTTCCGTCCGGGCTTGAAGTCTGTCCGTAAAATACAAACCACTCATCCCCCACCACTTTTCCATTACTCCCCAAAAGAAATGCCGAAGCATCCATATCACATGCCGGATTTTGAACTCTCCAGCCCAGGCTCACCTCTACTGCCGTAAGATTCGGATTTTCCCGCATCAGTGACAGTTTCTGTCCCTTTCTCAGTATCTCGCCCGGGCTCACGGAATCTCCCGCGGATACCTCGCGCCTCGATACAGTCTGCCACGGCTGGGACTGCGATACACGTCCGGGGACTGTCTGCCCTGGCTGGGGTCGGACTGTCCGATTGGACTGAGCGGCCTGCCTGAACTGCCCCGGCGAAGCCTGCGGCAATGGCTGCATAATACTTCCCATCAGTTGGCAAAGCGGCTGTGGCTGACGAATTCTTCTTTCCACATCTGCCGCCATATTCCCCAGACTTTCCGGGGATTTTATCTTCATTGGAATATCAATCACTTAGTCACCTCTTATGCCTGCTCTCTGTTACTGCAATATAGCCGGGACATTTCCACTCACGGCTGTCCCGGCAAAACTCAACCATCCTTCTTAACATTCTCTCACATCTGTCTCGAAATATTTTTCATTTTTCTGCAGACTTAAATCCCATCATATCTTCACCAGCTCGTACTGATCCGTTCCCAGACCAATCTTAACTGCGTGGGCAATGCAGGATTTCCACTCCGTATCCGGATGCGTCATATGGAAATGATCATGCCCCTCATCAACGCCATGTTTTTCTAAATTCTCTCCCAGGATACTCTCTTTTACCGGAGTCATCTGATTGCACAGATCCGCACATGCCTGATCCAGCGCCACCGGGTCAAAAGACGCCAGCATACCCACATTCGGAATAATCGGAATATCGTTCTCTGCATGGCAGTCACAATTCGGAGACACATCGCATATCAGAGATACATGGAAACATGGGCGGTTCCGGCACACAGCCAGGCTATACTCTGCCATCTTGTAATTCAGCACAGCGATAGAATCACTGAAATCTGCCGCAATGGCATCTTTCGGGCAGACTGCCAGACAGCGTCCGCATCCCACGCATTTCTCATGGTCAATCTCTGCCTTCCTATCAGATATCTGCGGCGCATCGTGGGCGCAGATTCTGCTGCACGCCCCGCATCCCACACATAAATCCCGGTCTACGCTGGGCTTTCCGTCACAGTGCTGCTCCATCTTTCCTGCCCGCGAGCCGCATCCCATACCAATATTCTTCAACGCACCGCCAAACCCAGCCATCTCATGTCCCTTAAAATGAGTTAGGGAAATGAAAACATCCGCATCCATAATGGCATGTCCAATCTTCGCTTCTTTAACGTATTCCCCATCAATCGGCACAAGAGTTTCATCCGTTCCCTTCAGACCATCCCCAATCAGCACATGGCATCCTGTCTGCAGCGGTGAAAATCCATTCACATAAGCCGTATCCAGATGATCCAGCGCATTCTTACGGCTGCCTACATATAGTGTGTTACAGTCTGTAAGATATGGTTTTCCCCCAAGCTCCTTCACATAATCCGCCACAACCTTTGCATAATTCGGGCGCAGGAACGCCAGATTTCCATACTCTCCAAAATGAATCTTAATTGCAGCATATCTATCCGTAAAATCAATATTCTCAAATCCTGCCGTTTTCATCAAACGGTGAAGCTTCTGCAGCAAATTCTCATGCGCCGTAGCTTTAAATGTCGTAAAATAAACCTTTGCTTGTTCCATGCTTATCCTCCTTGAGATTGTTTTTCATTAATTATACTAAAAAAAGCAGGTATTTTCCAGTGTTTAAACCATTATAATTCATATAATCCAAGCCAAATACTATAAAATTCTCTGCTTCTATTCTTCTTGTCAATGGCATTGCAATCACCATATCTAAAACACCTCACAAAATCACCTGGACTTTGAATATCTTCCATGTTATCATAATCAATAAACTATCACAAAATGACAGCAAAACCAGGAGGATTCCAAATGTATCAGGCATCTGAAACACGCTATGAAAACATGATATACTGCCAGTCAGGCGAAAGCGGCCTGCGCCTGCCTCACATGTCTTTAGGACTCTGGCATAATTTTGGCGACAACTCATCTTATGAAAACATGAAGCAGCTTTGTTTTACTGCTTTTGACCACGGCATCATCCACTTTGATTTAGCAAACAATTACGGCCCGGAACCAGGCAGCGCTGAAAAGAACCTGGGGCTTATCCTGAAAGAAAACTTCCAGGCTTACCGGGATGAACTCGTCATCAGCACGAAGGCCGGATATGAAATGTGGGCAGGTCCTTATGGAAACTGGGGCAGCCGCAAATCTCTCCTAGCCAGCCTGGATCAGAGCCTGAAGCGTATGGGGCTGGAATATGTAGATATTTTTTACCACCACCGAATGGACTTTTCAACTCCGCTTGAGGAAACTATGGGGGCGCTCGCCCAGGCGGTACAAAGCGGAAAAGCACTTTATGTGGGTCTGTCCAATTATGATGGCAAACGCTTAAAGAAAGCCTCCGCGATTCTGCAAGAACTGCGCTGCCCTTTCGTCATCTGCCAAAACCGCTATTCTATTTTCGACCGCACCATTGAAAACAACGGCTTAAAGCAAGCCGCCGATGAGCTTGGAAAGGGCATCATCGCTTTCAGCCCTCTCGCTCAGGGAATGCTGACAGACCGCTATCTGGACGGCATCCCGGAAGACAGCCGCGCCAAAGCTGACGCACGCTATTTAAAAGAATCTGCCCTTACCCCGGAGCGCCTTGCCCTTATCCGGGAACTGAATGCGCTGGCCGCCGAACGCGGACAGACCCTGTCGCAGATGGCGCTGTCCTGGGTTCTTAACAGCAGCGAAATTACCAGCGTCCTGATTGGCGCTTCCAAACCTTCACAAATTCTTGAGAATCTGAAAGCTGTCGAAGACATCTACTATTTTACTGATGAAGAACTCCGCATCATTGACGATATTGCTTCCAGGCAGGTATACAACACACGGTAATCAGAATATAACAAATGCTCCCATACCAGATACTGGATATGGGAGCCGTTTTTTATTCTTACATATTCCTAGAAACCTGCCAGCCAGTCATAAAGCTCCTGATATTTCATCGCAGATGCTTTCCAGGAGAAATCTGCCGCCATAGCTCTGTCAATAATCTTATTCCACTCGCGCTTTTTCTCAATATAAACAGAATGGGCATATCTGATGGTATTGAACATTTCGTGGGCATTATAGTTCGCAAAGCTGAATCCCGTTCCGGTTCCCTCGAACTCATTGTACGGCCATACCGTATCTTTCAGACCGCCTGTCTCCCGGACAATCGGCACGGTTCCGTAACGGAGACTCATGAGCTGGCTCAGCCCGCACGGTTCAAACAAAGATGGCATCAGGAACGCGTCGCAGCCCGCATAGATTTTGTGGGAAAGCGCCTCGGAATAGTAAATATTCGCCGATACCTTTCCCGGATATTTCCATGCAAAGTAACGGAACGCATTCTCATACTTCTCTTCACCCGTTCCCAGAACTGCAATCTGCAGATCCTGCTGGCAGATTTCGTCCATCATGTAATTAATCAGGTCGAAGCCTTTCTGGTCTGTCAAACGTGATACAATACCTATCAGAAACTTCTTGTCATTTACTTCCAGTCCCAGCTCTTCCTGGAGCGCACGTTTATTTTTCGCTTTTTCTTTACGGAAATTCTTCGCATTGTAATTCTTTGCAATATACTTATCCGTCTCAGGATTGTACTCATCGTAATCAATACCATTCAAAATTCCACGGAGACTGTTGGCGCGGGCATTTAAAAGCCCATCCAGATTTTCACCGTAGAACGCCGTCTTAATTTCTTCTGCATACGTATTGCTCACCGTAGTAATCGCGTCTGCGTATACCAGTCCGCCTTTCAGATAATTCGCATCCCCATATGCCTCCAGCTTATCCGGCGTGAAGAAATAGCTCGGCAGACCTGTAATATCTTTGACTGTTTTCATATCCCATACGCCCTGGAACTTCAGGTTATGTATAGTCATAACCGTCTTGATTCCGCGGAAAAACTCGCCCTGCTGGAATGTATCTTTCAGATACACCGGAATCAGGCCGGTCTGCCAATCATGGCAATGGATGATATCCGGCCGGAAATCCAGCACCGGAAGGGCGGAAAGCGCCGCTCTTGAGAAAAATGCAAATTTCTCAATATCCTCATAGATATTTCCGTAAGGCTTTGGCCCCGCAAAGTAATACTCATTGTCAATAAAATAATAGGTAATTCCGTCATACTGCATCTCCAGGATTCCCACATACTGGCTGCGCCAATTCATTTCCATATAAAAGTGAGCCCGGTACTGCATCTGGTTCTTAAATTCCTCTTTCATGCACATGTATTTTGGAACAATTACACGTACGTCGAAATATTCCTTATCGAAACATTTCGGAAGCGAACCTACAACATCCGCAAGTCCTCCTGTCTTGATAAACGGAACGCATTCAGAAGCAACAAATAGTATCTTCTTCATAGAAAAACCCTCCTAATTAGCATTAAAAGCCATTTTTTCTATTATACCGCATTTTGCCTCCAATGAAAAGCAATCCTTATATATTTTTATATTCTAAACGAATTTTATCTGCAATCAGCGCTATAAATTCGGAATTCGTGGGCTTACCCTTTCCATTATGAACCGTATATCCAAACAGTTCGTCAATCGTATCCATCTTTCCGCGGCTCCATGCTACTTCAATCGCATGCCTTATGGCACGTTCTACACGGCTAGGCGTGGTCTGGTGCTTCTTGGCAATTGTTGGATACAAGATTTTTGTAATGGAATTCAGCATATCCATATCACTTACAGACATGATGATGGAATCTCTCAGGTACTGATAGCCTTTGATATGTGCCGGAACGCCAATCTCATGAATAATATTTGTAACATCCGTTTCCAGGTTGCGCTCCATATATTCGTTTTTGCTTTCGTATGCATTTACTTTTCGCACCTCTGCAAAATTCTTTTCCCGTCCCGACCGGATATGCTTAATCCGGCTAATCACCATATCATTATCAAAGGGCTTCAAAATCAGGTAGTCCGCTCCCAGCGCAAAGGCATCTTCCATGATTTTTTCCTGGCTTACTGCAGTAATCACAATAAACGCCGGATGCTTTTTCAGCTCTCTGTCCTCTTTCACCCGCTCCATCACGGTCAGCCCGTCCAGTTTTGGCATGATAATATCCATCAGCACCACATCCGGCTGTTTTTCATGGATAACGTCCATCAGCACTTCTCCATTTTCCGCCTTGCCTACTACCTCCAGCTCCTCATCACTGTTCACGATATTCTCCAGCAGCTGCGCCACCCTCACATTGTCGTCGGCAATCGCAATACTTATTTTGTCCATCAAAGAATCCTCCCCTTTTTACAATATTTTTCGCCACATAAACATGCCGTCGGCAAAACCCTCTTGTATTATATAAATGCTTCCATTTATTGGCAAGGGAAAGTTATTGCTGTAATTCGACAAAATTTTCTCTATTTCCGGCCTTCCTGCGCAATCCTGCCGCCATTTTCTACATTTTTCGACAATCTTCTTTCCTATCCTCCAAAATCCACCTCAAACATACAAAGCTCGTGGAGCGCCCGTGTCGCACAAATATATTTCGCCTGCCTGTGGAGCGGCGTCCTGTCGGTATTTTTATAAACAGTAAATACCTGGTCGAATTCCAACCCTTTTGCATGATAAAAAGTGGTGACTGTCAATCCTTTGCAAAATATGGTACTATTCCTATCCATGCAGGCAAACCGCTTTTCCGTATCGAAACCATTCTCTTCCAGCCGGCATTTCAGATAACCTGCCGCAAAATCCGCCGCGTCCTGCGTCATCACCAATACCGCCGCCGTCTCAAACTTTTCAAGATCCAGCTGCACAAGTACCTCTTGCAGCGCCTCCTCTACAGTAGAAAATATAACTTCCCTCACCGGGGCGCCATGCCGTTCAAACAATTCTGCATCCGTACCCCCAACTATCCGCTCCGCATACTCTGCAATCTCTATCGTATTGCGGTAGCTCTTTCTTAAACTCAGGCATCTGATATCCTTTCCCAAAACCTGCGGCAAAAAGTCCATCACATCCCGCTGCGCCCCTTCCATGGTCTGCGCCCGATCCCCCAGCACCGTCATACGGCAGGAAAACAATTTGGCCAGGATTTCATACTGAATATAAGAATAGTCCTGCATTTCGTCAATGACCAGATGCTTAATATTCCTGTTTTCCGCACAGGTACACAGCATGTACTTCAGATAAAGCATAGGATATACATCTTCATACGCCAGCCTCCTCTCCTCTCTCGGTACCCGCGGCAGAGACGGATATCCGCTCTCTTCCAGGAAACGGCTGTACAAGACATACAAATCCCTGTTTTCATACATCTCCATAAATTTTTCCCAGACACATAGTTTCTCATCCTCTTCAAAATCACGTCCGGCAAGCGTTTCATATTCATCCGTCACATATTCCATCACCGCATCCATCCGGGACAGCAGAGGAATATCTGGAAAGCGGCTGTAAAACAATCCCGCAATCTCTTCTTCCGTCTTTTCCATTTTCTTAAATTTGAAATCTGAAAACTCCATCAGCCCATATTCAAGCTCCAGAGCATATTTATTGAGCTTTACTGCAAATTCTTTCGACTGCTTCTCCGCAAAAAGCCCCACATCTTCCGGGAATTTCAGCTCCTTCTCAATCTGGTCACACCGCTCCTCACAATCGTGCACCACATCCTTTAGCTGATGATAAGCAAATATATCAAAGCTCATTTCCCTGATATTTTCCTCTCCCAGCTCCGGCAGTATATGGGAAATATAGTCTGAAAATACACTATTGGGAGAAAGTACCAGCACATTCGAAGATTTCAGATATTTCCTGTCATGATACAGCAGATAGGCAATCCTGTGCAGGGCAATAGACGTCTTTCCGCTGCCCGCCGCCCCCTGAATCACCAGTATCCGATCCTTCGTGTTACGGATAATTGCATTCTGCTCCTTCTGGATGGTGCTTATGATATTTTTAAGCTTTACATCACTGCAATTTCCCAGCTCCCTTCCGAGCACGTCATCATCTATTTTTACATCGTTCTCAAATGCATATACCAGTTTTCCGCCCCGTATCTTGTACTGCCATTTGGACAGAATTTCTCCTTCCATCCTGCCCCCCGGCGCGTCATAATAAGCCTGCCCTTTATCATAATCATAGAAAAGCCCTGACACCGGCGCTCTCCAGTCGTAAACCATAGGGACTTTCCCTGCCTCCCGGGAAAAATTCCCAATCCCTATATAAAACGTCTCAGGCTCTTCCTCTCCCTCATATACAAAATCAACCCTTCCAAAATATGGAGAATCCATCATCCTGAGAAACCTCTGCCGCAGAAGAAGCTGCTCCTGGTTCGCATTTATCTGCCCAAGCAGCGCCTGCTGGTTATCAAAATCTTCATACCCATACTGATCCATCTCTGTATAGTTTTCCCAGTAATACTCATGCATCCCCTCTATCTCTTTTTCACCCTGGGCAATGTTTTCTTCTATTTTCGCAAGCCGCTCCCGCAGGCATCCAAGGACATACTCTAAGTGTTCTGTACTTTGATCCATTTCTGTTTCCTGGCTGCGTCCCGCGATATGGGCATGGCAGCCATTCCCTTTCTGTTTTCTCTTATATAGTGTATGTCCCATTATAAATATTAACCCAAAATAAGGCAACCACTTTCTTAACGGCTGCCTTATATCAAGATACCACTATGAAACTTTCCATCTTTTCTAAATGCTCTTCCGCAGCTCCTCCAGGCGAAACCACGCTGTCCGCAAACCTTGCTTTTTGACAGTACCGCCATTATAATATAGTAAACGAAACATTCCAAAAAATATCTTTACCTTTTCTGAAAGGAGCCGCAAAACTATGTCACGCACAATGTTTGACCCTATATACAAAGAAATATTCCCTTTTTGGGATAAAATATCTGAAACTGATAAGGACTATATCTGTCAGAATTCTTATACCATTACTTATCCCAAAGATACAAATATTCATGACGGCAATGAATGCTCCGGCGTAATATTTGTCCGCTCAGGCAGCCTCCGGCTCTCAATCATGTCTGATGAAGGCAAGGACATCACTCTATACCGCCTGCACCAGAGAGACATGTGTATGCTGTCTGCTTCCTGCGTACTTCAAACAATCACATTTGACGTGTTCATCAATGCCGAAGAGGACAGCGAATGCTACGTAATCAGCGGTCCCGCTTTTGCAGCGGTCTCCGAGCGTAATCCATCTATTAAAATATTTGCCCTTGAAACCGCCGTCAGCCGTTTCTCCGACGTCATGTGGGTGATGCAGCAGATTTTATTTATGAGCCTGGATAAACGCCTCGCTATTTTTCTTTCGGATGAATCTGCACGAACAGGTTCCAATACTATTACATTAACTCACGGGCAGATTGCCAAATATATCGGCTCTGCCCGTGAAGCTGTGTCCCGTATGCTGAAATATTTTACAAATGAAAAAATTGTAGAAGTTTCCCGCGGAGGCATTAAAATCCTTGACAAGAAACGCCTGCGCAAATTAGCCCTCTAACATGGCAAGAATCTGCGCTTTCCGTTTTGCGCCTGCCGACTGATTCACAATTTTCCCGCCCTTTATCACAACCAGGGTCGGAATACTTGCAACGCCAAATGCCTGTGCCAGCTCCATTTCATTGTCTACATTGACTTTTCCTACAAGGTACTGCGGATTTTCCTCTGCGATTTCATCTACTACCGGAGACACCATACGGCATGGGCCGCACCAGTCAGCATAAAAATCTAAAAGAACCGGCTTCTCACTATTTTTTACGGAATCGAAATTGTTTTTATTTACACTAAGTACTGACATAATCATTTACTTCCTTTCTTTGGTTTGTTGGTTTGTATGTTTAGTATAACCCAGATTTTTTATGATTTCTGTGATGACGTCACATTTCTTGCTTTACATATCAACTGCGTCATTGTCCCCATCGGGCAGTACACACACCAGGAGCGGGGTTTGAACAAAAGCATTGTAAGAAAACCAAGAATCGTAGAGGTCAGCATTACGCTGTAAAAACCAAATGCAAACTGTGCTGTCCCCGCGGAAAACAACGTGCCATGATATGCCCAATGCCACGGAACTTTAAAGGTCCACAATAGCGTTACTGCCTTGCTCAACTCCCTGCTCCCCGCAAACACTAACCAGGTGTTCCACAGCATAAGGAAAAACATGACAAAAAAGAAAATCAAAAACCCGTACCTGAAATACTTTGATTTCATCCACTTCGGAATATCCCTGTTCCGAGAAAACCCAAATCTGCCTCCCGCAAGGGAAAACAACTGCCCTCTGCCGCAATACTTATTACAATACGCTTTATTGCCTTTTATGACCGCTATAAGCAGCGGTATAAAAAAACAGAGAAGCCCCAGCCAGGCAAACAGGATATTAAAAAATCCCAAAATTAGATATGTAAGAGAAAAAATCCAAAGATAATCATACCATTTCTTACTTTGCTTCATCATTCACCTCCAACGTAATAACACTTGCAGGACATTCCTTCGCACACTTCCCGCATCCGATACACAATCCATAATCAACCTCTGCGCAAACGCCAAAAGGCACGGTAATCGCCGCTCTCGGACAAACTTTTATACAACACCCGCACGCAACGCACTCTTTCTTACTGATAACTGCTCTTCGTTTTGCCATAAAAAATCCCCTCCTGTTTTACATTACTATACAGGAAGAGATTCTTTTATTCAGTGACGAGGTCACCTGAGAGACTTAAAAGCTAAAACCACCCGCATATCTCCCCCCTTGGCTCAAAATAAGCAAAGGAAACTTTATGTCCAAATAAACCGGATACTTTCTTTAAAATCATCTTTAACCATTTTCCATACAATCATCCTGGTATTCCTCAAAATCACATTGAAAGGCCCTGGTCGAGTAAAGTTACATCCCCCTCTTATTAGGTGGCGTTTAAAATTATACAACATTACCGAATTAAAATATATGTAATTTGATGAGGCAGGTTTTCTGGCTTGATGCCACGCTGCCCCAGCATATCGCGTACAGAACAGTTATTTTGATTCTTTTCATAACAGTTCGCCTCGTTATATAACTTTGGGTAAAACCATCATACAAAAAACAGCACCCCCACCAACTGCATAAATACCATTTACAATCAAACAAACTTTCATCAAATTGTTTTGAGCTTTTTCTTTGACATACGAAATAATGGTGAATACTCCGCTGAAAATCATAAACGCCGCATAGCAGGAAATCATAATTTCAGCGACAGGCGATTCCAATGCCCAGTCATAAGTTCTAAGCGGGAGTATCGTCCACGGGATAAAAAGCATAATAGCGCTGACAGTGGTTAAAATTTTGTTTTTCATAATTATCTCCTTTCAGCCTGCCCGAAACGAAGGCAGGAAATGCCTAAACATAAGAGTGTAATGAGGGCGGCAACGGGTATCCACGGTATGAGTTCGACCTGCGCCATATCAAGATTTGCTGCAAGTTTTCCGTATTCCGATGTGATGACAAAAAACGGATACGACATTGGATAAGCAAACCACGCTTTTGTATTGATTATTAGCACCGATGGTACTATTGACGCCAGGCCAATACCGATTGAAAAAATCGGTGTCTGAATGCAAACCGATAACATCCAAAAAAATGCAATCATCGGTATTGCGGATAAAAATATCAAGCTAATCTCTTTTAGAACAAATAGCGGTGGCAGGATAAAATTATAATCCTGTGTCCCCGAACTGATGGCGGCGCTGATATAGTACACACCTGTCATCATTAAGATTTGTATTGCCGCCAGTGTTAGCAATACAGCAAACTTGGCTATACAGAGTTTTGCTGTACTGATCGGCAGGGCAAGCATTTTCAAAATGCCCTTGTTTGCTCTTTCAGTCTGACTTAAAAGAACTGTCCCAACTACCATACTTGCAGGAAACATAAACCATGCCATTCCCATAAAGCCTTGAATAAAGAAATTGTTTTCTGGCGAAATTCCCTCTGCCTGCATACCAAAATTCATTTTAGCATTCAGGATAGACGGTATCCAAAGAATGACGGCAGCCACAGCCAAAATGAAAAGAATTTTAGATCGGCGTATCTTTTTGAATTCTACGCCGACAAGTGTTAAAAAGCTCATTCAAACGACCTCCTTACCTTTACGAGTATGAGCTGCGCCAAACCACAAACAGCAAGCTCTGTGATTGCTCCGCAAATATAGTGCGTTGACTGCGTTATATCTGTACCCGCAAATATCTGAAAAGGCATTGCAAATGGGAAAAGTGAAAGGGCAAAATTCGTTGTCGGCAGCATCGTTGCGGTAAACACGCATACTACGCCGATTCCAAGTGATACCCACATATTCTTACAGGCTTCCGAAATAAGAAGCGACAGGATAATGCAGGGTAACATCAACAAAAACGAATACCCGGAGCATTTGCACAGTTCACTGAAAAATCCGCTTCCCAGTTCAAACCAGCGATAGGAACAAAATGTAATTGCTCCCGCCTCAATGACAAGCACAAAAAGGCTCATAAAACTTGTCAAAACCGCTTTGCTAAAGAAAATAGAACTTTCCCGAATGGGTAAAGATTTCATTTTCTGCATAGCGTTGTCTGCATATTCTGTATGATATAAAAGGCAGCTTCCGGCTACTACAAGCAGCACATTCAGCATTGTCATCATCTGCCAATTTGCACCAAGCAAAATTTGTATCGGACTGCCCGACTGGTTAAGATATATTTCTGAACGGACTGCCATATTGATGACAGGAACTGCCGCAGCTAAAATACTGCCAACGAAAAATGCCGGTAAAAAACCTGTTCGCTTTACCTTTTTACATTCCAAAGAAATACTCATCGCACCGTCCCTCTTTGCCTGTTGTCAGCATCAATCAAAGCAAGGAATGTATCCTCCAGATTGTCCGCAGGGTAGCCTTTTGATGCTGCGCCGAATTTAAACTGGTCGAGCGTTCCCTCAAACAGCAAGTGACCGTGATTCAAGATACCGATGGTATCAGCCATTAGTTCTATTTCTGACAGCAAGTGTGACGATACCAAAACGGTACAATCAAACTTTTCCGGTAAAGAACGGATCAACGTTCGGATTTCGTGGATACCGACAGGATCAAGTCCGTTTGTCGGCTCGTCTAAAATCAGGATTGGCGGCTTTCCGATTAAGGCGCTTGCAAGACCTAACCTCTGTTTCATTCCAAGAGAATATTTTTTTGCAAGCCGCTTCTTAAACTGTGTCAGTCCCACGATTTCAAGAGCTTCCGCTACGGAGGATTTGGGCAGTCCCAATATTTTGCGGATAATTTCGAGATTTTCTTCACCGCTTAAATTTCCATAAAAAGCGGGGGCTTCAATAAACGAGCCGATTTCTTTTAGAATTTGCACTCTGTTTTCGGAGTACATCTTCCCATCAATCGTAAATGAACCGCCGGTGGGTTTGGTAAGCCCCAAAAACATTTTCATGGTAGTGGATTTTCCAGCCCCGTTCGGGCCGAGAAAACCATAGACAGCGCCTTTCGGGATATGCAGATTGATACCCGAAACCGCAGTAAAATCAGCATATGATTTCGTCAAATTTTTAGTTTCAATGATGTTCATTGCGTTTTGCTCCTTTCTTATCATTGCAAATACATTGTAACTTGCGAACCTTGTGCTAACCTTCTCGTGTCCTTACATTTACCTTACATTTCATCGCACATTAGAAAATGACACATTTCTATGGTATAATAGGAAACACAAAGGAGGTATCCGTATGGACTTTGATTACTTGAAACAAAAACGCATTTTGCTTGTTGATGATGAGCAGGAGCTTTTAGATATGGTCGTATCCATCTTAAACGAGGACGGATTTCAAGATATCAAAACGGCAAAAACAGTAAGTGAAGCGGTTACGGTTTCTGACACCTACCAGCCTGAGTTTGCGATTCTTGATGTAATGCTTCCTGACGGGAATGGGTTTGATTTAATGGAACGGCTTAAAAAAACGGCTGACTATCCTGTGCTGTTCTTAACTGCCCGTGGCGAGGATGATGATAAGTTCCGTGGTTTCGGACTTGGTGCGGACGATTACATGGTAAAGCCGTTTTTGCCAAAGGAGCTTTTATTCCGTGTAAATGCCATTCTCCGCAGAAGTTACAAAGCCGAAAATCCCCTTGTGAAGCTGCATGGCAGCAAAATTGACTTTGAGCGTGCAGAAGTCTTAAAGAACGGCGAGCACATTTCTCTTACGGCAAAAGAACACGACATCCTCGCTGCTTTATATCGGAACGCAGGAAGAATTGTTACGATTGACGCTCTGTGTGAGGCGGCTTGGGGTGATAATCCTTTCGGCTATGAAAATTCACTGATGGCGCACATCCGCCGTATCAGAGAAAAAATTGAAGAGAATCCGTCCCAGCCTGTTTCGCTGATAACGATGAAAGGGCTTGGATATAAACTCGTTGTGGAGGGCAAGTAACATGAAGAGCGTACCGAAACTAATACGGCGTTTTGTCGGTATTATGCTCTTGTCCTCGATGCTGCTCATTATTCTGAATTTTGCTTTATTGGGGATATATACGCTGAATCAGTCGCCAAATAGTTCTCCTTGGATTACGGCACAGGAAGTTGCCGATCATTTATCCAAAAATGAAAACGAGTATGTTTTAAGCGAAGATACGGCGCTTGAACTTCAAAATACAAATGTATGGGCGATATTGATTGACAACATGGCAATGAAAGTAGTATGGCAGACGGATAATCTTCCCGAAACCGTACCTATGTCATACACTATTTCGGATATAGCGAGCCTAACCCGCGGCTATATCGACGGATATCCTACATTTACAGGAGAAGCTGAAAACGGACTTGTGGTACTCGGCTATCCGAAAGAAAGCTTTTGGAAACATATGTGGCCGAGTTGGGACTATAATTTAATCGCCAACTTGCCCAAAACGGTTCTTTCAGTTTTAGTAATCAATATAGCCTTAATTTTTATTATCTATGTGATTGCTAATTCCAAGCTGTTAAAATCCGTGAAACCGATTGTCAGCGGAATACAGGCTTTATCAACGAACGAAGAAGTCTATATCAGGGAAAAGGGGCTTTTATCCGAGCTTGCAGTAAACATTAACAAGACCTCAAATATTTTACAAACGCAAAGCAGGCAGCTTCGCAAAAGAGAAACTGCAAGAGCAAATTGGATCGCAGGAGTGTCCCACGACATACGAACCCCTCTGTCAATGGTAATGGGCTATGCCGGACAGTTAGAAAATGATGTGCAGTTATCAGAAAATAACCGGCAAAAAGCGGCGGTTATCGTACGGCAAAGCAAACGAATGCGAAACCTAATTAACGACTTGAATCTTGCGTCTAAGCTGGAATATAATATGCAGCCGATCAACCCTGAAAGGCAAAATCTGATTGCCGTTGTCCGTCAGGTCGTAGTTGATTTCATCAATATGAATATTGATGAAAAGTACACGATTGAATGGCAAACAGACGAAACATTAACTTCTTGTACCGCAAATGTTGACAAAGACTTAATAAGGCGGGCAGTAAGTAATCTGATTCAAAATAGCATGAATCATAACGAGCAGGGATGTCAAATCTTCGTTCGTGTTATAGCTGAAAATAATGTTTATACTGTGATTATTTCCGATGATGGTGTGGGTGCGACAGATGAACAGATTGGAAAATTGAACAACACGCCGCATTATATGGTGTGCGATGAAAAAACAACCGAACAGCGCCACGGTTTAGGGTTACTTATTGTTAAGCAAATCATATTTGCACACAGCGGAAAAATGCTGATAAAGCATAGCGACTATGGCGGATTTGAGGTCGAGCTAAGCTTGCCGATGACTATGTAAGGAAAAAGGAAACAAAAGAACGCTCTGGTTTTGGAAATGAAATTACTCCAGCAGCCACAAATCGACTCGTAACGCTTTCTGCCTGCCACTATGAGTTTGAATACCAGGTTTGTATTAGTTGGAAAAATTACGGAATGGAAAATATGTAAAGCCCTGATATCCACATCAAATTGTGGAGTATCAGGGCTTTTGATTATTCATGCTTTCTGAACGGACAGTGGTAATTTAATTCTCACTGCGAATAATTTACGCCATCCGCTTGCGGAGCCTTTGATAGAATAAAGCTGCTGCCATCATCAGTAGTCCTGCAAGGAACAGCCACAGCTTTGCTGTATAGCTGCCTGTGACCATAGAGAACAGATATAAGCTTCCCAGCTTTGGTCCCATACCGATGTTGAGCGCATAGTACAGCAGCGGCGGCATGTATCCGATGACTGTGTTTCCTGTCAGCGCCGAGGTCAGCATACCCATGGAACCTAAGAACAGGGCGTCTGCTATCGCTCCAAGCGCCAGCACCGGAGTGACATCGCAGCTTTGCAGTTTCATAGATACGGTAAATACGCAGATCAGCAGGGCGGCAATCCCCGCAGAATACACCGTTCGTATCAGGTGGACCTTTGCTGTGCTGCAATACTTGGAAGATACCAGGTCGTCAATTTCCTCGTTCTGCTCCGGCTGGAATATCGGCGTCAGCAGCACGACGCCAACCAGGGAAACAAACATTTCCAGCGGCATGGCTGCGGAATTACGATCCAGATTGGCTGTACCGATAAGCAGCGGAGTGACAAGGCATAAAAGAACAGCCACCGCAATGGACAAAAGCGCATTATGCCTGAGATTTATTTTTGCGATCTCTAATACTGGAAACCGCTTTTTTGAAAATTGCATTTCCACCGAATTTCCCCTTTCTTTTTGATTCATAGATTAAAATTGTGAGCAGGATGAGCGCCAGGGCGACTCCCGCCATCAGCAGCCTGTTCTGCACAAGGTCCCCGAAATGATCCAGATAATCCTGGGTACGGAACAGGGAATCTGCGCCTGCGTTGTGGCGGGGCGCCAGACGAAGCAGGGCATATCCCGAAGAAACACTTTTGATTCCCAGATTCACATCGAACATCCACCAAAGTCCCTGTACCGCAACGGCAATGGGCGTGCCGGTCAGCTCCGTCAAGAACATTCCGATAGCTGTGGAAATCATCACGCTTGGCAGCAGCCAGCCGAAATCATACTTGAGGGGAGCCAGGTAATCCAGCTGTATCCCGGGATAACTGCTCCAGACCATCATGTTTGATATATAGGAGATGAGTATGACCGGGAGCATGGCTGCTATCACAAGCGCCAGATACCGGATAAAGGTCAGTTTGGCAGCGGAGGTTTTCTTGGTATAAATCAGCGCCTCCATTTTGACCCGCCGGTCCTTCATGCTCAGAATGACCGCCAGAAATACCGGCAGGATTGACAGCACCATAACACCTGCATAGTCCGAGAACAGGCGGGCATAACCGCCGGTCACTTTATCAGAACTGATCGCAAGGTCATACCGTTCTTTTGCCTCTTCATAGGTCAGCGGAACCGTTCCGTACCCAATCAGAGAATCCACCGCGTAATTGGAACCTCCGCCCAGAAGATCATCCGCCTGTCCCATCAGTTCCTTGAATCGGGCATAATCCATGTCATCACGGACTGCGAATGCCATTTTTTCCGGGCTGTTCTGCTGTTTCTCATCTGATCCGATGGTAAAGCCACCATTCCCGTCCTGCTGCATCCCATCCCCGCCGATCTGGAAGGTATAATTGCCGGAAGCACCGGGTGTAATCCCGGCTGCTTCCTGTAAGATTCTATCCTTATCGTTCCCTGTAATCCCAGAAAGGATTTCGGCCATTTTTTCCTGCTTGCTTTCGCTAAGCTTTACATGCTTGATAAATCCGATGGGATAGGTGGTATAGTTATTATTGCTAAACTCCGTCAACAAATCTCTCAGTGCGGCCGGCATAATCTGTTCCGCTATTTCCTCATGTTTATATCCGTAGCTGCCGCCCGGCTGTGGCTCCTCAAGGAGATCGTCTTGAAAGCGGAATACCCCCTGAGAGAACAGACCAATCACAACAGCTGCAACAAAAATCATGTAGGGAATGGATTTTACAATCTTTTTGATTTCCTGCAACAACAGCATTACCACTCACCCCCAATTTCACCCAAAATCTCACGAACGCCGCTGGTATGCAGATACAGCATATACGCGTCCTCAATATTCGGCTCGCACGTCTTGGCGCCCTGCATCAAGTTGTCTGCAATAAAGCGGATATGAACCTTGTTTCCCTGGGTGTGCATACTGGTGATGGAAAGCTGCCTTTTAAGCTCTGGAAGCTCCCGCTTAGAAGCGGTCATGGTAAACACTCTGCCTTCTGCTTCCTGCAAAAGCGCATCCACCGTGCCATTGTAGATGACCCGGCCCTCATTGATGATGGCGATATCCTCGCAGGTGGCCTCAATATCCCCTACAATGTGGGTGGACAAAATCACAATTTTATCCTCTGCAATCTCAGACAGCAGGTTTCTAAATCGGACACGCTCCTCCGGATCCAGCCCGGCGGTAGGTTCGTCAACAATCAGTACCTTGGGGTTGTTGAGCAGCGCCTGGGCAATCCCAAGACGCCGCTTCATGCCTCCGGAAAGCGCCTTCACCTTTTTATCCCGGTGCTCTGTCAGATTCACTTTTTTAAGGAGTGCGTCAATCCGTTCTTTTCGTTGAGAGCCACTGAGTCCTGACAGGATTGCCAGGTATTTCATGGCTTCCCCCACCTTCATGGATGGGTACATGGAAAACTCCTGTGGCAGATACCCGATAATCCTGCGGATCTCTTTGGCGTTTTCTATGGGAACGCCGCACACGGTAATTACTCCATTTTTCTTTTGCAGCAGTGTTGCCAGTGTCTTCATCAGGGTGGTCTTGCCCGCCCCGTTGCGTCCCAGCAGACCGAACATGCCCTGTTGGATAGAAAGATTCACATCAAAAAGCGCCTGCTTCTTTCCATAAAATTTATTCAGCCCTTTGATTTCTATAGAATTATTCATCTGAAAAAGCTCCTTTCTTCCGATGGGTTTCCCATCTGACAGGTATAGGGTAAAAGGAAATTTTCAACTTTTTGTCTACTCGCCAAAAATATTTTGTGGAATAAATTGCCGTATTATATGCAAAACAGGCAGCCCCAATAGCGGATGACTGCCTGCTAAAATACTGATAAATTATTTAAACATATCCTATCACTGCCTGAACGCCACAGTAACAACCGCCCCGTTCCGGTTGCTCAGCCGGATATATCCTCCATGTTTCTCACAAAGGATCTTGCAAATATTCAGCCCCATACCGAAATGCTCGTTATCTGTTTCCCGCACCGTTTTATAAAACGGCTTTGTGGCATTCTCCAAATCTTTTTCCGCAAACCCGGTTCCATCATCGGAAACAGTCAGGTACAAATACCCATCCTGTGACTCTGCCGATACCTTAATCTTTTCCTTTGCAAACCGTACTGCATTGGCAAGGAGATTTTCATATACCCGCATTACAATAGCCATGTCTATATCCAAATCAGAATTCCTATTACCTATAACTTCATAGGAAAATCTTTTCTCATCCCATACAGCCTCTCCCGTTTCCTCTAATTGCCTGCAAAGCGCATCCATAGTTACAGGCTGCCGGACAATTTCAATATCCTCCAGCCGCTGCAGTTCTCCCATCGTCTGCGCATACTCTTCCAGCCTTACGATATGCCGATGCATCATCTCTGAGGCATCACTCACTTTTTCAGCGGTCATTTTGGGCGCATATTGCCTCAAAAGTTCACTTTGTCCCTTCAGAACCGTCAGCGGTGTCCGCAAATCATGAGAGAACGCTGCATTCAGTCGTTTGCGTTCCTCCATCTGCCGCCACATTTCCTCATTGCTTTCCTGTAATGCCTGCCGCATCTTCTCAAAGGAAACGCACAGCTTTCCCAGCTCATCCTCTTTATCGTAAGCAATTTTGAAATCTAAGTTGTTATCGGCAATCTGGCTGGCGGCATGATCCAGTATGGCTAGAGGTTTCTGCATATGTCGTTTGTAGAATAAAATACTGGTGGCGACAATACAGAAAATGAAGCAAATGGGATATACGCCGATACTCAAAAAGCCAAGAATATTATATACGGTCCAGTCTGTTGGCGTAAAATGGTCCATTAAATTCAGCGGCGTCTGATAGGATATGCTTCCTTTCTGCTCATCATCTTTCTTATCAAATCCAATCACTATTTCAGGATCGGATACGCCAAATTGAACCTGATATTTCTTATAGTATCTGGACTGCCCCCACTGACAAATGCTTGATAGGGACAGAGACAGCAGCAGGGCAGAGATGATACAGACGAGCATGGATGTAGTAAAAGCCGTTTTGATCGACTTTCTTTTGAAAAATTCCTTTATCTTGCCCATTTGTACCCCACTCCCCAAACCGTTTCCACATACGGTTTTATACCCACGGCCGCAAGTTTCGCACGAATTCTGCGGATATGTTCGGCTACCACGGAAGATTCTCCTTCGCTGTCATAACCCCAGACAAGTTCATAGATCCGCTCTTTGCTAAAAATCTGCCCCGGATGACCGGACAGAAGCTCTATAATATCAAACTCCTTCTTTGCAAAAGGAATTTCCTCGCCGTCATAGAACAATCGTCTTTCTGTGTAATCAATCGCCAGCTTATCGGCAAGCTGCACCTTGGGAGTCCCCCCTCTGCGGCGTTCCCGTCTGATGTGTGCGGCAACCCTTGCACCAAGCTCGTCCAATGAAAAGGGCTTTACAATGTAATCATCCCCGCCCATACCGAAGCCTTTGACCTTATCACTGTCCTCCACTCTGGCAGTCAGGAACAGAATCGGGCAGCTGACAAAATCCCGTATCCGGGCACAAACCTCCAGACCGTCCACATCGGGCATATTAATATCCAACAAAATGAGATCCGGCTGTTTTCCTGCCTTTTCAATCGCTTCCATCCCATTTGTCGCCGTCATTACGTCATAGTTGTTGTACATAAAGTAGTCCGCAAGAGTGGAAACGATATCCTCCTCATCATCTACAACTAAAATAGTATCTCGTATTCTGCCCACCTCCCATTTCTGGTCTTCAAATTACGCCACAATTTTCAACATTTTATCTACTATTCAGTACAAGCTGCATTTTTATCCATCTATTTGCCAAATCATTTGTCTGATTATACCACGTCCCACATGTGAAGTACATATTTTAAGTATACGGCAAAGAAGGCCGCTCCATACAGAGTGGCCTCCTGCAGCTTTACTGATTGGAATTCACCTTATGGTGGCTCTGGATATATACGCACATGTACAAAAAGCAGCCCCTGCGCCTGCGTGCCGCCGCCCTTAAAATCACTGAGGCGGCTTCGGGCATACCTGGCATCCCCGTGCACTGCTCAACAAAAATCGGACACTTAAATTGTATTTTTTGACATACAATCTATAAGTATTTTACAGCTGCATATGCTTCTCTATACTGTTTGGGCGTTAGATACCCCAGCGAGTATGCGGGCCGTTCCTCGTTGAAAAATTTTATATACGCCGCCATTTCTTCTTTGACATTTTCTCCCTGTAGATGAAAATCCGTAAACAGTTCTGATTTTATCCATCCGTTGATGGATTCCATTGCTGCATTGTCTGTCGGCGTTCCGGCGCGTGACATAGAGTGTATGATCCCGCATGTTCCACGCAGGTCATTGTAATTTTTTGATGCATATACCGATCCCTGATCCGAATGCAGCACTGTTTTATATGAAGAAACAGAGTTTTCCCCAGCAGATGTTCAGTATGCATTCTGTCAGTTCATCCCCCAGATAGAATTTCAGCTCATATTGTAGGCAAATTCAAATCATACGGCGGAACTATAAAATATCAAAGACAATTTTTGAGAAGTTAGGCGGCAAATATGTAAGACAAGGTGACTGTCTAATTCCATGCTTAACTGTATCCATTGAAGAGGGACAGCCAATAGGTATATGGGGACAGCGGCATCTGGATTATCTGAAGCAGTACCGCAGGGTTACATATATAAATCTTCTCACAAGCAACAAGTTAAACACTTACCTTGCCGATATTGACAGACAGGCATAGGAATGCTTTGAACGACTTATAGAGGTCATGAACAGGTTCAGGGCATAACGGAACAGCGAGAGCTTGCTTTAGTTCGTTTAACCGACTATAATAAAGAATACTTTTAGTTGATTTTGGGAGGTATCTTATGTTCGATTACATGACAGTGCAGGAAACCGCAAAATTATGGGGGATATCCGAACGGCAAGTTCAGAAATTGTGCAAGGCAAACCGTATTGAGGGTGTTATCCACCTAACCCGCGTATGGCTTATCCCACGGTACACAGAAAAACCAGCGGATATGCGCCGGAAAAATTACTAGGAGATGGGAAAATGATAGAAATCTATTATATTGAAGATGATGAATGTATTGCGATGGCTGTAAAAGAATATTTGAGCCAGAAAGGGTATGCCGTTTCTATATTTGGAACATTGGAAAGTGGAAAGAAAGCATTGGAACACCATATTCCAAGCATTGCGCTGATTGACTGGAATATGCCAGACGGCGAGGGAAACAGCTTTTGCAGATGGATACGCTCAAGATGGAAAGAACTCCCAGTCATTTTTCTGACTGTCCGAGATGACACTTGTGATATTGTTTCTGGTTTTGAATATGGGGCAGATGATTATGTAACAAAACCTTTTGAACTGGAAGTTCTGTATTCCCGCATCCACGCATTGCTGCGCAGGGCAGGAAATGTGCAGAGCCAGTATCTTTCCTGCGGTTCTATTTCGATTGACAAAAACAAAACGGCTGTATTTTGTGGCGAAGAAGAAATTACTGTCAGCCAAGCAGAATACCAGCTTTTGCAGCTTTTAATGGAAAATAAGGGGAAAACCGTCACAAGAGAACGGCTGCTGACTCAAATCTGGGACAATAATGGGAATTATGTCAATGACAATACGTTGACCGTGACAATGAAACGGATTAGAGAAAAACTCCATCATCCGCCATGTTTAAAAACAATACGGAGCTTTGGCTACCGTATGGAGGATGAGGTATGAGCAAAAAATCAAATATAAAAATAACGGTTCTGTTCGTGTTGTCAGTCAGTCTGATTGTAGCGGCAATGACTACATACCTTCTTACTCTTTACTATCGCCATGTGTGTTTTCATATATTGGGAGGATTTTGTGACAGCATGATTGAAAATAATCCAGATTCCCGACAGGCTGTTTTGGAATTATTGAAAACACAGGATTTTCATATGACAGGCGAAAATATATTATCAAACAAGTTTGATAATCATGTAATATCAAACTTTGGTTATTATCCAGCGAATTTAGGGATTACGGGCACGACAGTCCTTTGGATTGCCGTTTTCGGTTTTTTGGCAGGCGGCATACTGTTCCTTTTCTCTTTCTGGTATTGGTATAGGAAATCGGAGACCCGTATCCAAGCATTGACGGAATATTTGGAAAAAATAAATACAGGCGTTCAGGGATTGGTTTTGGAATCTTCGGATGATGAGTTTTCAAAACTGCAAGATGAAATATATAAAACGGTAACGGAACTTTACCAGACAAAGGAAGAAGCCTTAACAGCACGAAACAATTTTGCAGAAAATCTTTCTAATATTGCCCATCAGCTTAAAACGCCGATTACGTCTATTTCCTTAACTGTCCAGATGGCGAAAGAACATTTGGGCGATATTCGTACCGCAGAAACGCCACAAGGGCATACCTCTATGGCGTGTAAAATGCACGCCAATATCAAGGATATAGAACGGCAGATAAACAGGCTCATGCATTTAGAAGAGGCGTTATTGCTATTGTCCCGCATTGATGCGGGAACGCTTGCATTTGACAGGAAACCGACAGATGTTTTTACAATCCTTTCTCTGGCATCGGACAATTTATATGAATTGTTCATGCAGAAGGGCGTTCTGATTGATATTCCAGAAATGGATGAGATGAATATCAATGTGGATTTAAACTGGACGATGGAAGCGGTCATGAATTTGATGAAAAACTGTATGGAAGCAACAGGAACAGGCACTGCTGTCCATTGTTCCTATGAAAAAAATCCGCTTTATGTGCAGATACGGATATGGGACGAGGGGGAGGGATTTGCAAGAGAGGATTTACCCCATCTGTTTGAGCGGTTCTATCGTGGTGAAAACACAAAAAATACTGGAATCGGGATAGGTCTTTCCCTTTCAAAAGCAATTATAGAAATGCAGAACGGAATTATCCGTGCATTCAATCTTCCGAATGGCGGGGCTTGTTATGAAGTTCGTTTTTATATTTCGTGAAAATAATGCGAAGCACATAAAATATGGTATGTTTGGGGCGTAGTCACTGAGATGTCACTTTCATTTGTTATAATAAAAATACTTTGAGAAATCTCAAATCAAAAACCATGTTGCAAGCAACAGGGTTTTTGACCCTCGCGGCATTCGTCAAATAACCATGTAAACATGGCTATTTTCCTCATTGCTCGCGGGAATAATAGAAAGATTTATATCAAGGTATAGAAAATACCGCAAGGGTATACCTCTATGGCGTAAGGGCCGCGCCAACAATGAGGAAATACCGCAAGGGTATACCTTTATGGCGTGAGGAACACGCCAGTAATAAGGAAATAACAAACAGGAGGATTTGACAACATGGAAATACTAAGATGTAATGGTATCGAAAAAGTATTTGGGAAAGGCGATAATCAAGTTACTGCTTTAAATGGAATCAGCCTATCTATTGAAAAAGGCGAATTTGTCGCAATTATTGGGGCATCTGGCTCTGGAAAATCAACGCTCCTGCATATTTTGGGCAGCGTGGACAAGCCGACAAAAGGCACTGTAACAATAGACGGTGTTGACCTTAGCGGACTAAATGCTACAGATGCCGCTATCTTCAGAAGGAGAAAGGTTGGATTGGTTTACCAGTTTTACAATCTGATTCCCACTCTTACAGCAGAAAAAAATATCCTTATGCCTATGCTGCTTGACAAAAGAAAGCCAGATTTGGATTACTTTAAAATGATTGTAAAGATATTGGGGATAGAGGACAAACTGGAAAGCCTGCCAAGCCAGCTATCTGGAGGACAGCAGCAACGGGTTGCAATCGCAAGGTCTTTGATTTACCGCCCTGCCATCCTTTTTGCTGATGAACCGACAGGAAACCTTGACCAAAAAAATTCAAAGGAAATAATTGACCTCTTAAAGCTGTCAAACCGAAATTTAAAACAGACAATACTCCTTATTACCCATGATGAAAAAATTGCATTGGAAACCGACCGAATTGTGACCATCGAAGACGGGCAAATTGTCAGCGACCATTTCATTGATACTGCCGAGAGGCATAGAGGTATCCCTGTGGAGAAACGGAGGTGAGCAGCATGTGGAAAGACTACTCGAAAAGCTATATTAAAAATAACCGTGCATCCAGTATATCAATTATGGCGGCTGCTCTTGTTGCCACCATGTTTTTGTCGCTGTTATGCAGCATAGCTTACAATTTTTGGGCATATGATGTGGAACAAATCATATTGGAGGAGGGCGACTGGCAGGGGCGCATTGTTTGTGAAGCATTAGGTTCCGATGATTTATCTATGGTATGTCAATTTGCGAATGTAGAAAAAGCAGTCGTCAACGAGGAATTATCCCAAAAAGGAAAAATAGTGGCGGATGTTTATTTTAAGAATGCCAGAACGATTTATCGCGATATGCCGTTAATTTCAGCACAGCTTGGGCTAAATGAAGATTCCATCCAATATAACTCATTGCTCCTGTCCCGCTATTTTATACACGACCCAGAGGATGAGGCGCCGCCAATGCTTTTGACACTGTATGTGGTGATACTGATTATTATGGCAGTGTCGTTAATCTTAATTATCCGAGGCTCTTTTGAATTATCCATGAATGCCAGAATCCATCAATTTGGTATATTTTCGAGTATTGGGGCTACACCAAGGCAAATTAGAACCTGTCTGTTGCAGGAAGCGATGGTTTTAAGCATACTGCCAATGCTAATTGGAAGTATGTCTGGGATTTTAATAAGCTATGGGATTATAAAAGCAGTCAATTTTTTTGCTTCGGATGTATCTGGACGCCACGAAGCTGTTTTTCAGTATCATCCGTCCATATTTGCGCTTACGGTTCTCATTTCGTTCTTAACCGTAATTTTTTCTGCGTGGATTCCTGCAAGAAAACTGAGCAGGATGACGCCTCTGGAAGCAATCAGAAATACAAGCGGTTTATTGTTAAAGAAAAAGAAACATTCTCGGTTTTTATCTTGCATTTTTGGCATGAAAGGGGAACTTGCAGGAAACGCATTAAAAGCTCAAAAGAAACATTTACGGATATCCACATTGTCATTATTGCTGTCTTTTCTGGGTTTTTCTATCATGCTCTGCTTTACTACCCTTGCAGATATCAGTACCAGATATACTTATTTTGAACGATATCAGGATGTGTGGGATATCATGATAACTTTAAAGGACACGGAATTAACAGATTTTGGCTTAACAGATGAATTGCGGGATATTACGGGGATACAAGATGCCACGGTATATCAAAAGGCCAAAGCTTTGACGTTTCTGCCAGAGGGATTACAGAGCGATGAACTGTCATCACTTGGCGGACTTGAATCAGTTGCGGGAACACCCAATGAAAATGGGCAGTTTCAAGTATCTGCTCCGATTGTTGTTTTGGATGACACAAGCTTTTTAAACTTCTGTTCACAGATTGGGATTACGCCAAGTCTTGATGGCGCAATCGTATTAAATCAGATTTGGGATAGCAGAAACAGCAATTTCCGCTATAAAGAATATGTTCCATTTGTAAGGGAGGATAACCAGAATACAATACTTTATAAAAATGACAAAACCGTAAAAATCCCTGTTTTATCTTATACACAGAAATCCCCCACGTTGAGGGAAGAATATGATAATTATGCCCTTGTACATTTTATCCCGCTTACCATGTGGAATAAAACTTTGGGAGAGGTATGTGAAGCTGAATCCGACAGTTATATCCGTATTCTTTCAAACCAAACTGCAAATCTTACGGACTTAAACGCTCTGGAACAGGAAGTCGTGCGGCTTGTATCGGAGCAGTATGAAATTGAAAGTGAAAACCGAGTACAGGAAAGATTGTCTAATGACAGTTTAATCCAAGGCATGGTAATGATTTTGGGAGCTTTTTGTGTATTGCTCGCTGTGATTGGAATTGCGAATGTCTTTTCAAATACGTTAGGGTTTCTCCGTCAAAGGAAACGGGAATTTGCCCAATATATGTCCATTGGCTTGACACCGCAGGAAATGAGGAAAATGTTCTGTATTGAAGCGTTTGTGATAGCAGGGAAACCACTTTTGATTACATTACCGCTTACCGTATTGTTTGTGCAATTTGCCGTAACAGCAAGCTATTTAGAGCCGATGGTATTCTGGTCAGAAGCCCCGATTCTGCCTATTTTGATATTTGCGGCTGCGATTGTATCGTTTGTTGCGCTTGCTTATTATATTGGAGGAAAGCGTCTTTTGCAGTGTGACTTGAATGAAACATTGCGGAATGATGCGTTGATTTAGCAGATAAAGAGTAAACTGTAGATAGTCCCCCATCCCGTCTACGCATGGATGGCATGGATATATGCATTGAACCCCTCTGAACAGACCTTTGAGGAATTAAAACCATATATACAAGAATCCTATGAGTATAATATCTGCCAACTGATTGGTAACCAGATAGTCATTCATATTAATAACTCAAACTTCGCACATAGATTTTGCCTATGCACCTTGAAAATTCAATACCTGGCAGTTATTCAGTTGTCAAAAGTCTGCTGTTATGCTGCTTGAAGCTGCGCTTTCAGCAAAGCAGGTAATGTATTCATAAATGTATTAACCCGTTCGTCGATTTTATCGTTGGACAGCTTTGTATTGTTGTTAAGTATGGTTCGGAACATTTGAAGCAGCATTCGAAATGCCTGTCAATTATACCAAACCAGACGGTTTCATGCTATTTTATTGCCAGTTTTTATTGAATTTTCAAGGTGCATAGGCACTTATTAAAGTGCGAAGTTTGAGATCATAATCAATATGGGGCAAAACAAGCGCTTCCACTTTTTCGCCACGCTCCGCAATATTTTCAATAACTTCTGCATATTCTTTCCCACTGCTTTTTGTACCGCCATCTACAATAATATTGGCATATTTTTCACCTTTTCCATACCTAAGCCAGATAAAGTTCCCTTCATCTGCCGGAAGCAAATAAATTTTCACCATTTTACTCTCCCGCTCTCCGAAATCATCCCATTATCTTTATTTATTTAGTATACTTCGTTTATCTAAATCTATCAAGAAAAATTATATTTATATGTAAAATCAATCCTATTAAGTACTATTTATTAAATGCGTTTTCTGACAACAAAACTCTTTTTGCGAATTTCTAACTCCACCTTGTATTCTCATATGAAACACTAAAAAATGCCTGAGTTCAAAATTCTCAGACACCTTTTCATAAAAATATATTCATGGCGTTACTTCACTAAAATCCCCCCATCTGATACGCCCGTGCAATTACATAAGACGGCTCGAAATATGCACTACAATTATAGTTATCTATGACATTGCATATTTCGTGATTGTAAAACCTGAAAATCCCTTCTACATAATCCTCACCCTGCAATGCCGTATCCCGGATCAATCTTTGATAGACTTTACCCATTTATCTTCAACATCCAACGGATTTTCCGCATGAAGCACGTTCGCAACACTAATCAAATGATACATTGCATCTTTCCCAATGGTATTCACCACATATTGATTTTTCTGATGTAATTTCCTTGCAATCCGCTCAATCATATGGCATATAAAAAGCAAATTCCCATATTTGGTCATCGGCCATCGGGCCTTCCACGATATCATATTGATGCTCTATGCCTCTTCTGCAATCAATAACAAACTGCAGCCAATCTTCCGTCATGTACTCAAAACTGCGCATCTTCAAATTTATCATCCTGTATATAAAGATAGCTGTTTACAATAGATTCCCACCGCTTCGTTAATGCCCACCGTTTTGCCTGCTTTTCCAATTTTGTACAGTAAAAACCATATCCAAAATCTTTATAGTGTCCATGAATCATAATTCGAGGTCTTTCTACTATTACATTACTCCCGTGGTAAATCTTATTTTTATTCATAAAATTCATCCCCTCTGCTTTTCAGAATATGTCCATTTTGACATATTGTCAAGTAACAGGCTATTTTTTACTTCCGCATATGTAACAGTTCAGCCTTCGGCTTCCTGTTACTGGCATCAAGCCATGCAAAACCACTTCGTGGTAGCTTGATGCCCCTCAACCGCAATGCTATTTCACGTACTTTGCAGCAAGTGCAAAGTCCTGGGCTGAACTGTTACCCGCATATTTCCCCTTGATTCCTTCCGCGAATGCTGCTACATCTTTTCGGAGTTCTTCCGGCTCCAAAAGCTCCGCGCCATCCCCAAAAGAGGCAATCCATCTCACAACGGTGTCCTTATCCGTAAACCCAAAAGAAAAAAGCAGCGTTCCATCCGGCTGAACAGCAAAGCTTTCCGGACCATATTCTTCGATGAGCCTCCATTTATATTCCGGCTGGATTTTCGCTTTCACCTGATACAGATGCGGAAACACCCGTTCAGATGAAAGATCCGGAAGCGGAACTGCCCGCTTTTCAAAGGCTTCGCCTACTTGCAGCTCTGTCATCCGCACTAGCTTAAAGAGCCGGAAATCTTCTCTGCATCCGCACCATCCCCACAGATACCAGCTCGACCACTGGAAAATCAAATGATACGGTTCGACAATCCGCCGCGACTCCCCCCTTGGCGCAAAATAAGCAAAGGAAACTTTATGTCCTGAAAGGATTGCGTCATGCAGCAATTCAATTTTGGGAGATAACGAATCTCTGTACCAGGAAGAAAGATCGATGAAAATGTGCATGTCCCCTGCAAGCAAGTTAGAAGCTCCTGCCGACAGCTTCTCCATCAACTGTGCATAGCGGTTGGTTCCGCTCACACTGTCCAGGCTGCGGAGCCCCGCTAAAATAGCCTGCATATCCGATGTACTGAGTAAGGTACGGTCTATTTTATACCCTTCCATAATCGAAACACCGCCGTTTTTTCCCGGTTCTGTCACCAGCGGAATTCCTGCCATGCAAAGCGCTTCAATATCCCGGTTAATCGTACGGCGGGAAACCTCAAACTTCTTTGCAAGATAAGGAGCAGTCACCTTCTCCTTCTGCAGCAGAATCGACAGGATTCCAATCATTCGGTCAAGCTTCATAAGAAATCCCTCCTCATCATTTATAGAATTAGTATACCATAAAACGGCGACAGATACATGTAATGTTTCAAAGTCCATTTTAAAAATCTTTGTAAATATTTCTGGCGCTGACAGCAGTCAGTAGTGACGCTACACCTGAAAACAGGACAACCACATATTCAAATCCTTTGCAGATTTCAAACAGGATGCCATAGAGTGCATTGCCTAACGGCTGCGCACACATGGCAATGGTAAGGATGACGGCAATCACCTTCCCAATGAAACTTTGCGGAGTTTCCGCCTGAATAAAAGACATCATCTGTACGGTAAAAATTGTTGAAAATGCCATAATAAGAAAACAGCATATCGTAATCACAAAATAGTTTATCATTCCGGATGAGCATAAGATCAGCGCAGCGCCCATAGGAAATACGCAAACAGCGCTGGCTATGATCAAATTGCCGGATTTCTGAATCGATAATTTGTTTGCAAAAATGCCTGCGCAAATGCCCCCTGCCAATCCGCCTGCCGCCAACGCACCATTCGCAAAACCATAAAGCCTGTTTGCTTCTGCCGCCCCTAAATTTAACACCTCTGTTATAAGGTATGGCAGCGCTACAAGAATCATTGCAGACAAAAATAGATTGATTCTGCAGATTACCAGAAGCGATTTTCCAATCACAGGCTTATCTTTCCAAATAAACCGGATACTTTCTTTAAAATCAGCTTTCACCACTCTCCATATGCTTCCGTCTGAATCCCGTTTATGAAATGGTATTTTAATAAAAATCTCCATAACTGCAGATACCACAAAACATACCGTGCATACCCATAATACCGTTTTCAACCCGTATGCACTATACAAAACCCCTCCAAGAACCGGTCCCATGAAGGAGGCAAAAGAACTTATCGTGTTGATAACAGAATTTGCCGCCATGAAATGTTCCTGGTTTACCAGCGCAGGTATGCTCGCCTGCACAGACGGCTGATATGCCCCTGCAATCCCATATAGGAGCATCAACGTAACCGTCAAAAGGATAATAAGGTTTGCGCTATTCATAAACAGCAAAAATAACAGGATAACTGCGGCTGTAAAGAAATCCAATACTACCATAACATTTCTCTTATTTACCCTGTCCGCCACAATACCGCCTACCGGCGACAGCAGGATGGCCGGAAGAAAAGCGCACGCCGTAACGGTTCCGTAAAGCGCCGATGAACCTGTCAGATTTAATAAATACAGCGGCAGCGCAAACCTTAATGCCGCGTTCCCAAACAATGAGATAATCTGTCCAATAACAACCATCATAAAATTTTTTGAAAATAATTTTTTATTCATTCTTTACTCCTTTTTTAATACCGCATGTTGGTATGTATTTCTTTAAAAATTTTCTGCCCATTTTGCAGGGCAGAATTTCACCTGTTCTTCTGATATATAGCTGTCAGCTCCCGCAGCCTTTCCAGCATTTCATGATCCACAATATCTAATCCAAATCCTTGCAGCATCTGGCTAAACACCATAAACTTACGATAAGACTCTTCCTCAGAGTCACCAAATATCATAGGATTTATCCAAACATTTGCCGCAAGGATAATCAATTCCGCCAATTGTTCCGGGTAATCGGTCTTAATAGAACCGTCTGAAATACCCTGTTTGATAATCGGCAAAATATAATTTGGCGCTACTTCTTCTATCGTATCCTGCAAAAGACTGACAAGAAGCTTCGGATTATTGCCAAAATTAGGAGCTACTGTAAATATGTCATCCTGCACTGGTCTGTCAATGGATGCTTTAAAAATAGTTTTCAACTTTTCTTTTCCGCTAAGTCCGGAGCAGTCACGGATAGCTGCAAGCATTCGGTTTGACTCTTCCGTCATTCTACTCGTAACAGCAACTAAAATATCTTCTTTTGACTTAAAGTGATGATAAATCGCGCCTTTGCTAAGCCCGCCTAAGCCATGAATGATATCCTGAATGGAAGTATTCTCATATCCTTTCTCCATAAACAGGCGAAAGGCAACATCTAATATTAAATTGACAGTTTCTTCCGGATGCTTATTTCTCGCCACTATTTTCCCTCCCAAATATACGATTCGTATGCATTGATATTATCATACCGATGGTATGTTTGTCAATACGGCAGACAATGATTCGCTCCCTCCGCAATAACCTGTCTATCCGGCTTTCACTGGATGCCGGATTACTGTTTTCAGATTCTCCGGTCTGCATTTGCGCGCATCGCGCAGATAAATCTCATGATGATAACGGGAATTTCCTATATCCGAAAGATATCCCTGTTCTTTTGTAAACGCATCCATAGCTTCTATTGTTGATGGTTCATCGTCATACGGACCCATATGCATACACTGCACACACAAGCCCTCATCATAAGACAGAAATTCCACTTTCGAGAAATCGACTTTCTTCTTTACAGCTGCTTCCGTCGCTGCCCAATGAAGTTCCTCCTCTGTCACAAACTCTGGCAGGCGAATCATAGAAATCCACTGAAAATCCTCTTTGCGCGAATAATCAATTCCTTTCGCGTTCTCCTGCCACCAAAGCCCCTCTAAGGGCGGCACGACAAAATCAAAATACCCTTCGATTCGATGGTCTCCCATTTTGCTCATTTTTATGGTAAAAGCAATTCCGTAAAGCAGACTGATAGACTGTTTATATGCGCCGCCTTCCTCGTTCGGATTTCCTTTTCCACGGACAGCAATAAAATTCATAGGCGGAACCGTTACCAGCACGGGCTTACTTTTCGGCAGATAGAATTCTTTATATTCTTTTTTATAATCAAACGCCATGTCTTTACTCCTTCTTTCGCTTTTTCGGCCTGGGCTCCGGAAGCTCCGCATATGTTGCCGCCACTAGCTTCGTCAGCATCTCCCTGTTCTCTACATCTTCAACGAGAAAATAATTTTTCGCCCCTTTGTACGGCGGCGCTTCCGGCAGATGAGGGCAAAGCTTCTGGCCTGTCTCTGTAATCTTGATATAAAACTGATCGTCACAGATTACCGCAAAAATTTTGCCATTGCAATAAAGCCCATATTCACCAAACATTTTCTTATATGTAATGGTTCCGGCTTCCCTTAGCTGATCTGCCATAAATTCTACAAATTCAATCTTTGACGCCATAAATTACTTATTCCTCCAGCGTTTACATTGTTCAATCCGTTCCCCGTTATCTCCCTGTTTTTCATCATAAGCAAAACCATTCAGCAGATCACAGGGAAATTCCTTACATTGCCCGCAATGCTCATGCTGTTTTGCTTCACAACAAGCTTTCACCGGGCAGCTGTCGCCCCAAAATGGCTTTTCAATATGTACACAGCCTGCACAATTCATTTGTTCACGATACCCGCATGCACTGCACAGGAGCCCGCATCTCGATTCAACTGCGCTTTTCTCCTCTTTCAATCCTACATAAATATGGATTTCCGCATTTTCCATACAATCATCCTGGTATTCCTCAAAATCACATTGAAAGGCCCTGGGCAAGTTCATTTTCCAGATTTCCTGCCACGCCGCTCCAACTGCCTGCACCATATCTCCGTGAATAACGAATTTCGCATACTTTCCGGCGGGAATCCGGCAAACCGCATAGTTTTCTCCCTCTGGCTCCGCTGATGTTTCACAGGCAGCCATCGCCGTGTAATCCGCTTTTTCGTCTCCCTCATACTCTGTATAAATCCCCAACGCCTTTGCATTTGCCTTGTCGGGTACGGAAGCGTAAACGCCTTCATTATAAAAGCAGTTCCACAGCCCGCCAATCACAGCTCCCATATCGGGAGAAGCATTATTCGTCCTTGCCGACACGCCTACAGCAATTTTTTCTTCCAGTGTTACAATTTCGTATTCCATAACTAAAACCATCCTTTCTTTTTTTGATGATTCTATTCTACCAAAACAACCGTGACATCTGTATGTCATGATTCCAAATATTTTTCCCATATTCCTCCCAGATATGCTCGTCTCTATTCCCCAAACCAAGACGATATAGGATACCATAATCCAGAATACGCGTGACAAATGTTCGGCAAACCTACACTTATATCATAACCTTTCTGCACCAAATATTCTTTTTTTCATAAAATGATATGGAAAACTACTCTATTTAATAGAAAGGATTTCTTATGCAAGAATGTAGGAATGACAACTGCCCGGATTCCTGTATGGAAAACTATTGTGAAAATGCACCGCTCGCAATGGGATATGTTCCAAGGCAGAAAAACTTTCATAAAACCTTTGAACTGAGCAAAGCGCTGCAGGTCGGAACCATATTTCCCGAACTGTGTAAACCATTCTGTGGAAGGAGGGGCTGCTAATGAACCGCTGTATGTATCATTCAAACTGCCAGAACCAAATGGCAAACTCTCAGAACCGCCCAATGTGCCGCCCACCGCAGAACAATTCAGGCTGCGGCGCACAGCAACCGCAACCGATGCCTTGCAGACGCGAACCAGAACCTTCAAGACCTGCACCCTGCAGACGCGAATCGGAGCCTCCGAAACCCGCCCCTTGCAAATGCGAGTCAGAACCTCCAAGGCGGCCTTCCTGCTGTGAAGAAAACCATCCACGCCCTTCCCGTTCACAGCTTTTGCAGCATATCAATGAAGTAAGTTTCGCAGTCAACGATGTCACCCTCTATCTAGACTCCCATCCCTGCGACAACAAGGCAATGGAATTCTACAAAGAAAATGTCAAAAAACGCAACAAAGCACTTCGCGAATATGCAAAACATTATGGTCCGCTGACAATTGATACGGCTGATGATGCCCAAAGCAATTCCTGGGAATGGATATCACAGCCCTGGCCTTGGGAAGGAGGGAATTGCTAAACTATGTGGAATTATGAAAAAAGACTTCAATATCCGGTAAACATCACAACACCCAATGCAAAACTGGCACAATTTATTATGAGTCAGTATGGTGGTCCAGACGGTGAAATTAACGCCTCCCTTCGTTATCTCTCTCAGAGATTTACAATGCCGAATCGGAAGGCAATGGGACTGTTGAATGATATTGGTACAGAAGAACTGGCACATCTCGAAATCGTTTCCACCATCGTTCATCAGCTTACCCGCAACCTGTCGATGGAGGAAATCGAGAATTCCGGCCTTGGTCCGTATTATATTGACCACACCGTCGCTGTATGGCCTCAGTCTGCCGCAGGAATTCCGGTAAACTCCTGTGAATTTCAGTCAAAAGGCGATCCTATTACAGACTTATTCGAAGACCTTGCCGCAGAGCAAAAAGCCCGCAGCACTTACGACAACATCCTGCGCGTAGTGAAAAATACCCCTGAAGTAGCTGACCCGATTCGCTTCCTACGTGCACGTGAGGTTGTACATTTCCAGCGTTTCGGTGAAGCCCTGTCCACCGTCCAAGAAGAACTGAACAGCAAGAACTTCTATGCTTACAACCCTTCCTTTGACAAACCGGCATTCTGCACCTGCAATGATGGATGTGATAACAAATGAGAAAAGAACTGAATGAAGCCGCCGAACTGCTCCGCACCACCACTCCGGAAGCATACGCTTTCCTTTATGGGAGCAATGCATATCCGGAAGTATCAGGCGCTGCTTACCTGTATCCGCTCTGGAGCGGAACTCTAATGCTAGTAGAAATAAGCGGCCTTCCGTTTTCTGAAGAATCCTGTGCAGAACGCGTCTTTGGATTTCATATCCACGAAGGACGCACTTGCACTGGCACAAAGGATGAGCCTTTTGCAGACACAGGCTCACACTTTAATCCTGAGGGCTGCCCCCACCCGGAACACTCCGGCGATTTACCTCCTCTTTTCGGAAACCGAGGCTATGCCCTCTCTATCTTCTATACAGAAAGGTTTTTCCCAGAAGAAATTGTCGGCAGGACACTGGTAATCCACGATATGCCCGATGATTTTAAGACTCAGCCCTCTGGTAATTCCGGTGTCAAGATCGTATGTGGGGAAATCAAAGAAAATGAGGACTAACTAAACGACGATTCCCAGACTCCAGGCCGCCTGCTAAATAAAGATCCTGTGAAACTTTGGATCTGTTGACAAACTAAAGAAATATACCCTCTTGTATGATACAATAATTATATCACACAATAGGACATTATATATAATAGGAAAACAAAATAAACAGATTCAGATGATAATTTTAGATATTGATTCCATGTTTCTACAGAACCATTCAGACTGTAGACAAAGTTGGTGCTGGGGTTTAACTCCAGCACCACTTTTCTGTATGAATAAAATTTTCCGTTACTTTTATTAAATAGTGCAACATATCATATGATTTTTGTTCTTTTTTCGCCAGGATTTTGGCCAGTTTCTTTAAATTCATGCATGCGTATGTAAGCCCGACTTTCATTTCCATTCGTGCTTTCCCTCTGTAATGTGTATATCGAAAACCATGTTGTTCTTTTGCTGTTCCGAAAATCCGCTCTATGGTTTCTTTCCGCAAATCATAGATTTCCTTGTTTCCTATGATATGACGAATATCCTCACATTTTTCTAGATACCTTTGCGGAACCATCCACTATGATATGCTCCCCTTATAGTAGACACTTTATTCTCAAATTCATCTACATTCGGTCCTAACGGTGAAATCCAGTTCGTTTCAAACGCTTTCTGAATATACTGTTGCTCCTCCGTATGCATGGTAGGAGTAGCCAAGGGGATTTTTTCATTATTCTGCCTCCTCTATATAAAACAACTCCGGCACTCTGTATTCTGAACACATTTTTTCAAAATCTTTTTTGACTTCCTCATAAGCCTCACAGTGATAATTTCTTGCTCCAACGGGACACACTTTTATACAGGCACCACAGGCAATACACAATTCGTTATCTGTCCTTCTAAAATTTTCTTCACTAATTGCATTCTGAGGACAAACTCTTCTACATGCCCCACAGGCAACACACTTATTATCACCATTCGGCTTGAAAGGTACTCCCTCATAAGAGAACCCATCATATCCTTGCGTTCCCGGCAAGCTGATTTCTTTATAATTTTTCAAACTGCGAACACTCAAAAGCTGACAGCACTTTACAGCAAACGCTTTCATCGCTGCTTTATCTTTGTCATCCGGGCGTCCTGATGCCACAGACGGGAAAACAGAATGTTCCGCTATAAATGCCCCTGCCGCTATTACATAAAATCCCTGCTCGGTTAAAATATCTTTCATCTGCAATAAAGCATTATCATAATGTCAATTTCCATATACTGCGGCAATAATAGCTAGAGTATTGTTGCCCTTCAAATTTTTTGCCATTTTAGCGCATGACTGCGGAATAAATCCACCATACACAGGCATACTGAACAGCAATACATCTTCGCTGGAAATTTCCAACAACTCATTGCACGGTTTCTCAAACCAGTTATATGGTTTCATTTGCAGATTTAACCCCTGACCGATACAGCCTGCACACATCTCTGTTGTGCCCTTTGCGCTAAAATAAATATTATGCAATATCATCTCTCTACTCTTCCTTTCAAAAATATAAAAACTTCAATATCTTAATTTCACAGTCCTGAAAATGCCTGTTCCAAATCTGCAATAATGTCCTCCACATTTTCCAAGCCAACAGATAGGCGAACCAATCCCTGCTCAATCCCCGCAGCCACCAACTGTTCATCCGTCAACTGCCGATGCGTTTCACTTGCCGGGTGCAATACACAGGTTCGTATATCGGAAACATGAACTTCATTTGATGCAAGCTGTAGCTTATTCATAAACTTTACCGCCGCTTCTTTTCCGCCTTTGATAACAAAAGAAATAACACCGCTGCACCCACTTAGATACTTCCTTGCCAATCCATAGTTTTCATTGCTCTCTAATCCCGGATAATTTACTTTTTCCACTTTGTCGGACTGCTCCAAATACTTCGCTACTGTCATAGCATTTTCACAATACTGCTTCATTCTGACAGCCAATGTTTCCAGACCAAGATTCAGTAAAAATGCGGAATGTGCGGCAGGATAAACACCAAAATCACGCATGAGCTGCATCCTTGCCTTTACAATATATGCCTGCTTGCCGTATGTTTCCGTATATGAAATACCATGATAAGATTCATCCGGCTCCGTTAAATCCGGGAATTTTCCATTTGTCCAGTCAAACTTCCCACTGTCTACAATCACTCCTCCTCGTATAATAAGTTTATAGCCAATCAAAACAGGCTATGGACTTATTCTT
>CANRWA010000019.1 GCA_947643415.1 uncultured Clostridia bacterium | reverse complement strand
GGCAGATATTTTCATATCTGCCTTTAACAGAATACCCAAAGTTCAGAAAGAACCGGGAAATTGCCGACAGCCTTTTTCATGTTATTCCTTAATAAACAAGCGGGTAATTCCATATCCTATACTACATCCCAGAACATTTAGGATAACATCATCTACATCCGTGCTTCTCCCGGGTATAATCTGCAGTATTTCAATTGTAACGGAAATGATTATACCATAGATCAATGTTTTTTTCTTATATGTGGGCCATATGACAGGAAAAAGTAGTCCAAAGGGAAATAATAGGAAAACATTAGCAAATAAATTGATTTTACTGTTCTCTCCAGTCAACTCTAAAAAAGAAAAAATAGACTTAAATGGAATAAAATTAAAATTTGGTTCGTTTCGGACAAATTCAATATGAGTTACACCATCAATTGTGCTTCTGCACCATTGAGGCATTATCGTTGCAGATATAATTATAACACAATAACTTGCAAAAGCAAAAAGAAGAAGTTCCTTTTTTAAAACAAATACTATTTTTCGGCGTTTTATAAATATTGCGCGAAAAATAATATATGCAAGTATTCCTATTAAATGATAAGGGAACAAGCTTTCTATAAGATAATCTCGAATAAAAATAATCATTTTCCCACTATCCTTTTGTTACTGTGTATGTAAAATTACAGGGAGCAGAAAAACGTACATAATATTTCTTTGAAGAATTTGTAGACATATTCCAAATAGCCGTTGAGTTTGCCTCAACTGTAATTCTGTAGTAACTTACATAAGCATCTGTTCTATAAATGTTTACAGTTATATCTTTTTCTCCCTTATTTACAACTTCAAACCTCATTTTTGTAACACTTGTGAAATTATAGTTTGAATACAAATTTGTTCCTTTTGCGTTACCACGACCGCTATATCTTCCATCTTTGCTTGGGTTAAGATTCCAGTTTTCACTTGGTTTATTCACAGTGGCACTTGCCTGAATCGGATTTAATTCAACGACTAGCGCCATCATCAAAAGTATAAGCCAAACTTTCTTAATAAATATTTTCACTTCTTATTACCTCCTTATAATCTGTATAACGCTGATTCCATTTGAGATCATCCATGCCGTGAGGTAGAACCAGTAGTGTTCGGTCGGCTCTAAGCCAAGGACTATCTGGCGACTATTATGCTCAACAGCTATTTTTATTGCCCATTCCTTTGCGCCTTGGAAATCTTCTGAATCATTGTTAAATGAGAATACTGACTTACTAAGTTCCCTCTGGTATCAATTACCCTCATATAGTGTGTTCCGTTGCCTACATCGCATCCTAAGATAAGCATATCATCGCTGATAAAGGAAAGTTTTATATTTTTATCAAACTTTCCATTGGTCTCCAATCCATGCCAAGTTAAAATTGTAAGATTTTGTTTAATCACCTCCGCTTTTTTCAAAAGATCCTGCTGTTCAAAAATATTTGCTGTTACTACTTGATTTTTCTACTTTTTGCCTTTAAAATTCATTTTATATTTGTTATTGATTCATGTCAATATACTGTGCACGAATACCTTCTATTAGTGCACGAATTTTGCCAATCTTAAAATTCGCATTTCAATTGGTTAGGGCATTCCAATTACTTCCATTCTCCACAATTATCACTAATTAGAATGTACTATACTGGGTGCAAATCAGATAGGGGGCAGATAATTATTTTATCTGCCCCCTATCTGATTTTATAGATTTCACAGTCTGGTCAAGTTCATATAGCAGGCTGTGAAATCATTACCTAATCTAATTTTCTTTCGTATTCTTATATGAATTTTTTTCATACTTTATCGTTTTATCGTTACTTGATGGCTTTTCGGTCTTTGATGGCTTTTCTTCTTCGTTCTCCTTCGGCATCCGGACTTCAACAGTACAGGTAGCTGTGATCCCCGAAGAAGGCAGGGTCGCAGTAATCGTTGCCCTTCCAAGGGCCAGGGCAGTTATTACACCATGGCAGCTCACAGTGGCAACCGAAGGATTATCACTTTCAAAGATTGGCTGTTCCGTGGATGTATTCGGTTTGATGATCGGGTCCAGCCGAAACCGTTCTGAAAGATTTATCCGAACAGTACGTTTGGGAAATTTTATGCTAAAAGCGACAGGTGATACTTTGACGCGGCATTTTAACTTGCGGATCAGCTTCTTTCCCTTGCGGATTGTGGCCGTAACTGTGGCGGAGCCGGTAGACAGCGCTTTTATCATGGCAGTCTTGCCTTTTGTGGTGGTGCTGTTTACAGAAACAGTCTCTGCATTGGAAGATGTATATGTCACAGTGTATTTCTTTTTCAAGTTATAAACACGCAGCCGAAATTCATTTCCCAGCGTCATATTCAGTTTTTTGACATTCAGTTTTGGTTTCTTGACTGCCCCCTGCGCGGGAGAGTAAGGAGCCAAAATTGAAAAAGCCAGAAATACAAATGCCAAAAGCCAAACTGTTTTCTTTTTCAAAAACATGTCTCCTTTCTACATTTTTCTATGCTAATTAAAAGTTATCATTTTGCTATGGCACAAAAATGTCACTTTGCCCCAAACACTTGAAATTTAAAAAGTGGTATGTTATGTTGATATAAAAAGGAGGCGAGAGGATATGCAGCGTATATTGATTGTAGATGATAATCAGGATATCCGGGAGGTTTTGGGTACATATGTGGCGAAAGAAGGCTTTGAACCCATTGTGGCAAAGGATGGATTTGAGGCGTTGGAGATGTTTCGGAAAACGGACCCTGCAGTAATTCTTTTGGATGTAATGATGCCCGGGATGGATGGTTATAAGGTGTGTGAAAAGATACGGGAGGAATCCGATGTGCCGATCATCCTTGTCACCGCAAAGGGCGAGGATTATGAACGTGTTATGGGGCTGGATATCGGGGCAGATGACTATGTGGTAAAGCCGTTTAGCGGGGAAGAGGTTATGGCGAGAGTACGTGCCGTTCTCCGGCGGATCGGGCGAGGTGAGGTGACAGAAGAGAAAAAGGTGCTGAATATCAGCGACCTGACGATAAATATTGAAGCATATACGGTATATGTCGGTGCAGAAAAGCTTCCGATGACGAAGAAAGAAGTGGAGACAATGTGGATACTTGCCGGCAACCCAAGCAAAGTATTTACCAGGGATAATCTGCTCGACAGCCTCTGGGGGCAAGATTATTTCGGCGATAGCCGGACAGTCGATTCCCATATCAAGCGGCTGCGCGCAAAACTGGATAAGGTGCCCCACCCTGATTGGGAGATAAAGACGATATGGGGTCTTGGTTATAAGTTTGAACTGAATGCATAAAGACGTGAAATGACAGGCGTCGAAGTGACGCAGGGGAAATGGAATGAAGAAGATATTTTGGCGTGTATTTGTATATTTCAGCGTTGTGCTGATGGTATTTACAATTATGATAGGGTTGATGTTTACCCGTTTTAACCGGACGAATATTGTGGGGGCATACAAGCAGCAACTGGGGGATCTGGCCGCTGGTGTAGCACAGCGCACCAGCAGGGCGGCAGAGAATAATGAAGCAGATACCTTCCTGGATTATATGAAAGCGATGGAGGATTTTGGAAACCAGCAGGATATTGATGTGTGGATTGTCAGCAATCCAGACTGCACCAGCCCGCTTTCTGAAGATTATACGACTATGGATATCCGCTCCCTCAACCTTCCGGAAGAGACAAAACGGATCCTGGATAGTGCATATAGTGGAAAGAAGAAGAATTACAGTGATTATGATGATATTTATAAAAAGACAATGCTTCATATTGCTGTGCCCATCCGCAACAGTGCCGGGGATGTGATAGGAGCAGTGGTGACCACAGGGCCTATGGAGATGCAGGAGAACACCATTGTCCAATATGAAAAATATATGTTCATCTGTGTGCTGATGGGACTTTTGCTGGCAGTGCTGCTGGCATTCTATTTTTCGAGGCAATTGGTGCGGCCCATCATTAAGATAAAAGAGACAGCTCTGATTCTTGCGGCAGGTCAATACGATTGCCAGACGGGGATTAAGCGGAGGGATGAGCTTGGTTCGCTGGCGGAGAGTATGGATATTTTGTCAAAGCGTCTTGTACAGGCAGAGGAATACAGGGAAGATATCGAACAGAACCGGAGGGACTTCTTTTCAAATGTGTCGCATGAGCTCCGCACTCCCATCGCAGTGGTAAAGGGATATGCAGATGCCATGGCAGAAGGATATGTGGGTGATCCGGTGAAACAAAAAGAATACCTGCGACGGATTCAGAATGAATGTGGAAGTATGGAACATCTGGTATCAGATCTTTTAATCCTTTCCCGTATGCAGAACCCGGATTATGAACTGAACCTGGAAGTGCTGAATGTTATCGCTGTGGCGCAGGATGCCATGCGGGGTATACGTATCCTGATGTCGGAGAAAAATCTTACAGGTAATGTTACCTATGAAGATGAGTGCTCCCTGGTGGAGGGAGATTATGATCGGATCCGGCAGCTTTTTACAATACTCCTGCAGAATGCGGTAAAATATTCAGACGAGGGAACAGAGATTGATGTGCATATTGCCAGAAGGGATGGGAAGATTATCACTACGGTAAAAGATGTTGGCAGCATGATCCCAGAGGAGGAGTGGGAAAATATTTTTGATAAATTTTACCGGGCAAGCAACCATGGAGAGAAGGAAGGCTCTGGGCTGGGGCTTGTGGTGGCAAAGAATATTGTGGAGCGTCATGGGGGGACGATCTACACGAGAAGTGATGAAAGGTCAGGAACTTGTTTTTTCGTCGAATTTCCAGAAACTTCTGAAAATATATCTTAATTTTGTAATAGTTACTTCATTTAACGGCGCCAATTTGAACAGGATCAAATCGGCGCCGTTGAGTTAAGTAGATTGACTTTTTGCTCTCATTTAAATATAATTATTCACAAACAAAGCTGTTTGAGAGATAAAAAGGAGAGTAAAATGACAAAAAAGACCATAAAAAGAAAATTATTCAGTTTCTTTCTTGCCAGTGCATTGGCAATATCTGCTATAGGCATGGTTCCATCTGTGGCAACATATGCAGAAGAGACTGCTGGGAAGGAATATGCCAAACGTTCGTTTGACAGTAGTTATGATACACAGAATGCTTATAGCGGGAACGGATTGGGATGCACCTATACACCTGAAAAGACTACATTTAAAGTATGGTCGCCGGAAGCATCTTCGGTTGTGCTCTGCAGGTATGACAGGGGCGATGGCGGCAGTGCCATAGGCGAAGTGCCAATGGAGAAAAGCGAACAAGGTGTATGGAGTGCAGAAGTCACAGGAGATATTGTCAATACCTATTACACATACAGAGTAACAGTAAATGGAACTACTGAAGAGGCAGTTGATATCTATGCGAAAGCAGCGGGGGTAAATGGCGACAGGGCCATGGTAGTAGATTTGGACAGTACAGATCCGGATCATTGGGATAAAAACTACCAGAGAGAGGAAACACTGCTAAGTGATATCATCGTATGGGAAATTCATATCAGGGATTTTTCAATTGATGTAAGTTCAGGTGTGTCACAGCAAAACCGTGGAAAGTATAAAGCCTTTACAGAAAGCACTACGATTAATGGAGAAGGAAGGGTGGCTTCCTGTGTGGATTATTTAAAAGATCTTGGAGTGACACATGTACAGATTCTTCCGATGTATGATTATGCATCTGTGGACGAGACCGATGTCAGTACGAGTCCCGGAGATAATTATAGCTGGGGTTATGGCCCGAAAAATTATAATGTTCCGGAGGGCTCCTATTCCAGTAACCCATACGATGGAAATGTCCGCATAAAAGAAATGAAAGAAATGATCCAGGCATTGCATGATGCAGACATAAAAGTAATTATGGATGTTTCTTACAGCCATACATATGATGCCAAAGATTCTAATTTTAATAAGATTATGCCTGACTATTATTATAAGCTTAACAGTGATTTGTCATACGATGACCAGTCTGGCTACGGCAATGCCACCAGAAGTGAAAGTGCCATGTTCCGTAAGTTTATGATCGATTCTGTTACCTATTGGGCAGAAGAGTATAATCTGGACGGTTTCCGGTTTGGTCTTATGGGGATACATGACATAACTACTATGAATCAGATTCGAAAAGAACTAGATGAAAAGTTTGGCAAAAATACCATTGTGCTATATGGGGAAGGCTGGACTGGCGGTGATGGTACATACGATTCGAATAGTGCACATAAGGCAAATGAATCCAAGTTAGACAAGGAGATCGGGTTCTATAACGACCAGATCAGAGAAGCATTAAAGGGTGGGGAGAAATTTGACGGTACGATAGGTTTGGTGCAGGCAAATTATGTGAGCGGTGATTCTCTTGAGCCGGGAGAGAAATGGCCCAATAATGTGTTTGGCGGAATTATGGGGTCAGTAGGCTATACTACCGGTGAATGGGGAATGTGGCGGCCATTCTGGTCAAAATCATCGAACTGCTGCCTGAGCTATGTATCTTCCCATGATAACCTTACGCTTTGGGATAAATTGTCGGAAGGGTTTGAACAAAACTTCTCATCTGTTGATGAAAAGATGAGAAGAATGAATAAAATGGCGGGAAGTGTCGTTCTTGTATCCAAGGGTGGAGTGTTTATGCAGGCAGGAGAAGAATTTGCCAGAACGAAAGATGGAGATGATAACAGTGGTTCTTCTCCCGATTCGGTAAATAAAATCGATTGGAACAGAGTAAATACATATTCCGATATCCAAAAATATTATAAGGGAATGATCCGCATCCGCAAAGCATTCTCTGGTTTCCGTACTATTCTGGAAAGAAGTGGTGATAATTGGAATCCGGCGAATAATAATATAGAATGGATCAGCAAAGAGGAAACCGGGATGACCGCATTTTATGAAACCAATGATGTGCCCGGCGAGTGGGACAGGATAGCGGTGCTGATTAACAACGCAGTATCGGATCAGACTGTTGCCCTTACCAGATCAGACAACTGGGTTATTATAGCAGATGGGACGGAATCAGGCCTGGAGAAAATCAGGGAATCAGGTTCTGATATAACGGTACCGGGAAAATCTGTTATGGTGGCAGTGCCGGAAGATACATTTGATGAAAACCATGTTTCGGGGAATGAACTGCCGATTATTACATGTGACACATCTTTCTGTGTTTTGACAGGTGAGGGGCTTTCGTTTACCGTTAAAACTTCAGATCCGGATGGAGATCCGGTGACATTGAAAGCGGATGGAATTCCGGATGGAGCATCATTTAACGAAGATACAGGGGTGTTCCGGTGGGATGATCCGGCTGCGGGCGAGTATGAGGTGACACTGACTGCCAGTGATGGAAGGGCGGCTGTAACGAAAACTGTTATGATTGCAGTTATGGGAGATGCATCGGAATTAGACAATCTGATCCAACAGACAGAAGCAAAGGGTTATCAGGAAAAGGATTTTACTGCCAAGGTATATACGGCATTTGAGGATGCTTTAGCAAATGCGAGAGAAGTGGCAGAAGGAAAGGTGACAGATGATGCTAAGATACAGGCGGCATTCAATCGTTTAAATAAAGCATATCAGGATATCAGCCGGGAAGCTGCGGCAAAAGAGGGACTGGTAAGTGCATATGAAAAAGCGAAAGCAAAGCTTGCAGATGTGGAAAAGGATTCAGCCCTCTATGCTGTGGGGTCGGTGAAGGGCTTAAAGACGGTTATTTCAGATATGGAAGAATTTATGAGGTCTGCCCACAGTGCAGAAGAATATCAGAGTAAAGAAGCGGATCTGGAATATGCTGTTAAAGCATGTGTTTATATAGGAGACAAAGATCTGGCAGAGGAGTTAAAAATTACAAACTTTACCATAGGTAAAGAAAGCGGCACAGCGCAAGTTGGTGATGACATATCAATTTCAGTTAAGTCAACAGGCGGAGTGGGAGTTATAAAATACCGCTTCTTAGTAAAGAAAGGTTCTTCTAATATAATTAGAAATTTTGAGACGGCCAGATCAGCGAAGTGGAAACCTAAAAAAGCCGGAAAATATAGTATCATGGTTTATGCCAAAGATGAAGAGGGAAAAACTGCAAAGAAGGTTATATCTAAATATGTAGTAAATAACAAACTTAAGGTGAGCAGCTTTAAGGCATCACCTTCAAGTAAAAAGGCAAGAAAAGGTAAAAAAGTCAAATTGACTGCAAAGGCGTCAGGAGGAACGAAAAAGTACCAATATAAGTTTAGTTACAAAAGATTCGGTGCCAGTAAGATTAAGGCAATCTGTAAATACGGATCCAAAAAGTCCATAAACTGGCTTTTTGCTTACTTTTCACTCCCCGCTGCTCTGGCCAGGGCATAAAAAGTGTTTTTTTTGTCGGATTTCCAGAAACTTCTGAAAATATAGCTTGATAAATTGGAAGTTTTTCAGTATACTAATAGTAAGCAAATAATATATCCTGAGATGTTCGATAACTCTTGAATTTTTGAACCTACAATACTTTAAACGGGATTCTTATATCTGGGGTTAGATGTCGGGCCGTCACTGCTCACTTTTTGTGGGTATTATGGTGACATATCAACGGAAGGCAGAAGACACCATGCGGTTGCCCACCTAGCTGTGTGCTAGGAGTCAAAAATCAGGAGCCGGCATTTTGGGTATATTACGAAAGATCTGGGCAGCGAGAATATCGCTGCCCTTCTGTATATTTAGGAGGAAGAAATGAAAGACGGATTTATCAAGGTGGCAGTGGCCTCCCCCGAACTGCGGGTGGCGGACTGCCCGTTTAATAAAGAGCGGATGACAGAGAAAGCGGGGATCATGGCAGAACAGGGAGTGAAACTCATGGTTTTTCCGGAATATTCCCTGACAGGTTATACATGCAATGACTTATTTCTGCAGGATACCCTGCTTGAAGGTACCTTACAGGCACTGAGGGAGTACAAAGAGGAAACGAAAGAGTTGGATCTGGTGTCTGTTTTGGGTATGCCATATCTCCATCGGGGAAGGCTTTACAATGTGGCAGCGGTTGTCTGCCATGGAAAGATCTGTGGGCTTGTGCCAAAGAGTTATGTGCCGAATTATGGGGAATTTTATGAGGCAAGGCAGTTCGCGGCATGGGATCAGCCAAATACCAGGATATTGTTTTCCTGGGGAGAAGAGACAGTACTGGGAACCAGGCTGTTATTTGAAGCTGAGGGGATGCCGGAATTTACCTTTGGCATAGAGATCTGTGAGGATCTCTGGACACCCATACCACCTTCCGGCGGGCTTGCCATGGCAGGAGCTGCTATTATCGTCAATCCTTCCGCCAGCGATGAACTGACAGGGAAGGCAGCATACCGCAGGGATCTTGTGAAGAATCAGTCAGCAAGGACCCTTTCGGCATATCTGTATGCGGATGCCGGAGAGGGTGAGTCAACGCAGGATATGGTATTTGCAGGGCACAACCTTATTGTGGAAAATGGTGCCATTCTGGCAGAGAGTGAGCCTTTTGCCAGAGATCATGATCTTGTGACCGAGATTGACCTGTTCCGTCTTCGCAGTGAGAGGAGACGGATGACGACCTTTACCATGATGGCGGACCCAGAGAGAGGCGGGTATGAAACCCGGCGTTTCTGTGTGGAGACACAGGGTGAGACGAAATTATCCAGGCATTATGACAGGACACCTTTTGTTCCAGATACAAAGACATACAGGGAAGAGCGATGCAATGAGATACTGAACATCCAGGCAAATGGCCTTGCAAAGCGGTTGAAGCATACTGGCTGCAGCAGTGCAGTCATCGGCTTGTCCGGCGGCCTGGATTCAACCCTGGCACTTCTTGTGACAGTCCGCGCTTTTGACTGTCTGGGACTGGACAGAGGCGGGATTATGGGTGTTACGATGCCTTGTTTTGGCACCACGAACCGGACATATGAGAATGCTGTCCATCTGGCGGAGGAACTTGGTACTACGCTGAGGGAAGTGGATATTAAAGAGGCAGTGACCATTCATTTCCGTGATATCGGCCATGATATCCAGGTGCAGGATGTGACATATGAAAATGGACAGGCAAGAGAGCGTACCCAGATCCTTATGGATATTGCCAACCAGAGTGGCGGAATGGTGATCGGTACCGGTGATATGTCAGAACTTGCCCTGGGCTGGGCGACATACAATGGGGATCATATGTCTATGTATGGTGTCAATTGTTCTGTGCCAAAAACATTGGTGCGCTATCTGGTTCAGTACCACGCAGATACGTCAGACAATGGCAGTCTGAAAAAAGTCCTCTATGATGTTCTGGACACGCCGGTAAGCCCGGAACTGCTTCCTCCCAAAGAGGGTGAGATCTCTCAGAAGACAGAGGACATTGTGGGGCCATACGAACTTCACGATTTCTTTTTATATTATGTCCTCCGATGCGGATTTTCCCCATCAAAGATCTATCGTCTGGCGGTTTATACATTTCAGGGAGAATATGGCAAAGAAACCATATTTAAATGGTTATATACATTTTATCACCGCTTTTTCTGCCAGCAGTTTAAACGCTCCTGCCTGCCGGATGGTCCCAAGGTGGGGACGGTGTCAGTGTCACCAAGAGGTGACCTGAGGATGCCGAGTGATGCCAGTGATGCGCTCTGGAAAGCGGAATTAGACCGGATTCACGAGAGCCTTATCTAACGCCGTCCGAATGCCCTCGATAAGGAGGGTTTCTGTATACCTGCTTTTTTCCGACACCGGGATATCATCCAGTCCGGTGCCCTTCACCAGTTCTTTTTCGATAGATTCCAGGGATGGCTTTACAAGTGGATACATGGTAGCCACAGAATCTTCCAGGTTGATGAAGGAGACGGATTTAATTTGATCGGCATCTACCACCAACTCCAGATTCAGGGTAGAGTCCCCCAGGGTGATCTGGGAATTGTAGACACCGGGATTGTATTTGCCGGCAGCAGTACTGTCGGAAGTGTTTTCGCCATCTTTCCGTGAGGGCAGAAACATAAAGACAAGTAACAGGATCAGCAGGATGCCAAGTCCTGCGAAGATAGCTGTATAGACCAGTTCTTTCATTTGAATGACAACAATTTTAGTCTTTGCCATAGGTGAGCCTCCTTTGAGATATGGAGTGTATTACCAGCTTAGTATATTGTATGCAGGAGGTAGTGGAAGTATGTCATTACAATTTGTTATGGGTGGTTCCGGAAGCGGCAGGAGCACCTGGTTATATCATATGATCAGCAGGGAAGCGGCAGAACATCGGGAAAAAAATTATATTATCCTGGTGCCAGACCAGTTTACCCTTGAGACACAGAAGACATTGGTTCAGCTCAGTGGCTGCGGTGGGATTCTGAATGTCGATGTGCTGAGTTTTCACCGTCTTGCCTACCGTGTATTTGAGGAAGTTCCCGCCCTGCGAAAGACCGTACTGGAGGATACGGGAAAGATGATGCTGCTCCGCAAGGTACTCTCAGAACAGAAGGATAACTTGTGCTATTTTAAACGGGGACTGTATAAACCGGGTTTCCTGGACGAATGTAAATCCTTTTTTTGTGAACTCATGCAGTATGCGGTGAAGGAAGAAGACTTTGATGTGATGGAGAAAGCCCTTGGCACAGAAGGCATGATGGCATGGAAACTCCAGGATCTGCGTTTGATCTATCATGCCCTGAAGGAGAAGCTGGGAGATACCTATATGATGGCGGAAGAGCTTGTATCACAGCTTACCGGGGTGGCAGCTTCCATTCCCATGCTGCGGGACAGCGTCATCTGCCTGGATGGATTTACCGGGTTTACACCGATCCAATATGAACTGCTGGGGGAACTGCTTGCCTGCTGTGAGAAGATGATCGTCACTGTGACGACAGACCGTACAGGGGACAGGGGTATGGTTTTCCAGATGAGCACAGATACGATTAACCATCTCTCGAAATTAGCGGCGGCTGTGCCTGTTCCCATTGAGGAGCCAGTACGGACGGGAAAAGGAAAAGAAAAGATTCCATATCGGTCAGCAGGAAGTGCTGCACTGAGCTTTCTGGAAAAAAATGTATTCTCCTGCCGAAGGAGGGTATGGGAGGGAGAGGTGGCAGATATCCATATTCGTGTCTGCCGGAGGGAGGCAGATGAGGCGGCTTATGTGGCGAGGCAGATTTTTTGGCTGGTGAGGGAGAAAGGATATTCTTATGATGATATCGCTGTGGTGACGGGAGATATTGCCGCATATGAACAGCCCCTTGCCAGAGAATTTGACCGCATGGGGATCCGGTATTTTATGGATTACAAGAAAAGCATCGGGGCAAATGCCATGGCAGAATTCATCATTGCCTTTATGGAGATGTACCGCCGTAATATGGATTACGAGAGTACGTTTCGTTTCCTGCGCTGCGGGCTGTCCCCTCTTACTATGGATGAGACGGATCTTCTGGAGAATTATGTGGTGGCTCAGGGGCGCCGGGGGCTTCGGTCCTGGCAGCAGGAATGGAAATATGCAGTGGACAGGATAGACCTTGTTCTGGTAAATGAGTACCGCCTGCGGGTGGTAGAGGCAATACGGGAACCATTTCGGGAACTGAAGGGCGGCAGAAAGACTGTTCGGGAATTTACGGAGATTCTGTACCGCCTTATCCTGCAGGGCAATGTCTATGAAAAAATACAGGAACAGAGCAGGGCATTTGAAGAGGAGGGAAATATTCTGCTTGCCAGGGAATATAAGAGTATCTACCGCCTGATGATGGAACTGTTTGATGAGATGGTGGAATTGCTTGGTTCTGAGAAGGTGAGTTTCCGGGACTATGAGGAACTTCTTTCTGCCGGGATATCCGAAGGACTGGTGGGTTTTGTGCCTCCTTCAGTGAATCAGGTTATGGTGGGTGATATGGAGCGAAGCAGGCTGGGAGATGTCAAAGTATTGTTTTTTATCGGGCTCAGTGATGACAGGCTTCCGAAAACCCGCGGGAACTGTGGTATATTGTCAGAGCGGGAGAGGAAACAGATCGCGGAGTGCGGGATTGAACTGGCGCCCACCCCGGAGAGGGAGTCTGCAAGGGAGCAGTTCTATCTGTATTTGACGATGGCCAAACCATCAGAAATCCTGTATCTCACGTATCCCAGAATGGGGAATGATGGCAGCAGTAAGAGGCCATCCTATCTGATACATAAGATTCATCAGATGTTTACGGCTCTGGTGATAGAGGATGATGAAAAGGAGACCTCTCTCAGAAAGATCCTTGGAACGGACAGGGGACGGGGTTATCTGATCCGGCATCTGGCAGATGGTACATTTCGTCAGGATCTGTGCTGGTGGGAACTGGCAGCCTATTACAGGAAGAGAGAGCCGGAATATCTGCCCTGGCTTCTGGCAGGACGACTTCAGGGTAAGGGGCAGGCAAGACTCTCCAGAGAGGCATCGGAGATTCTGTATGGCGGGCAGATCTATGGCAGTGTGACGAGGCTGGAACAGTTTGCCCGGTGTCCTTATGCCCATTTTATTATCTTTGGCCTGGGACTGCGGGAACGGGAGCAGTATTCAGTTGCCCCCTTTGACTATGGAAATGTCTTTCACGGTGCCATGGAGCATATGTCGCACAGACTGGAAGAGGAGGACAGATGCTGGCAGGATCTGACAGAGGAAGAGATAAAGGAATTGGCAGGGATCTGTATCGATCATGCGGTGGAGGAATATAGGGGAAAGATGTTTCATCAGTCAAAGCGGGTAGAGTTTATGATACATCGGATGAAACGCATTATCCAGAGCGCTGTGTGGGGAATATGGCGGCAGATGAAAGAGGGGAGTTTTGAGCAGACAGCGTCGGAGCAGAAGTTTACGGCAAAGGATGGTCTTGAGACATTGCAGATTCCATTGGAGGAGAACCGGAAGATGGTGCTGGGCGGTCAGATCGACAGAGTGGATACATGCCAGTCGGGAGAGGAGCGGCTGATCCGGATTATTGATTATAAAAGCGGAGCCAATACTCTATCGTTGGATAAGGTGTATCATGGGCTGCAGCTACAGCTCATGGTTTATATGGCCGCAGCGATGGAACTGGAGGGAAAAAAGCATCCGGGAATGAAGCCTGTACCAGCAGCCATGCTATATTATCAGATGAAACAGCCAGAGCTTGCCTGGCTGCCAGAGTCAGAGACAGAGCGGCAGGAACGTGTGCTGAAGGAGCTGCGGTGTACTGGTTATGTGAATGAGGAACCAGAGGTGTTAGAAAAGATAGACAGGAACATAGCTGCAGGCGGAAATATTATACCAGGCAGCAGTTCTTCTGTTGTTCCGGTGGATATCACAAAGACAAAGGGGACCTTCAGCCAGTATTCCCATGTCCTATCCACCGAGCAATTCGAAAGTCTGATGGAACACACCAGAAAAAAACTGGAGGAGTTCGGGAACCAGATCTATGACGGTGAGATCGGGGCAGCACCATACCGCATGGGGCGTGAATGTGGCTGTGATTATTGTAAACTCAGGGGGATTTGTGGTGTGGAAGATAAGACCCTTGTTTCCTGTGCCAGGCCTTTTGCACAGATGAAAGATGAGGAAGTATGGGAGGTGTTGTATGGGCGGGATTCAGTGGACGAGTGACCAGTATGAGATTATAGAGGCGAGGAACTCCAATATTCTTGTGTCAGCGGCGGCAGGCTCAGGAAAGACGGCTGTCCTCATTGAACGCATTTACAGGAGGATAACAGATAAGGATTCACCAGTGGATGTGGATCAGTTTGTCATCGTGACCTTTACGAAAGCGGCGGCATCACAGATGAAGGACCGTTTGAGAGAGCGTTTGGAGGAGGCATTGTCAGAACATCCGGAAGATATCCATCTGCAGCGGCAGATCCAGCTGATGGGGGCGGCACATATCTCCACAGTACATAGTTTCTGTGGCTATGTGATCCAGAATTATTTTCACCGTATTGGGATCGATCCTTCCTACCGCCAGGGAACAACAAGTGAACTTGCCCTGATCCGGAAGGAGGTTCTGACAGAACTTTTGGAAGAGAAATATGAAGAGGGCGATGAGGCATTTATGGCGCTGGCAGATATGAATATGTTTAATCATTCGGATGATAAGCTGGAAGAGATGCTGTCAGCCATCTATGACAAGGCGATGAGCCAGCCGTTTCCTACACGCTGGCTGGAAGAGATGCTGTCCTTATATGATGTGGAAGATGAGGATGAATGGGAGCAGTCTGCGGTGTGCCAGTGTGTGATGGCAGACTGCCGCCAGATCGCCCAGGGAATGGGAGAGGAACTTGGACAACTGCTGCAGATCTGCATGGAACCGGATGGACCCTACGTTTATGAGGATAATGTAAAGGAACTGCTGGAGTTCTGTGAACAGCTTCAGCAGGCAGGCTCTTATGAGGAGTTCAGGGGAATCTTTGCGAACATGAAAGTAAGTAATATGTCGAGAAAAAAGGGGGATGGGATCTCGCCGGAAAAGCGGGAGGAAGTGAAGGAACGGCGTAACCGCTGCAAAGCAGCACTGACAGATATGCAGGACATGTATTTTTACCAGGGCCGGAAAGAACATCTGGATGATCTCGCTGCCATGGGGGGGAGGATACAGACACTGCTCCAACTGACAGGGGAATTGATGAAGCGTTATACGGAGGCGAAACGGGAACGCAATGTCATAGATTTCAATGACCTGGAACAGCTTGCCTTGTCAATCTTGCTAAAGTGGGAGGAAGAGAAAGGTGAATATGTTCGCTCTGAGGCGGCATTGGAGCTGTCAGAACATTTTGTGGAGATTATGATTGATGAATACCAGGACAGCAACCACGTTCAGGATACTCTTCTCTCCAGTGTATCCAGGGATGGGCTGCCCGGGAAGAAACCGAATATTTTCATGGTGGGAGATGTGAAACAGAGTATTTACCGTTTTCGGAATGCCTGTCCAGAACTTTTTGCGGACAAGCTTGAGTCATATCAGATGGTGCGGGGGGCGGATTACCGGCGCATCGACCTGCATCAGAACTTCAGGAGCCGGAAGGTGGTGCTGGAGGGGAGCAATTGTGTTTTCCAGCGGATGATGCACCGGGATATCGGCGGTGTGGAATATGATGAAAAGGCAAGGCTGCAGCCGGGACGGAATTTTGTGGGGACGGAACAGCCTGTGGCAGATAAGATTGATACTTATGTGATCCTGGATAATGGGGACGCAGAACTGGAAGCGAGGCTGGCAGCAAGCCGGATCAGGGAAATGACGGAGGGCGGGGAGCCGCTGTATATTCAGGATGGGAACACTGTGCGAAGGGTGAAGTATAAAGATATCGTGATTCTGATAAGAAGTGTGAAGTCTGTGGGACAGACATATTTTGATGTGCTGGTCCAGAGCGGGATTCCTGTGATAATGGAACACAGCCAGGGATTTTTTGATACCAGGGAGATCCAGCTTATGACCCAGATGCTGCAGATCATTGACAATCCGCATCTGGATCTTGCCCTGGCTGGTGTCATGTGTGGCCCGATGTATGGCTTTACGGAAGAGGAGCTTGCCCTGCTGCGGGCAGGCAGCCGCCAGGCTGATCTGTATTCCTCCGTTCTGTCCTATACGGCAGAGCCGCAGGTTTCGGGCGGAAAGGAGACACTGCAGGAGAAAGCGGAGCATTTTCTTTCTGTTCTGGACCGTCTCCGCCACAAGACTGCCTATGCCACTGTGGCAGAACTGATTCAGGATATCTATGACGAGACGGGGATATATGAATCCGTTCAGATGATGAAAGATGGTGTGCAGCGGACGGCAAATATGGATCTTCTCATGGAGCAGGCGAGGGAGTTTGATGCCTCTGTCTATCATGGGCTTCATGCTTTTGTGCAGTACATTAACCGTATCCGGGAACAGCAGGAGGAGATGGGGGAGGTAAATGTAGTGGGAGAAGAGGAAAATGTGGTGCGCATTATGACGATGCATAAGAGTAAAGGTCTTGAGTTTCCGGTCTGTATCCTGCTGGGGCTGGGCAGGAAACTGGGAGGAGCGAAAAATAATTTTCTTACCATCCACCCGGAACTGGGGATTGCCTCAAAGATCGTAGATAATGAGACGAGGACAGTAAAGGATAACCTCTGCCGCAGGGCATTGATCCGGCAGAATGATATGGCAGATCTGGGCGAAGAAATGCGGGTGCTCTATGTGGCGATGACACGGGCAGAGGAGAAACTGATCCTTATAGGCTGTGCAAAAGAAGGAAAGACAGTTGCTGCCAATTACCTGGGAAGGAGCCAGATAAAGAGTTTTCTGGATATGATACTGCCGGCAGCGCTGAATGAGCCAGAATGGTTCACTGTGGACATGGTGGAACGGGAGGAACTGGTGGCGGAGACAGTACAGGATATGGTACAGGAGAAGATTGAGGCAGAGGCACTTTACAATTTTGACACATCTATTGTATATCATAAGGAACTACACAGGTATCTGCAGGATCTGGAGACAGAAGAAGCAGTGGATGTCCAGCCGCTGCCAGTGAAAGTATCTGTGTCGGACCTGAAAGTAAAGTCTATGGAGGAGCAGGATTTCCAGGATTTTACGATACTGACTCATGAGGAGGATGAGGCGTCAATGCCAGTGCCTTCTTTTATGCAGAAGGAACGGGAGGAGGACACAGCACGGCAGGGGGCTGCTTATGGAACGATCTGGCATCAGGTGATGGCAGCCATTGACTTTGCAAGGACTGGTTCTGAGCAGGAGATCCGTCAGGCAGTGCAGGATCTGGTTCGGACAGGAAGGATGCGGGAAGAAGAGGTTTCCGTATTGAATTACCATAGATTGTACCTGTTTTTCTCATCCGAACAGGGGTGCCGGATGCGGGAGGCAGACCAGAGTGGCAGGCTTCACAGAGAACAGCCTTTTGTTATGGGGAAACCGGCTAAGGAGATATTGTCAGACAGGACAGAAGAAGAGACCGTACTGGTGCAGGGGATTATTGATGCCTTTTATGAGACAGAGGAGGGCATTATCCTTCTGGATTACAAAACGGATGCCCTGAAACCGGGAGAAGAAGAGAAACTGGTGAGCCGTTACCAGGAGCAGATGAACCTGTATGCCAGGGCGCTGGAAGATATGCTGGGACAGCCTGTGGCCGAGTGTATCTTATATTCCTTTTCCCTGGGGAAAGGGATACCATGTCCGGTAAGGAACTGCTAATAAGTCAATCAGATTATGATACCTGTTGGAAAAATGTATGCAGACGGAGGAAGGCTATGTACGAAGGATTTGCAGAGGTATATGACCATATGATGAGTGATATCCCCTATGACGCATGGTTTCATGCCCTGCAGGCATATCTGGCGGAGCATGGGATAGAGAGGGGGACGATATGTGAGCTGGGCTGTGGTACAGGAAATATGACAGAACGCTTGGCAGCGGCAGGGTTTGATATGATCGGAGTTGACCTCTCAGAGGATATGCTGGCGGCTGCCCGGGCCAAGGCAGAAGAATCCGGGGCGGATATCCTGTATATCCAGCAGGATATGCGGGAACTGGAACTGGCTGGGCAGGTGGATGTGATGGTCAGTGTCTGCGATTCCATGAATTACATACTGGAAGAAGATGACATGCAGCATGTTTTTCAGCGTGTTTACCGGTTTTTGAGACCGGGAGGGTATTTTATATTTGACTTAAAGACCGTATACTGTTATCGTAATGTTATCGGCAATCAGGTCTTTGCAGAGCAGGATGAGGATGTCAGCTACATATGGGAAAATTATTATTATGAGGAGGAAGAGATCAATGAATATACATTGACGCTCTTCCGAAAGCAGCCGGAGGGCAGGCTGTATGAGAGAACGGATGAGATTCACTATCAACGGGCATATTCCATATCTGTGCTGGAGGAGCTGCTGGAAAACAGTGGTCTGGCAGTGGCAGGTATTTTTGATTCTTCCATGAGGAAGGGTCCGGGAGAAGACAGTGAACGGATATACATGGCAGCGAAGAAAAGGGAGGATGAAGATGAACAGTAAGAGAAAATATATAGGAATAATCCTTTTGATCGGTTTTCTGGCAGGAATGCTGTCTGTCGCAGGCGGGAAGGATATTTCCTATGCGGCAGATGTCACAGGCGTTGTGACGGCAGACAGCGGCCTTAATGTACGAAGCGGTGCCGGGACCAGCTATGCGTCGCTGACAAAATTACCAAAAGGGACGAAGGTGACAGTGCAGGAGACTTTGACTATCGGTGCATCGGAAAAATGGTATAAGATCACTGTGGTGGTAGGTGGAAACACTGTGGAAGGTTATGTAAGCGCTACTTATGTAGCTATAGATGCCACAGCCTCTCCGGATGCATCGCCAACACCTGTTCCGTCAACACCGACTCCGGCACCCGTGCAAAGTGTTACATGCCGCAATGAGATCACATATAAGGCGATTAATGTATCAGCGAAAACCCTGTCTAAGACAAATGTATATGCAAAGGCAGGGGGGAAGAGAAAAGTCATTTCCCGCAAAAAGGTTATTCTGCCAAAGGGGAAATCAGTGAAGATAACGGCAGAGAAGATGGTCAAGGGGAAAAAATGGTTCAAGATCAGTTTTAATTATAAGAAAAAGAAACGCACAGGATATGTGCGGAACCTTTATGTGAAGATGACTTTGAAGTCATCGACGACAGCGGCTGTCAATAATTTAAAGACTTCTATAAAAGTGCGCTCCAAAGCGGATGTGAAATCCAAATATAAAAAATCAGGAAATAAATACATGAAACTGGTGAAGGGCGCTGAAGTAAAGATAACGAAGGACATTAAGAAAAAGAATGTCAAGTGGTACAAGCTGTCATTTACTTATCAGAACAAGGCAAAGACCGGATATGTGGCGGCCAAATACATTAAACTGGCAAAGAAAAAAGTGGTTAAAAGGGTTCCTGTAGTGGCGATGTCAGATGCTGATTTTGAGAAGAGCATGACACAGCAGGGATTTCCGGATTCCTATAAACAGAGCCTGCGTGTCCTGCACCAGAAATATCCGTACTGGCAGTATGTTGCCTATAAGACAAACCTGGATTGGAACACTGTGATTGACAATGAATCCAAATTAGGTGTCAATCTTGTCTCCAATTCCAAATCAGCAGCATGGAAATCCACAGAACCAGGGGCATATAATGCTGACACCGGCGAGTGGAAGGTATTTGACAACAGCACTTGGGTGGCAGCTTCCCGTGCAGCAGTCTCTTACTACATGGATCCAAGGAATTTCCTGAATGACCGCAATATATTTATGTTTGAATCACTGGAATACCAGAGCCAGTACCAGACAAAGACAGGGGTGGATACGATCTTGTCCAATACCCCATTTGCCGGCAAGACATTTTCTTATACAGATCCGAATACCGGCGCGGCAAAGAGTATGTCATATACCGATGCTTTTCTGACAGCGGCGAAGCAGTCTGGTGTCAGCCCATATCATCTTGCCTCTCGTGTGAAACAGGAGGTGGTGACAGGCCCGTCCAGTACCAGCGGTGCCGTGACAGGGGATAATAGCCTCTACCGGGGCATATATAATTTTTATAATATCGGCGCCACCAGCAGCAAAAATCCGGTGTTAAATGGTCTGAAATGGGCGGCTGGCGGTTCCAAAAAGGAGACGACATATCTGCGGCCATGGACAGACCGCTACCGTTCTATTGTGGGGGGAGCGATGTATATTGGCACAAGTTATATCAGTAAGGGACAGAATACAGGATATTTACAGAAGTTCAACGTAACGCCGAGCCAGACATACAATCATCAGTATATGACGAATGTGGAGGCAGCTTATTCGGAGGCGATCAAGACTAAGACAGCATATGCGGAGACGATGAATTCGACACCGATTATTTTCTCCATACCAGTATATAAAAATATGCCGCAGACAGTCTGTGCAGCACCACAATAGGAGGCAGATCCGTATGACAGAGAGGAAAGCAAAGATATTATTCATATTATTGGGCATGGTATTGATATTCTCTGTCCCACCGCTGAAGGCGCAGGCAGGAAGTGCGGTGATCCAGTTTACTGCGGCAGACCAGGAGGTTCAGAAAGGGGATATCTTTACTGTTATCTGCCAGGTTACTTCTACAGATTCTTTTCTTGACACAGAGTTTCAGATCGAGTATGATACAGAGTTAGTTCAGTTTTTAAAGGGTGGCAGCAAGGTGACAGGGGATAATGGGATTCTCACGGTATCTTCTACAGGAAATGACACGGCGGTCAGTAAGAAGACTTTTTCGCTGCAGTTTGTGGCAAATAAAAAGGGGAACGCTGTCTTTGAGGTAAAAGGAACAGCATCCATAAGGGATGGGGACGGGAATTCCTTCTCCAGTTCCAGCAACCGCCTGGTTGTTACAGTAAATAAGAAGGGTGCCGGGGTACAGAATACACCGACGCCCACAGAACCACCGAAGGCGACGCCGGAACCTGTGCTCTCTGACAATAATAAGTTAAAGAACCTTAAAACAAATGCCCTCGATTTTACGCCGGAATTTACTGGAGGCAGGGAGGAATATACTGCTACGGTAGACCATGATACAGACACCTTGTATATCAGTTTTCAGGCGGAGGATGATACGGCGAGAGTACAATTAAAAGGAAATGAAAAACTGAAAGAAGGCACAAATAAGGTTCGTATCATTGTGACAGCACAGGATGGAAAGGCCAGAACATACAATATAACAGTGACAAGAGAGACAGCAGAGGAGACGAAAGAGAGAAACGGCGGAGAAAGCGGGGGCGGAACAGCCGATGTGGAAGATATTTCCTTCAAGGCAGCAAAGGACGGGAAACGGGTTATTCTGAAGAATTCTTATGAATTCGAAGTACTGGATCCTTCTGGACTGAAAGAAGTACCAGCGGGATATATCCTGTCTGGCATTGAAGTGGAGGGAATTCAGATCCCTGCTTTCACAATGGAAAACGACCTGGATAATAATTATCTGCTCATGTACCTGAAAGGACCGGCAGGAGAGAATAATATCTACCAGTATGACCGCACGGAAAAGACCCTGCAGCGATACACAGGTAATTTGATCGAGAAAGTGAACCGGAGCGCGGGTGCAGAGGGAGAGAGTTCCGGACTGTCCGTATCCAATTATGTACTTTTTGGAGTTATTATAGGACTTATCATTATCATATTATGTATGCTCATTGCTATGCTGAAGATGGCGATGAGAAAGAAAGAAGACAAAAAATCGATAAGTGAGGGCTATGATGAAGAGAGATTTTACCGCTGAGGCGGAAAAAGTATTAAATAAAGCGGCGAAATTTGCCATAAAGATGGGAAACCAGGTAATGGGTACAGAACATCTTCTGTTCGGGCTGGTGGCAGCTCCTGGTCTGGCATCCCATGTACTTCGGGAAAACGGACTGGATAAAGATGGAATCCAGTTTGAGATAGAGAATTACTGTGGACATGGAACAACGGCAGTGCTGGATTCCCTGAAAGGGGATATGTCGCCTAAATTAGAGCAGCTGCTTGTGAAGTGCGATGAAGAAGCGGTGAAGATGGAAAGTGACAGAGTCGGTACGGAGCATATGCTGATGGCGATCCTCAAAGATACTTCTTGTGTTGCCTATCAGGTGTTGATCGCAGCAGGAGCCAATATCCAGAAGATTTATATGGACATTGCCACGACGGCAGGTGCGGACCTGGCAATGGCGAAGAATGACCTGATCGCCAGCCGCACAAAGAACCGGAGGAATCAGTCATCCACACCAGTTCTTGACCAGTATGCCAGGGACCTCAATGAGTATGCCAGAGATGGTATCCTCGACCCTGTGCTGGGAAGGGATTCAGAGATCAGCAGCGTGATCGAGATACTTAGCAGGAGGACGAAGAATAATCCCTGTCTCATCGGTGAGCCAGGGGTCGGCAAGACTGCCATTGCAGAGGGGCTTGCTGCCCGTATCGTGGAGGGGGATGTACCGGATTCCATAGCAGACAAACGGGTATTGACACTGGATCTGTCAGGTATGGTGGCGGGTTCCAAGTACCGGGGTGAATTTGAGGAACGGATCAAACGTGCCCTGCGGGAAACAAGGTCGATGGGCAATATCCTTCTTTTCATTGATGAGATCCATACTGTCATCGGTGCTGGCGGTGCCGAAGGCGCCATTGATGCCTCGAATATACTGAAACCGGCGCTGGCGCGGGGCGAGGTACAGGTGATCGGCGCTACTACAAGAGAGGAATACCGTAAACATGTGGAAAAGGATGCGGCACTGGAACGGCGTTTTCAGCCCGTTGTAATCGAAGAGCCTACAGAGGCGCAGACTGTAACGATGCTGCGGGGGCTGCGCAGCCGCTATGAAGAGTACCATCAGGTTATCATCAGTGACGCTGCCATTGATGCCGCTGTAAGGTTGTCTGTGCGCTATGTCAATGACCGTTTTCTGCCGGATAAGGCCATCGACCTCATTGACGAGGCATCGGCGAGGTTCCGTCTGAACAAAGTGGTACGCAAGGGAAATAACCAGAAGAAACTGGAGGCAAAGTCAGAAAAGTTATATGACGAAAGAGAGCAGGCTCTGATCAGTGGTGATATGGAGCTTGTTATGAAGATACGGGAACAGGAGAGAGAGCTGGAGGAACAACTGCAGAAGGAGAGAAAGAAGACTGCCCGTAAAGGGAAGAAAGCAGACAGGACTATTACAGAAGACCATATTGCTGAGATTGTGGCAAAGTGGACACATATTCCAGTGCAGCAGTTGGCAGAGGCGGAGATGGATCGTCTGCGCAGGCTGGAGGATATCCTTCACGAGAGGGTAGTGGGACAGGAAGAGGCAGTGGAAGCTGTGGCGAAGGCGATACGCCGCGGCCGGGTGGGTCTGAAAGATCCGAAACGTCCGATCGGTTCCTTTCTTTTTCTTGGACCGACTGGTGTGGGCAAGACTGAGCTGAGCAAGGCACTGGCAGAGGCAGTATTTGGCTCAGAGAAAGATATGATCCGTGTAGATATGTCAGAATATATGGAGAAGCAGAGCGTCTCTAAGATGATCGGCTCCCCTCCAGGCTATGTGGGTTATGAGGAAGGCGGACAGCTCAGCGAGAAAGTAAGACGGAAACCTTATTCTGTACTGCTTTTCGATGAGATCGAGAAAGCGCATCCGGATGTCTTTAATATGCTTCTGCAGGTGCTGGAAGACGGCCATATTACCGATGCTCAGGGCAGAAAGGTTGATTTTAAGAACACCATCATCATTATGACTTCAAATGCGGGAGCTAACCGTATTATCTCACCGAAAAATCTTGGTTTTGGCCAGGCGATGAGCGAAGAAGAAAGCCACAAAAAGATGAAAGAGGGCGTGATGGAAGAGGTAAAGCACATCTTTAAGCCGGAATTCATTAACCGTGTGGATGAAATGATCGTATTCCATACTCTGAATAAGGAGAATATTCAGGACATCACAGCCATTATGATGAGGAATTTTGTAAAACGGGTCAAAGACCAGATGGAGATGGATCTGCAGATCTCAGATGAGGTAACTGCCTATGTGGCGAAGAGGGGATTTGACAAGGATTATGGGGCACGCCCGATCCGCCGTGCGCTGCAGAATGAAGTGGAAGACCTTCTGGCAGAAGCGGTGCTGGCAGGGGAGGTTCTCCGCGGAGACAGTGTGGAGATCCTTATAAAACAGGAAGATGGAAAAGATAAAGTATCTATCTGTGCGGCTGAGTAGTGAAAAGTAATCAGCCACAATTATGTTAAAAAAATTTCACAAAAAAAGAATAGAAAAACAAGAGATAGTATTGTATACTGTAGATAGAAAGAAAAGGAGAGAAAAAACTCTCTGCGTGAATGACAACGAAGGAGGATAAGGACATGGGCGTAGTGGAAGAATTGATTCAGGGAAATGGCGATGGAACGTTGAGTTTTGGTAATTATCTGCTTGATACGAAGACCAAGAAAGCCGACTTTAAATTTGAGGGGGCTACCTACAAGATCAAGACATTTAAGGAGATTACGAGACTGGAACGCAATGGGACGATGGTCTATGAGTCAGTACCGGGTTCCGCTGTGGCGAATTTTAGAGGGAATAAAGAAGTGGCTGAATTTGATGTAGAGGCAAGGGGAGATATCAGCTTTACTTTGGAGATGGAGCCGTCTGCAGAGTATAAACTTGTGGTAAATGGGGTATCTGCCGGACGCATTCCTACGAATCTGGGGGGTAAGCTGAATGCAAGCCTGGAGCTGGATGAGGGAGAAAAGGCTGCTGTGAAGATCATAAAGTGCTGAGAGGGCACGAAAGAAATGTTGGGTGTCAAAGGCTGTACCCACATAAGGAGATCATTTAAAACATTATTGCAATACAACTTATTGGCGATAGTAAAGGCAAAAGCCAGCGTGAGAAATGTATCTGCTTCTTACGCTGGCTTTCTTTATATCAAAAATCCGTTGAGCTACACTTTAGACGAAGGTGGCCCAGAAAATTTAGGTGGAACTTATTACCCGCCGAAAAAGAAGACATAACAGGAAATTTATGATATAATTCTTAAATCTGAGCGATAAATCAGCATTTTTTAAAAGTAACCAAGGTAGTTGACGAACATAGAACGGCAGTTATTCTAAAAAATAATGTCCCCAGATATTTGGTTATTGATCTCAGTAAAGTGGAAAAAGAAAAAGCTGCCGGTAATGAAGATGTATTTGCAATATAGGAGGGTGATTTTATGAAAGTGATTGCGATAGCCGCCGTAACAGCAGGTGGGAAAACGACAACAGTAAATGAAATAAAAAAGCAATTATCCAATGTGCAGACTTTGCATTTCGATGACTATGTATTTGAGGGGGAAGTTGATAATTTTTATCAATGGGTACTTGATGGCGCTGATTATAATGTCTGGAATCTTGAACCCTTGGCGAAGGATATAGTAAGGGTTAAAAATAGTGGAAATTGTGATTATTTAATTCTTGATTATCCTTTTGCCTATTATAATGAGCAAATTAGAAAGTATATCGATGTGGCTTTTTTTATAGATACACCTTTGGATATAGCGTTAGCAAGAAGAATTCTAAGAGATATGGGTAATGCATCCGTTCATGACATAAGAAATTCTGTGCCCTCATTTTTCCCTTGTCAGGGTTTGTGATACCCTGTGAGAAGATGATAACAAAAGCCATTTAAAAATGGCTTCAGGAAACTATAAGGAAAAGTTCACCTAGCTCAACGGCGCCAATTTGATGTTCGTTAAGGATGTATATATGTTTGCGCTGGAAAGGAGATAAAAATGCCAGAATTACGCAGTATTCCACTCACTTGCAAGGAAGGAGTGTACGGTGTCGCTGATTTCAGCGGGGATGTTGACGGCGGCGATGCCATTACTTTCGACTATGACGCACAGTATCAAGTGCTCACCTATGACGTTCCTGTCGGGAAGGACTGGCGTGGAATGACGCTGTACAATGTGCCGGAGGACGACCTCGTTCGGACGCTCTGCGCCGTCTATGGCAAGGATGGAAAGCTCCAAAACCTCACCGCTGCATTGGGCGGACATGAGACACTTTTATACATCCGCTATGAAAATGAAGAACACGCCAAGCAGGAAATCCGAAATTTTGCTGTTCGAAATGCAGATGCCATTATTAAACAAATCCAGCAGTGCACAGATGTTGTGGCAAGGCTTTTCATTGAGTATTATTGTGACTCTGATAACATGGATTATCATGCCGTGATTGGTACTGCGGATCAGATGGAAACGGTAAACCAGAAAGGTCATTACGAGGATTCCTGCAACTATGCCGGCAACTACCCGTCTGAAAACATGGAAGGTGACAATGAGAGACTGATAATAATGGTGCGCTGCGCCGCAGGCCATCCATGCGAAACTTTCCGATATGCAGAGGAGATCATGTCAAAATATATTGAGGAACACGCATTGCCAGCGATAAATAAAACGGCGGATTTCAAGTTTATCTGTGCAGAATATGATTAGAAAAACTGCGGCTTGTGGCATTTCTGTGACAATTGGCTGTTATGATGGCAGCATCACAGGCAAACATCGAAAAAAGCAGGGGCAGGGTAGAACGGCAATTATGTCACGCTTTTAGGGCAAAGAAATCTCCTTACCATACGGCACTTATCGGTGTATTGAAATCTCTGGTTTTGTTATGGACTTTAGTCTGTTGACTACGAGCGGAGTTTCCCAAAAGAGAAACGAAGCCATGGGAAACCCGCCGGACCTTGCAGAACGCCGAACAGCGTATCGAAGTCCATAACAGCGACAAGTCCAGTAGACACAGCCATGCCAAAGCGGACATTTACTTTACAGCGGCAGGCATAACAAAAGGATATGGTGTAACTCCTTTTGCAAAGGTACACCATACCCTACATAAAAACATCCTTATCTGGCCACAGCAAATGCCGTTTTACTTCTATTCTGTATAGTTATTCACATTTTCAAATTCAGTCAGTATTTCCTGTTCCGGCGCCTTAGTCACAAGACTTACCACAACGATGCAGAGCAGGCTGACAAAGAATCCAAGGAGCAGGGAATAAATGCCTGTGGCGGCATAAGGAGTCTGGCCGCCAGCGATGGGCAGATAGTCCCAGATGATCACGAAAAGGCCGCCAGATACGATACCTGCCACTGCCCCTGGAAGGTTGGTACGTTTCCAGAAGAGGGAACATACAACAAGCGGACCAAAAGCAGAACCAAGGCCGGCCCAGGCATCCGATACCAGATCCATAATGCTGCTGTCCGGATTCCATGCAATCAGGAAGGCAAGAACTGCCACAATGATTACCGTGATACGGGATATGTTGAGTACCTTTCTGTCATCCGCATCTGGTTTCAGGATATTTTTATAAATATCCTTTGATACGGAAGAGGCACACACAAGGAGCTGTGAATCGGCTGTGGACATGATGGCAGCAAGGATACCACAGAGGAAAATGCCGCCAATGAAGACCATAACAAAACCATTGGAGAAGATCTGTTTGATCATGGTGATAAATACTGTCTCTGTGGCGGAATCGGTCAGTACAGTACTCAGGTAAGCACGGCCGATTACACCGATGGCGCAGGCTGCAAACAGAGAGATGGCAACCCATATGATGGCAATGACACTTGATTTTTTCAGTTCTCTTTCACTTTTAACAGCCATAAACCGTACAAGGATATGTGGCATTCCGCAGTAGCCAAGACCCCATGCCAGGTCAGAGATGATCTGGGTAAAAGTATATGGCTGGCCATTTACATAGAACAGGCTCATATAATCACTGTCAGGCGCCACACCATTGGCAATCAATGCACCAGTGAAGTCATTTCCCACAAGGGCATAGGCGATGATCGGGACTACCAGAAGACCGATCAGCATTAAGGTCCCCTGGATAAAGTCTGTGGTACATACGGCAAGGAAACCACCCAGGAATGTGTAGACCAGGATAACAGCAGCGCCGATAAACAAGGCGATATGGTAATCCACGCCAAATACGGTATGGAAAAGTTTACCGCCGGATGCCAGGGCAGATGCTGTATACACCAGGAAAAAGATAACGATAACAGCAGAAGAGATACCCAGAAGTATTTTCTTCTTATCCCTGAAACGGTTCTGGAAAAATTCCGGCAGGGTCAGTGAGTTGTTTGCTACGATGGTATAGCGGCGAAGCCGTCTGGAGATCAGCAGCCAGTTCAGGACGGTACCGATGAAGAGTCCAATGGCGATCCATGCCTTGCCGGTACCGGCAGCGTAGATCGAGCCGGGCAATCCCATAAGGAGCCATCCGCTCATATCAGATGCCTGTGCTGACAGGGCAGCCACCCAACTGTTCAGCCCGCGCCCGCCGAGGAAATAATCCTCTGTGCTCTTAGTTTTCTTCATAGACATGATTCCGATTCCTATCATGAGACATAAGTAACAGATAAAGGCAATCAGAATAGCAATTGTACTTCCGGACATAATAAGTCCTCCTTCTTTGTTTATGTAATTGTTCAGAATGTAAAGTATAGCATATTTTGGCTGTAGTGGCAAGTTTGCCGCTGTCAGAAATATTCTATGTGGTAAAATATTCCATAAAGTGATAGAATAGGGTATATAACAAATGTGGGGTGAAAAGCAATTATGCAGACAGGAAGATTTGTAGATCTGATCCATAAAAAGAAAGAAGGCAGGCCGCTGGACGAGCAGGAGATCCAGGATATGATCCGGCAGTATGTGGCAGGGGAGATTCCGGATTACCAAATGTCAGCGATGCTGATGGCGATCTGCTTTCAGGGAATGAATGATGAGGAATTAACGGCATTGACCATTGCTATGCGGGATTCGGGGGATGTAGCAGATCTGTCAGACATATCAGGGGTCAAGGTAGACAAGCATTCTACCGGCGGCGTGGGAGATAAGACAACGCTTATTACGGGACCGCTTGTGGCAGCCTGCGGTGTGCCGGTGGCAAAGATGAGCGGAAGGGGACTTGGGTTTACAGGGGGTACTTTGGATAAGCTGGAGTCCATTCCGGGGTTCCGCATTGACCTGTCAGAAGACGAGTTCCTTGGCGCGGTGAGGTCAGCGGGGATCAGCGTCATCGGGCAGACAGGGAATCTGGCTCCGGCAGACAAGATGCTTTATGCGCTCCGGGATGTGACAGGGACAGTGGAGAGCATACCTCTCATCGCCTCTTCTATTATGAGCAAGAAACTGGCGGCTGGAAGTGACAAGATCCTTCTGGATGTCACCACAGGAAGCGGGGCATTTATCAAGGATATCGAACAGTCCAGGGAGCTGGCACGCCGCATGGTGGCGATAGGAAAAGGGGCTGGCAGGGAGACCGTGGCGATGCTCACCAGTATGGATGAACCTCTTGGACATGCGATAGGAAACAATCTTGAGGTAAAGGAGGCTATTGAGACCTTGAAGGGGAACGGCCCGGAAGATCTGAGAGAAGTGTGCCTGGCGCTGGCGGGGATGATGCTTGCCCTTGGCAGGGAAGGTTTGTCTTATGAGGATGGGAAGAAACTGGCAGAGGAGGCGCTGGACAGTGGCGCTGCCTATGAGAAATTCACTGCCATGGTAGAAGGGCAGGGAGGGGATCTTTCCTACATTGAAGATCCGGGTAAATTTGTACAGTCGGCATGCCATAGGGAGCTGGCAGCCAGAGGAGATGGGTATATCAGCCATATGGATACAGAGGGGATTGGCATTACAGCGGGGATCCTTGGTGCAGGACGGGAGACAAAGGAAAGTGAGATCGATTACAGCGCTGGCATCATTATGAGGAAAAAGTTGGGGGACAAGGTTCAGAGGGGGGACGTGATCGCAACACTTCATTCTGCCAGCGAGGAGAAACTGGACAGGGCAGAAGGTTATATGGAAAAATGTTATACCCTGTCAGACCATGAACCAGAGCCATTGAAATTAATAGTGGATATTATCTGTTAAATTTGTTACAATAGAACATAGTCTGGTGGTGAGGTGGCTGGCGGCGCCAGCTTGGATGGGCGTCAAAGGAGAAAAGCAAAGTGTGCGCAGATGGAGGTAAGGAATGTACGATAGTATAGTGATAGGGAGTGGTTTTGCCGGTGCTGTTGTGGCGAGGCAACTGGCGGAAGATAAAGGGCATAAGGTGCTGGTTTTGGATGCCAGGGACCATATTGGCGGTAACTGTTATGACCGGAAAGATGAACATGGCATTTTGATCCATCAGTATGGGCCGCATATTTTTCACACGAATATACAACGTGTATATGAATATTTGTCACGCTTTACGGAATGGTATGAATACCGTCATGAAGTTGTGGGAAATATATATGGAAAAGAATTGCCAATCCCTTTCAATCTGAACACATTGGAAGAAGTATATGGGGAACGGGCGCCCCATCTGGAGAAACTGCTCATTGGCCAATTCGGTGAGGGTGCCAGAGTGCCGATTCTGGAGCTGATGAACCATGAGGATGAGGAGCTGCAGGAGATCGCGCAATATGTATATGAAAATATTTTTCTGAAATATACCATGAAGCAGTGGGGCAAATCGCCCAAAGAGATTGATCCGGCCGTATCCGGCCGTGTTCCGGTACTCCTGTCCAGGGATAACCGCTATTTTCAGGATAAATACCAGGGTCTTCCCCTGCATGGTTTTACACCAGTATTTGAAAAGATGCTGGATTATGCAGGCATTGAGATCCGTCTGAACTGTCCGGCGAAACGTGTGCTGGCTATTGATCCGAAGGCAGAGGATCCGGTTCTCTTTGAGGGGAAACCATATCATGGGAATATTATTTTTACGGGAGCGCTGGATGAGCTCTTTGATTGCCGGTATGGCCGTCTTCCTTACCGTTCTCTCCGCTTTGACTTTGAGCATTATGACAGGAAGTTCTATCAGAGCCATGGTGTAGTGAATTACACGGTAACAGAAGATTTTACACGGATCACAGAGTTCAAATATCTGGTGGGACAGATGGATGCGCCGGATACGACGATCGTAAAAGAATATCCTATGGCATATCATGGTAATGAGGGCGAGATTCCGTACTATGCCATTAATAATGAGGGGAACGATGCCTTATTTGAAAGATATAAAATGCTGGTAGGGAAAATTCCACATTTTTATCTTTTGGGAAGGCTGGCAGAATATAAATATTATAATATTGATGCCATTGTAGACCGTGCGTTGGCGATGGCAGAACAGATTTGATCTTTTGGAGGTAGAGTATGAAGCTTTTGACAGTAGCGATCCCCTGCTATAATTCGCAGGACTACATGGAGCATGCAGTAGAGACGGCACTGGTAGGAGGGGAAGATGTAGAGATACTTCTGGTGGATGATGGTTCCACAGATGGCACTGCGGAGATAGCAGACCGTCTGGCGGCAGAGCATCCCACTGTGATCCGGGTGATTCATAAGGAGAATGGTGGACATGGCAGTGCTGTGAACATGGGGCTTGCCAATGCAAGGGGTGTCTATTTTAAAGTGCTGGACAGTGATGACTGGCTGGACAGGGAGGCATTTCTGAAAGTGCTGGATGTGCTGCATGATTTTGTGCAGGAGGGGCATGGCGTGGACATGCTTCTTGCCAATTATGTTTATGAAAAGCCAAGTCTCCATAAACACAAGGCAATCCGCTATGATGGAGTATTTCCAGAGAGAAAAGTATTTGGCTGGAATGATGTAAAACGGTTTAAGATAAGCCAGAATATCCTGATGCATTCTGTGATCTATAGAACGAAGCTTCTCTGGGACTGTGAGTTGGAGCTGCCAGAGCACACATTCTATGTCGACAATATCTTCGTATACAACCCATTGCCGCATGTGAACACAATGTATTATCTTAATGTAGACCTATACCGTTATTTTATTGGACGCGATGACCAGTCCGTCAATGAGAAAGTCATGATCAGCCGTATCGACCAGCAGATTAAAGTGAATAAGCTGATGATCGACGCATATGACCTGACAAAGATCAAGAATAAAAAACTGCGGGACTATATGGTGAAATATCTCACTATGATGATGACCATCAGTTCTGTGTTCCTCATCAAAGAAGGATCTGAAGAGAGTCTTGCAAAACGCACAGAACTGTGGGATTACCTCAAGCAGCAGAACCGCATTATGTACCGTATGGTGAATAAAATGGCGCTGAGTAAACCGATGCAGATCCGGAACCGCGCCGGACAGAAGATCGTTGTATGGGGGTATTCCCTGTCGCAGAAGATCTATGGGTTTAACTAAGGAACTGTAAATAAATTACTTTTAATACTGCTTGTCTTTTTCCCCGATAGTACCACTCAAAAATCAGTTACATAGCCCACTATGCGCCTGATTTTTGAGTGGCACTCTCGGAGAAAAATTCTGCGCACTATTCAAAAGTAATTTATTTACAGTGCCTAAGATGATCATTCAGCCTTTCCGGGGCGGTCAATTTCTTTTAGTTTATTTCGGTAACTGCGGGGAGAGCATCCCTTTAGTTTCTTGAACTGACGGGAAAAGTGTTCCAGATTGTCATAGCCACACATGGTGGCAGTTTCTGAAATAGAATATGTTGTTCCATTGAGCAGATGGCAGGCGTGGTTAATCCGCGCCTTTATTATATCCTGATGAATAGAGACACCAAAAAATTCTTTATACAGATGTTGGAGATAAGAGACGCTGATATTGAAATGTTCAGCGACTTCTTCTGTATTTACGGGGCGGTATTCATAATTCTGGAGATTTCTTCTCAATTCTATAAATTCCCGCCGGTAATCTATTATTTTTGAATTTGTTGTTTGTGAGAAATGATACAGATCACTAAATTTATGAAAGAGGGCACTTGCTTTCTCAGACATAATCTGGCTGTGCTGCTTTCCGTAGCTAAAATGTTCGATCTGCAGATCACCGATCATATCGCAGATTTCTTTATTATAAGCGAGTTTCATTGGGGTATAAAAGGGGATGCCAAGATTCTCAAAAAAATTGTTATATGGTTCAATATCAAAGTGAATCCAGTCATTGATGAAATTGCCCTCCATATGCCTGTAATACTGGGGGGCGCCTTTTTGGTACAGAAAATAAGTGTCTTCAGATAAAAGCTGATAGGCACCATTTAACCAGACTTCTGTAGGACAACGGAAATAAAGGAACAGATAATCTCCGGTGCCAAGCGGGCGCTGGATATCAAATTCCCCAATGTTGACATACTGATATCCGAGATCAACTATTTTGATCAAAAAAACACTCCTCTCATTGCAGAAAAAATCAAATATAGAACGATAAACATCATAGACGTATCTTCTTTAATGCGTTATGCTGAATCTATGTAAAGGCGTCTGATTACATTGTAACAAAGATTTATGAATTTGCAATAAGAAATTTACAGGGAGGACGGAATATGAAGAAGGTGCAGGGGAAGATCCTGTCAATCGCCCTGATTTCGGCATTGGCAATGAGTTCATGGCCAACGGCAGAGATACAGGCAGCAAAAAAGATTGTGCCCAAATTGAGCAAGTCCAAGGTATCGCTGAAGGTTGGGTTCAAAAAGAAGATTACGGTAAAGTATGGTAAAAAAGCAAAAGTAAAGAGCGTGAAGTGGTCAGTAAATAAAAAGGGAAAGAAGATCGTCAGCCTGACAAAAAAATCAAAAAAGGGAATGACAATAAAAGCACTGAAAAAAGGAAAGGCAACTGTTACCGCAAAGATAAAAACAGCAGCTAAGGCATATACCAGAAAGATCAAAGTAACAGTTACAAAGAAAAAGGCAGGATCAGACAAGAAAGTGCCAAAGAATACGCCATCGGCGAGTGCGGCGGGGACAACACCGCCTCAGCCAGTGGAATCGCCGGCACCAGCAACAACGGCCCCTGCTGCGACGAAGATGCCAGTATCGGCAGAAGAGCCAGATGTGCCGCCAAGTGTTTATGGAAAGCCAGGAGAGGCATCCGGCTATGATAAAGAGCAGTCGAATTATACATTGAATATAGATGCGGCAGAGAAAGTACATGAGATCAGTGATATGCTTTTTGGTATCTTTATTGAAGACATCAATTTTGCCGCAGATGGCGGCCTATATGCAGAGATGGTACAGAACCGTTCTTTTGAATTTACTGAGGTGGCACAGGGAGACGAGAAACATGCCTGGAGCAATGTAGGAGTGGTAAAGGCTGATGTAAGAAAGAATGATGCTGCCGGATGCCTGAATGCCAACAATCCCAATTATATGGTTCTGGAAAACACATCGGCTTCTCCTGCCGGCATCGCCAATAGGGGATTTCTGGATGGCATGTCAGTAAGCAAAGATGCCAGATATAAATTTTCTGTCTGGGCAAGAGGAATGGACGGTTACACCGGTCCGCTGCATGTGGCTGTCACAGAAGGAAGTGCAGTCCTTGGCTCGGCAGACATACCTGCGCTTTCATCTGAGTGGAAAAAATATGAGTTGGATATTGTCTCATCTAAGACAGCCTATACAAATGTGAAACTCCAAGTGACGATAGAGAGCGGAAAGGCAGCACTGGACATGGTTTCCCTTTTTCCTGAGGATACATACAAGAACCGGGAGAATGGAATGAGGAAAGACCTGGCTGAGAAGCTGGCAGATCTGAATCCGGCATTTTTACGTTTTCCGGGCGGATGCGTTACGGAAGGGAAGACCCTGGATATTGCCTATGACTGGAAGGCGTCCGTCGGAGTGGACAAAAACAGAGAGCCATTAGAGTTTAATGGGACTTATGGTGATGTGGCCGCCAGAAAACAGTGTCGGAACCACTGGTCGGATGAGACCCTTACGGATGATGAAAATCCATCTTTTATGAGCTACGGCCTTGGATTTTATGAATACTTCCTTCTGGCCGAGGATATCGGGTCAATAGGCGTGCCTGTTGTGAACTGCGGGATCAGCTGCATGATTCCGGGAAATCCACAGAGTACAAGCGGAGAGGCATATCAGAGATATATTCAGGATGCATTGGATCTGGTAGAATTCTGCCGGGGAGATGAGAATACAAAATGGGGTGCTGTCCGTATCGCCATGGGACACACAGAGCCATTTGAACTCAAATACATTGGTATAGGCAATGAGCAGTGGGGGCAGGACTTCTATAAACATTATGAGGGATTTGTGGACGCATTTGCCAAGGCGAAAGAAGAAAATCCCGAAATGTATGGTGACATTGAGCTGATGTATTCCTCTGGAGTTTGTTCTGGAGAGGATGCACATGATTATAACAGAGGAAATTATTTTGCTTCTTATCAGGAAGCCAAGAACTGGCTGGCTTCACATCCGGGAAAAACGATAAAAGATTTTGCCGGTGTTGTAGACCATCATTATTACAATGACCCTGCGTGGTTTTATGAGCATACCGATTATTATGATGAGAAGAATTACAGCAGGACAGAGCTGACAGGAACAAAGTATGGTGGTGGGATTCCTGTATTTCTCGGAGAGTATGCTTCCCGGAGTAACACATGGAACTCTGCCCTGTCAGAGGCAGCATATATGACTGGCCTGGAGAGGAACGGAGATATTGTGAAGATGGCGGCGTATGCCCCATTATTTGGAAATCTCACTGCACTGCACTGGGCGCCGGACCTGATCTGGTTCAATAACCATACTTCGACTGCTTCCGTGAACTATTATGTTCAAAAAGCATTCGCGGCCAATGCCGGTACAACACTGTTGCGTTCCTCCTTCGCCGGAACATCAAAAGAAACAAAAGAATTGAAGGGGAAGATCGGTGTTGGTACATGGAATACAGCGGCCACCTTTGACAACGTAAAAATTGTAAATAATGATAATGGGGAAACAATTGCCTATGATAATTTTGACAGCGAACAGAACCTGGAACTGAACTGGCAGAAAATATCAGATGGAAACTGGTCAGTAAGGGACGGGAAACTGATTCAGTCCAGTATATCGACCAATACAGATTTGTATGGTGCGACAGGAAGCACTGTGTATTTCGGCGACGGGAACTGGAAAAATTATACCTTTACGGTAGATGCAGTTAAGACCGCAGGGGCGGAAGGGTTTTTGATTCCCATTGCAGTGAAAAACAGCAGGAATAACTATTTTTGGAATATTGGAGGCTGGAACAATACGACATCCTGTCTGCAGAAAGTAGAAGAAGGAGTCAAATCTGGCCAGTTGTCTGGAACATCAAAACCAATATCGATCCAGAATGGAGTCACCTACAGATTAAAGGTAACTGTCAGCGGGCAAAGCATAAAATGTTATGTGAATGATACCCTTTATGTGGACTACAAATTAGGAGACTCGGCTGCGTCTGAATGTTATCAGGTGGTAAGTACAGATCAGACAGGAGATATCATCGTCAAGATGGTGAATGTCACAGGTTATGCTAAGACTTTTGCCATAGATATCGCCGGGACAGATACCATCGGTGATGTGGCAGCACTGGATCTGGTAGCCGGGGACAGCCTGGCAGCAGATAATATCCTGGGGCAGAAAGAAGTAGTTACAATGAAGACCATGGATATAACAGGCATAAAGAAACAATTTAATTATACGGTTCCCAAATACTCTGTGTCTGTACTGAGGATAAAAACCCGATAAACAAATTCCTCTTTTCAATAATAAACTTCCGCAGGTTCCTTTAGAGAAACAAAGGCACGTTCCGTGCCTTGTCATGCCCCGTTGCTCTGCAGCGGGGTATTTGACTGGCGCGCCTGCGGAAGTTTATTTAGTAATTCCTCTTTCATCTGATACAGGCGGTCTGACAGATCTACATAGACTGCCTGGGGGTTCACGAGTCGTCTTGTCTCTTCCCATAGGGTATCCATCTGTTCTTTACAGTATTTCTGGATCTCCATGACACTCCTTGTCTCATATACACATTGTCCGCTCTGAAAGACCGGAACAAGGATTTCCTTCATGATATAGGTGCCGCCTGTCAGTCTGGTTTTCTTCCATGTGGCATTGGGATCAAACAGGATCAGGTCTTCCCTGTCATCAAAGGTTTCTTCTGCCAGTGAAATGTAATCGGCCCGGATCTTTCCGGTATTTTTGTCATAGATGCGGTGGACGGTCTTGTTTCCGGGATTTGTGATCTTCACAGGGTTTTCCGAGAGCTTGATCTTTGGTGTCATGGCGTCGTTTTCTTCCACTGCCGCAAGTTTGTATACCCCGCCGAAAGCAGGAGTTGTCTTGGAGGTAATAAGATTTGTTCCCACTCCCCAGGAGTCAATACATGCGCCCTGGGACAGAAGCGAATCAATGAGATACTCGTCCAGGTCACTGGAGGCGCAGATGGAAGCATCAGGAAATCCGGCATCATCCAGCATTTTTCTAGCTTTTTTGGAAAGGTAGGCGAGATCCCCGCTGTCCAGACGAATCCCGTATCTGGTCGGCACCTGATCTTTCTCCCGCAGTTCCCGAAAGACTTGTATGGCATGGGGGACTCCAGAGCGAAGCGTATCATAGGTATCCACAAGCAATGTGGTGTTATCTGGATAGAGGGCGGCATATTTGCGGAAGGCGGTCAGTTCATCGCCAAAACTCATAATCCAACTGTGGGCATGGGTGCCAAGGGCAGGAATACCGAACTCTTTGGCACAGATCACATTACTGGTGCCGATGCATCCGCCGATCACTGCCGCCCTTGCGCCAAATGTTCCGGCGTCCGGCCCCTGGGCGCGGCGCAGCCCGAATTCCATAACGCCGCCGCCTCTTGCCGCATAACAGACTCTTGCTGCCTTCGTGGCAATAAGGGACTGGTGGTTGATGAGATTCAGAAGGGCAGTCTCGATGAGCTGAGCTTCCATAATGGGTGCCACTACCTTGACAAGGGGTTCCATAGGGAAGACCACCGTTCCCTCTGGGATCGCATACATATCCCCTGTAAAGTGAAAACTGGCAAGGTAATCCAGAAAGTCTTCGCTGAACGTACCAAGGCTCCTCAGATAATCAATATCCTCATAATCAAAATGCAGTTTTTTGATATAGTCAATGACCTGTGCAAGGCCGGCACATACCGCATAGCCGCCGTCATCCGGATTCTGGCGGTAAAACAGGTCAAAGACCACACGTTCGCTGGCATTATTCCTGAAATACCCCTGCATCATCGTAAGTTCGTAAAAATCTGTGAGAAGAGTAAAATTTCTGTTATCCATGTCGTCACCTCTCATTTATTTGGCTGCTGTCCACATCCCATCAGAAACCATATTTGTTATATTTTAACAGAAACATTGTATGCCTTCAAGCGCAAAGACACAGAATACAGGGATAGTTACTTTTCAAAGCCTGGCCAGGGCAGCAGATGAAGCGTAACAGAAAAAGCAAAAATTACTGGAAAATTGACAATATGATTCTATGTATGATAAAATTCTACTATTGATAGAAGTTTTGACAGCCTTTGAAAGGAACGGATGATATGAAAAGAAACTATGATCCTTATAAGAAGACCATTCTGTTTGTTTTGTCACTTATAAGTATCGTGTTTATGATGATGGTCTTTGCCTATTTCTGGTATCATACCTATGCGGCAACGATGTATGTATACCGTTTTTACCGAAAAGGAAATTATGCCATGATTGCTTTATATGGTATACTTCTTTATTTCTTTTCCCGGATGTATGGGGCTCTGCGCATCGGACAGCTACGGCGGATCGAGGTATTGTTGTCACATTTCCTCGCTGCCTTTATGGCAAATGCTGTGATCTACATTGTGATCTGTCTTCTGGCCTTCCGTCTGGTCAGTCCGGGTGGGATATTCCTGATGCAGGTTCTGGACTGTGTGATCGCATCTGTCTGGACCGTTTTTGCCAGTCAGATCTACACCAGGATTTTCCCGCCATGGAAAATATTGTTGATCTATGGAGACCGCCCGGCCACCGACCTGGTGTATAAGGTAGAAGAACGGCGGGATAAATATGCCATCTATGGTGCCATTAACATCAATGAAGGGATATCAGCCATCGCCGAAAAGGTGAAAGATTATCAGGCAGTCATCCTTGGTGATGTGCCGGTAGCACAGCGCAATGAAGTACTGAAATATTGTTTTGGAAAGGGAATACGTGCTTATGTTATTCCCAAAATTTCTGATATTATACTGATGGGAGCGGACAGAATCCATATTTTTGATACCCCGTTTATGCTCGCTAAGGGATATGCTATGGCCTTTGACCAACGTTTCTGGAAACGGTTTCTGGACCTGATCATCACGGTACCTCTGTTTATCCTGGCATCTCCCTTTATGCTTTTGACTGCGGTGGCCATCAAATTATATGACAGAGGACCTGTTTTATACCATCAGACAAGATGTACAAAGGATGAGAAGGAATTTGAGATATTCAAATTCCGCAGTATGGTAGTGGATGCGGAACAGGATGGGGAGGCAGTCCTTGCCAGGGAGAATGATGAGAGGATTACGCCTGTGGGGCGCTTTATCCGCAGGACACGGCTGGACGAGCTGCCACAATTATACAATGTGATCTGTGGGGATATGTCGCTGGTAGGACCAAGGCCGGAACGTCCTGAGATCATTGCCCAATATAAGGAAGAGATGCCAGAATTTGCTTTCCGCACAAGAGTAAAAGCCGGGGTGACAGGATTTGCACAGATTTATGGCAAATATAATACCATTCCTTATGATAAGCTGAAATTGGATTTATTTTATATTGAAAATTACTCTGTGTGGATGGATCTGAAACTGATCCTTATGACAGTAAAAACGATTTTTAAGAAAGAGGCAACAGAAGGCATCAGGGAAAATCAGCTGACAGCAATCCGTAAACAGGAAAAGACAGGCAGGGATGTCGAACAGATCGTGGATGTATTGAAGAAGAGAAAGGATGCTTAAGATGGGGAAAAAAGCCTTACTGGTGACAAGGGTAAGTGGTTTTGTGCCACAATTTGAGATGAATAATGTAAAGATCCTTCAGGAAATGGGTTATGAGGTTCATTATGCGGCGAATTACAATACAGTAGTCTATGGTGGAGACAATTCCAGGCTCGCTGATACTGGCATTCATAGACATTCGATCCATTTTTGCCGCTCGCCCTTTTCCCTTGCGGTATGGCGCTCTTATAAAGAATTAGTGCAGCTTATGCTGGAGGAAAAATTTGACCTGGTTCACTGCCATATGCCTATGACTGGGATACTGGCGCGAAAGGCGGCGGAGAAGGTGAGAAAAATGACGGGGCGCAGGACAGCGGTACTCTATACGGCACATGGGTTTCATTTCTTCAAAGGTGCTCCTTTTGGCAATTGGCTCTATTATATGCCAGAGCGCCATTATGCCAGATATACAGACAAACTTATATTGATCAATCAGGAGGACTATGAAAGGGGAAGCCATTTTCCTGTCCGGGGAAGTGTGGAATTTGTGCCGGGAGTTGGAATGAAACCTCTGCCAGAACGGGATCCGTCCTTTCACCTGCGGGAGGCTTATGGCATACCGCAGGACCATAAGGTCGTTGTCAGTGTGGGGGAATTGACAGAAGCCAAAAATCAGGTTACACTGATCCGGGCAATGGACAGATTCCGCAGTGAGAAATTGACCTGTATCATATGCGGTACGGGACCATTAAGGGATCTGTTAGAACAGAAGATAAAGGAAATGTACCTTCAGGAGAAAGTGATCCTTGCAGGATATTGTACCAATATACCAGATATCCTGAGACAGGCAGATTTCTTTGCATTTCCTTCCCAGAGAGAGGGACTGTCGGTTGCATTGATGGAGGCGATGCAGGCAGGGCTTCCCATCATGGCAGCAGATATCCGGGGGAACCATGATCTGATCGAAGATGGCAAGGGAGGATTCCTTTTTACGGAAAACCTGCTGGAAGACTATGTACAGGCGATGCAGTACTTTATGAAATATCCGGAAGAGGCAGAACGGATGGGGGAATGGAATAAAAAGCAGGTCGTGAACTTCTCACTGGAGGTTGTGGAGAAGAGGATGAGGGAGATTTATTCGGCGGCAGAGGGGGAGAAGGATTGATGGTTCAGAAAGTATCTGTATCAGTCATTATGGGAATCTATAATACATCAGATCTGCAGATCCTGCAGCGGGCGGTCGATTCTATCTGTGAACAGACATATACAGAATGGGAGTGTATTATCTGTGACGATGGTTCATCCGATGATACATATAAATTGTTGCTGTCCCTGACAGGTCAGGATAAACGTTTTCGTATTATCCGGAATAAAGAGAATCTTGGCCTGGCTGCTGCGTTGAATCATTGCCTGAAATATGTCAGGGGCAGATATATTGCACGAATGGACGCGGATGATGGTTGTGCGCCCAACCGACTAGAAAGACAGGTACAGTTTCTTGATGAGAATGAAGATTATCAGATTGTGGGGACTTCCGCCGGACTATTTGATGAGGACGGACGGTGGGGGCATCGGGAGATGCCTGAGATGCCGGGAAAGAGAGACTTTTTATGGGGGTCACCTTATATTCATCCTTCCATTATGATAAGGAAAGATGCTCTTCTTGCGGTACATGGTTATCGGGTGGCGAAAGAGACAAGACGGACTGAAGATTATGACCTGTTCATGCGCCTGTATGAAAAGGGATATCAAGGATACAATCTGCAAGAGGAGTTATATGAATTTCGCGAGGATAAGAAAGCGCGGAAACGCAAGAAGTACTGTTACCGCATCGATGAGGCGAAAGTCCGCTGGAAGGGTTTTCATCTGCTGGGGCTTATGCCAGGAGGGTTTCTGTATGTATTAAAGCCTCTAATCGTCGGTTTGATCCCATATCCGGTACTTGTGTGGCTGCGGGGAGATGCACAAAAGAAATTACGGACCTGATATGGCGGGAGGGATTGAAAATATGATTGGGATCATAATATTGAACTATATCACATGGGCAGATACAGAGAGGTGTGTCCATAGTATATTAGAGACTGAATCAGGAAAGGATTTTGCCTATCATATCTATATCGTAGATAATGCATCCCCTGATCCCGCCCCACAGAGCATTCAGGAATTATGCTGCCAGGATGGGTTCACATATATACAAAGCGAAAGGAATATCGGATATGCGGCCGGTAATAATCTGGGAATCCGGCAGGCGATAAAGGATGGCTGTGACGGAATTTTGATTACTAACAGTGATGTCTGTTTCACAAAGGGCTGTATCAGTAAGATGGCAGTATACCTGCAGACACATCCTGAAGCAGGAATCGTTGGACCGAAGATTCTTGATGCGGATGGCAATTTACAGAGATCCTGTCTGTGTCGCAGAACTGGCCTGAAAGAAAAGTATTTAGTCCGTACAAGACTGAATATCTTCTTTCGAAGACAATACCGGACATATTTTGGGCTTGACAGGGATTATAATGAAACATTTCCTGTATATGCTGTGCTGGGATGCTGCTTTATGATTTCCCCTGATTGCGTAAGGGATGTATTTCCTTTTGACGAAGGGACATTTCTTTATGAGGAAGAATATATCGTGGGAATCCGAATGGAATGGGCAGGATATGAGACGCACTATTATCCTGAGTGTGTCATCCGGCATCTGCATGGCAGCAGTACAGGGGAAGTAAAGCCATTTGCATATATGTGCGAGACGGTCAGTGAGATCTATTATTGCAGGAAATATTTGGGGGCAGCAAGGTGGCAGGTCATTCCACTGTACATTTACAGGGTTTTGAAGTATAATATTAAGTGTATGCGGAGCAGGGAGTTTAGGAAATATAGCAGGGAATTTCGGAGGAAGACAGAAAGTGCATTCTCTCATGCTTTCCGTACTGGCTGAAGCATTGATGAATGCAGTACCTGCCCCGCTGAGAATGCAGGCTCAAACAACATACCGACCAGATTTATTCTGATTGTTCTTTTTCCGTATACTGTATAAATATATACCACCTATTATGATCAGTGAACATATCGAAATAATCTTCCCAATAACAAAGTCATTGGATATATAAGATATCTGTATATCATTTTGTCCTTTTTCTATTATCACTCCACAAAATCCACCATTTATTTTGAGTAATGGAGTTTTTTTGCCATTGACATATATCTGCCAGTTTTTATCATATATGATTGGTAAATATAGCAGTGACTTACTGCTGCTTTTAATATTACCTTTATAATATTCATCATCCCATTGATATAATTGCATGGAATTAGATCGCTTTTCCTCGATTAATGTCTGTATTTTTGTCATATCCATTTTGTATAACGAAACAGAGATGGCAGATGGACTGTTTAGTAATATTTTATTCAGATCCAATACATCGAGGTTGTAATATTTTTCAGTTCCAGCCTCAATGGTGATATTAAAGACATCGCTTTGAGAATATTCATTATCTTTCTGGGCAGTATAGCCAGTTATATCAGTGGGAACATTTGATTGATTACTGATCTTTAACACAAGTGGTTCGGAATATGTGTCTGATAGAATTATTTCCGTTCCCCCTTCCACTGGACTTATTTGGTAATTAATAGATTCTAAAGCTATATTATTAAACGATGTGTTCTTTTGCATATCATTTAGCAATGGCGCATCTTTATCATCAATAATGCATGTGTCATATATTACGTTCTGTTTTTCTAATTCATTTAATTTCTCAAACTCTGATCTGAGCATGTATTTTGAATATAAAAATCCGAATCCAATATTATTTTCATTTTGGTACAGATATTTATCCCCTTCCTGTTCGATAAATGTATAACCATAGTATTCTCGTTTTTCGGTGCTTATCATATACTTTCCGGCATTAATATTCCGCAGAGATTGTATATCATCAAAACCATAAAAGTAATTTGAATTCTTTATTTTCAGGTTAAACATTTCCTGTAAATTCCAATAAGAATCATTTAGTACTGAAGTGTAATACTTTTCCCCCATATAATCCTGCATCAAGCTATCATTAAGATCAATCTGAGAGTATCTTTTGTTGATGCGATAAAAAGATGTATCTTGTTCATTAATTTTGTTGATGAGACTTTTTGTCTCATCAAAATAAGCCATTGTACTTTTGCTTTCACGAGGAATAAGTGATCTATCCCAAACACTTTGCATTCCATTTGCCGCTAAATCAAGAACACAGACCATTGTAATCGCAATTACCAGATATGTTGTCTTACGCCATCTAATATTTAATAAAATGAAGTAAAGAGTAGCAACTATAAAAACAATTATTATTGCTTTAAAAATAGTTTTTTCGTAATTTCGTGTACGCTGGTTATCAGAAAACATCCGAACCATATAGAGAGAGAGAACCAAAATCACGCCAATATAAGTGTAAATAGCATATTTACGCCTTTTTTTAGTTGATGAATTTTCGATTTCTGAAATACCAGTTCCAATTACTAAGCCCATTAAAGGAAGAAAGATATATGTCCATCGGTATGAGATAGTGCTAAATGCATTAAAAATTAATGCAGTAGAATGTAGAAAAATAATAGCTATAAGCAATAAAAAACAAGTGATTTTAGTTTGCTTATTTGAATAATGCCTTTTGATAAAAAAGGGGAACATGAAAAATAATATTATTCCTGCATAAACAAAAGGAGATTCGTACCAATTAGCATATCCAAGAAAATCATTAATCCCCAGAATGTTATTTGATAGACTTCTTAATAATAACGAAAAATATTCCTGAGCAGTTCCAGGCAGAAATCCGATACCTATATTTCCATTCACGCGTGGGCTGTTTAAAATGCCAGATATTGTTGGGAGAAAAACAATAGCAGATATGCCTATACCCAATAAACATAATGCCATTGTTTTTAATATATGAGTGATAAAGTCTTTCCAGTTTATCCAATATGAGGAAACTCTCCTGATTAAATAATAAATCCCTAAAAAGATCAGTGACATATAACAAAAATATGGCATCATAGCGGCGTGGAGGGATAATGTGAATGTGAATCCAAGCCAATGGCGGTCTTGCAGCCATTTTTCAAAAAAGTAAAGGAGTGCAATGAATACACAAAACATAGACGCAAAATGATAATGTTGGCCCCATCCGATAAAAAATCCTGAAAAAACTACACAGATGGAAGCTGTTATACGAGACCATCCATTTAAATGCATTTTATAAAAATATCTATAAGAGAAAAAGGCCAAAGAACCATTTTTTATTATAAGAGACAAAAAAATCCCAATATCCTTATTATAGTCAGAAAAGGGAAGAATTATCCAGCTAAAGGGGTCTGCTAAGAAAAAAGAAACGTGAATCATCGTTGAAGCACCTAACCCAAGGCTGGTATCCCATAATTTAAAATCGTTGATCAAAGAAGATACATAAGATAAGGAGGGCCAGTAATTGCAAAAAGTATCAGCACCTATATCTATATACATATACATTAAGCCTTTAATAAGTAAAGGAATATATATAATGGAAAATGTCAAAATACATATTATGGTATATAACAAAACATATTTATCTGTTTTTTTTTTATCATTTTCAATAACTCCTTTTTTAGGGATAATTTTTCTTGAAAGTGTCCATTTCAAGAGTATTAGGGGGTTTATGTCAGGAAGGAATTATATATGAAAATTCGTAATCAAAAACATGTTCGATTATATTGGGATATAGTGGCTTTGCTGATTTTATCGATCTTATCAGTGTTTTTTATAATATATAGGCTCGGTAACCAGTATATACTTTTAAAAATTTTATTATCAACATTTTTTGTTTTTAGTACATATTCTGCAATAATATATGCTATACATGGAAGAGCTATTTTTAATAAAGCTCCTCAATCTGCAAAAAAAACCGCAAATTATAGGACATTAATTCTTTTAGCTATAATTCTGACATATTTGCCAATCATGATTAATGGATATTTTTTTCATGATGATTGGCTTAATTTTGTTGGGGAAGGTTTTCTTGAATATTCAATAACACAAGCCCGTCCGGTTACAGGATTATTTACAGATTTAGTTGGCAATATTAAAGTTGATAATTCTTGGATTTTAGGTGTTATTGCTGTAATTGGGTTAATTATATTTGTTGAAATAATATTTGAATTTTTAAAAAACTTTCTTACCTGTCGAAAAGCATTGCTAATTTCACTTTTGACAGGTTTTATAGCGCCAATTATTAATGTTGTATCTTATAAATGTATGTATATATACATTTATGCTGCTGTTTTTTCAGCTTTATCCGCTATTTTCTTTTATCAGGGAATGGATAAACAGCTAAATACAAAACGGCGTATATTTTTTTTAATATCCGGCTTTGTATTCATTTGTTATGCAAATATGATATATCAGGTAACAGCTACTACTGCTTTTTATCTTATTGCTATATTATGTCTTTATGGAAAGAAAGATAAGGAAATTACAACGATCTGCTATTTGCCATATTATATGTTTTCCACTTTAATATATTATGTAACTGCTAAATTATTACCTGTTATATACAATACCGAATTATTATCCCGCGGGACTATTATTTCAAACTTTGGTGATATCTATGACAAAATCATATTTTTTTGTGATGTCCTGAGTGAAAATGTAAAACAAGTGATTTCTTCTTTTACATATAATTTCTTTTTTTATGATCATTCATTAATCGGAAAATTAGAATATAAAAATTCGGCAGCGGAAATTTTGTTAATGATGTTTATTTGCCTTCTAATCGTGATCTGTATATTTTGTAAATTAGTAAAACCCAAAAGATGGCTCAGCATTTTTACACTGGCACTTGTGGTTCCGCTGTCATATTATCCCTTTTTGATCCTTGAGGAAGATAGCTATAGTTCATATTATTCTATTTCTTTATGTGCTATATTATTGCTTTTCTGTATTGAAGGTAGTATTTCCGTCATTCGGTTTTTCAATTTATTTTGTTTCTGGAAAAAAATTGCGATACTGTTATGTTGTATCGAGATGATAAGTGCCAATATTTATATGAGTAAATTCTGGGTCGGAAGCAACAAAGGGTCTTATGATCATATTATTCACGAATTGAATTGTAATTTGGAAAAACTAGATAAAACTAAGTGGATACACATATATGGAACAGTAAAAGCTGGACAGGCAGATATTTATGCAATTAAGGAGACAAAACGAGCTATTGAAGAAATGGGAATAGAAAATAATATAAAAATTACAACTTCTAGCAACAAATACTATTGCAATGTAGTAAGCTATGAAACATTTGAATCTATGAAGAATTATTTTACAAATCAAGATATGGCACTGTGGAAAGAACTATATTCTGACAACTCTGATTTTTCTATATACACTATAAAGCACAATCAGTTAAGTGAAGAACAGAAGAATTATCTTGTTTGGCTATTTGACAAATGTAACGTGATTCCCAGCGAAGGACGGGCCTTGTCGATATACTTGAATATCGAAAAATAAGGAGAGGCCTGATATTCGTTGTACTAGGCAGGTCAGGATTATGTAGTAATTGGAAACCTGTGGGGGGAATGAATCGTCCATTCTTAGGTATAGTCCCCCCTGTCATGTTTCCCTGTTTTTTATGCAATCGATGAACCGGTTAACATGTCATTCATTTGTTCAATACAGTGTCTCTTTTGTTCAAGCTGGGGATGCATATACAGATCCAAAGTTGTTTTTACTGATGCATGCCCAAGTATTTCACTTACTGTTTTGCAGTCTGCACCAGATTCAATACAACGGGTAGCAAAAGTATGTCTTGTTGTATGAAAATTAGCATAGTTTATTTGAAGTTCCTGTAATAATTTACGGTAATAATGATAATATCCCCTGGGTTCCATATATTGTTCTTTGCCTGTAATTATATAACATTTTTCCGATTTATAGTTCAAATTTTTTAATATTTGTACAAGACCTGATGCCATGGGGATAACCCGAATAGATGAAACTGATTTTGGTGTAGAGATAATGATTCTGCTGGAGTTTATTTTTTGCCCAGTATGCGGAATCCTCTGTAATGTTTTGGTAATATTTATGGTTTTTTTAGAGAAATCAATATCACTATATTGTAATGCACATAACTCTCCAATACGCACACCAGTCTGCAGCGCAAATAATATTCCCAGGCTCTTATAGGTTAAATGTCCTGTAATATAATCCTGTATAATTTTTTGCTCGTCACATGAAAATACATATGGACATTTATTTCGTGATTCTTTGGGATAAGAAAGTTTTGCAAAACAAGATTTGTCCGGCTTTATGGCATACTGTTCTTCTGCGAATAAAAGAATTGACCGAAAAACCGTGACCATTCCTTTTATTGTCCTACAGGAAAGACCTCCATTACCATCTAATCTGCCACTGTCTGCCATTTTATAGATAAAGTCTTGGATGTCTTTTTTTTTATTGCTTGGCATTCTATAGAACCAAAATAAGGAATCAAGTGATTGCTAATCCATTGTGAATACGTTTCGTAACTGGATTTTTTTATCCTTTGTGACTGGTTTTCCAAATAATTTAATGCCGCTTTCTGAAAAGTTTTCATGATCATTTATATCCTCCTAATGAGTTTTTTATCATTATACCTGCTTATAATGGACACTTTCAAGGTACAGCGATATAATCCCAGCCATTCATGGAATATAGAAAGGTATTTTTGATGAAGGTATTAATAATTATTCCGGCTAACAATGAAGAGGAAAGTATACTGGATGTTATAGATGACTTGAACAAATTTTATCTATCGTCAGATAGAACAAAAGAAGAGTATTTTGATTTTATTATTTTTTGTTGCTTTTCGTATGGAAATGACTTCTATCATACTTGAAAAAAAGGTAAAAAATCTGTATAATTGTGAATAATTATATTACATTTATTTTTACAGATCTGGGAGATAAGGATTATGAAGAAGTGTTGTGTATGTGGTACAGAGTTTGAGAATTATCGTCCTATTGAAGAAAAGTATATAAAGAATATGCTGATTGCCCAGAGGGATTCAGGGCATATCGTGAGAAGTGAAACACTTAATATAGAAGAGTATGAATGCCCCCACTGTTATGCTTTGGATAGAGATAGGCTGGTAGTGCTGTTTTTAAAAGAATTATTTGACAAATTGCTGGCGTACAAGGATAAATTTACCAGATTAAAAATATTGGATATTGCACCATCTGCCCCAGTGGGGAGATGGGTCAAAACCAATATTGGATTTAGCGAATATTTTACGGCAGACCTGTTTATGGAAAACGTTGATTACAATATCGATATTCAGAATATGGAGATCTTTGCACCTGAGACGTTTGATATCATAATCTGCTGTCACGTTTTTGAACATGTCAGGGATGACCGGAAAGCGATGTCAGAGATATTTAGGGTATTGAAAAAGGACGGAGTAGCGGTTTTGCTGGTTCCGTTAGATTTGAATTGGCCTGCTATTGATGAAGCATATGACCTGTCCCCGGAAGAGAATATCCGGCGTTTTGGACAAGAGGATCATGTGAGGCGATACAGCAAGGAGGGCTTTATAGAACGTTTGGAAAATGCCGGATTTTTTGTGGCGCAGTATAAGAAAAACATATTGCGCAGAAGGGAATGGAGAGAAAATGCCCTGACGGGCACATCAACGCTGTATGTAGGAACAAAAAACGGAGGAGATATAAAGAAACTATTTTGGCATGGAAGAGAGGTTACTCCATATACGGGAATAGGGGATTTATTGGAAGGAAAAAGGCTATTGGTGGAAGGGTATAATTATTATATTGATTCCGTAAAGTATGAGAACGGTGTTCTGTCAATATGGGGTTGGTTTTATTTTTATGGGCTGGATAGTAGATACTCTAAATACAAATTAATAATAAAGGGTGAGGAAACGGTTGGTATCCGGGAGTTTGACTGGAGAGACCGACAAGATATTGAGGATCAATTTAATGACAGGCAGGATGGGAGATTATTGAATTCAGGAATAGATATTCAACTGGACATAACAGAATATAGCTTGGGAGAGTATGATCTGGAGTTGATGTTCTCCAACAATGACAAATATGCGAGCATTTCACTTGGTGTTATTTCTAGAGAGGATTGAAAGAATGTGCTGTATCTGTTAAAATGGAAATAAAAAGAGGTGATGGGATGGCACGGAAGGTTTCTATCGGTACACAGGATTTTGAAAAGATAATTGTAAATAATTGTTTCTATGTAGATAAAACGCATTTTATAAAGGAATGGTGGGAAAGCACAGATGAAGTTACCTTAATTACCCATCCAAGACGATTTGGCAAGACCTTGAATATGGATGGATATTGGGAGGAGCTTGCCTCTTTTACAAGAAATTTGTTTCATAATACTTTTAAAACAAATCCCTATCTGGAACGGGCTCTTATGACAGGGATTACAAATCTGTCTTGGGCGAAGTCTGCGAAGCAAACTTCCAATGGCTCGGCATTAGCCGAGACTATTTTTTCTGACCTTAATAACTTAAAAGTCATAACAATGACTTCAAACAGTTATTCTTCTTGTTTTGGCTTTGAGGAAAAAGAGGTTTTTGCTGCCATGGATGAATTTGGCATGATAAATAAAGAGGGGGCAAAAAATGGTATGATGGTTTTACTATTGGGAATCTTCAGGCTATCTAAAAGTAGTGGGAATTTGTGGAAGGATGTACGAACTGGCACTTACGAATTACGAGACACAGCTTATGTTTGAGGAGTTGGTACTTGATTGGTTTGCAGAGGATTCCTCCAGTTATAACGGATTTGTCAGATCGTTATGAGGATATATGTAAATATGGTTTTGCTTTTGAGGGGAAAAAGGTGCTTATTGGAAAGAATGGCAGATAGGAAGTGGATTTAGATTTAACATAAATATGATAATTCAGATTTGAGGAGACAAAAGAATGATGAGAAAATTAATGCTTTTAGGTGGTTTACGATATATTATACCTGTTATTGAAATGGCTCATAAAATGGGGATTTATGTTATTACCTGTGATTATCTGCCAGAAAATGTGGCACATAAATATTCAGATGAATATTGTAATGTCAGTATTGATGATCAGGAGGCGGTTCTGGAAGCAGCAAGGAAAATGGAAATTGACGGCATTATGTCGTTTGCCTGTGATTTGGGTGTGGTGACTGCTGCGTATGTGGCAGAAAAGCTTGACCTTCCTGCCAGTGGTCCGTATCATTCAATTAAAATATTACAAAATAAAAAATTATTTCGAAATTTTTTAAAAGAAAATGGCTTTAAAGTACCATTTACAAAAAGTTATTGCAGTGTGGAAAAACTCAGATGTGATGAAGAAAAGTTTGTATTTCCAGTTATAGTTAAACCCGTAGATTCGGCTGGAAGTAAAGGTGTCAGAAGAGTGAATGGATTGACAGAACTTGAAGACAGTGTCAGGTATGCTTTGAATTTTTCAAAAAGTAAAGAAGTGATTATTGAAGAATATATTGAAAAAAGAGGATGTTCATCCGATTCGGATTGCTTTTCAATTAATGGAGAATTGATGTTTGTAACCTTTTCGAGACAGAAGTTTGATACAGATGCCGTGAATCCCTATACTCCGGCAGCTTATAGCTGGCCATCGACATTTTCTAAAAAAAATACTGAGTTTTTAACACAGGAGCTGCAGCGTTTGTTACACTTGCTGGATATGGGAACATCAATCTATAATGTTGAGACAAGAGAATCGATTATGGGTGATCCGTATATTATGGAAGTTTCGCCGAGAGGAGGCGGTAATCGGTTGGCTGAAATGATAGAGTTCTTGACGGGGGAAAATTTGATAGAGGCTTCGATAAAAGCAGCTTTGGGGGATACTGATATTTGTTTACAACAGAAGGATTGTACTGGTTTTTGGGGGGAAGTAATTTTACACAGTAAAGTTTCTGGCTTATTTCGAGGTATAAGGATTTCGGAAGAAATATCATCATTTGTTTTTGAGAAAGATATCTGGGTGGAGGAGGGAACAGAAGTGGAGGCATTTTCTGGTGCAAACACCTCACTTGGAACATTGATCATAAAATGTGATACAAGGGAACAGGTGGAAGATATTACTGAGAATGTGGAGAAATATATCCGGGTTCTTGTTGAATGATTATTGGCAATGGAGATGTGTGCGGACCAGCTCGAAGTAGCCAGAGGAGGAGTTCATTAAGGCTTACGGAAGGAAACGCAGTAAAAGAGAGGTGAAAAATATGTTTACAGATGTAGTTGCTTTATATGGAGTTCCACGTTCAGGAACATCATGGTTGGGACAAATTTTAGATAGTTGTCCCGAAACGGTGTTTCGCTTTCAGCCATTGTTTTCCTATCGTTTCAAAAATCGAATTACAACTGAAACAACGAAAGAGGAGATTAAAAATTTTTTCGAGGAATTATATCTTGAAAACAAAGATGACTTTTTGAATCAGACAGATAAAAGAGAGAATGGTATATATCCTTTATTTCATATGAAACAAGAAAACGCTTCCATTTTGGCATATAAGGAGGTGAGATATCTTTATACAATTCCATTATTATTACAAAAATATAGAGAAATTAAGATTATTGGAATTATTCGCAATCCATATGATGTATTAGAATCATGGATTAATGCTCCTTCAGAATATAATCCTGAATGGAATATATATGAAGAATGGAATTTTGCTGCTAGTAAAAATGAATATCGACCTGAAAATTATTTTGGCTATAATAAATGGAAAGAATTTATTAAAATGTGTTTTGATATGCAGAAGAGGTATCCACAAAATTTCGAAATGGTTCGATATGAGGATCTGGAGTCGGATGCATGTTATGTGGCAAAAAAAATATATGCATTTGCTAAAATGCCATTTACTGAACAGACAAAGGAATTTATTCGATTGTCACAAAGTAAGACAGTTGAAAGTAGTTATGGTGTCTATCGCAAAAAAAATCAAGAGAGAAAACGGAAATATTATTTACCATCAGATATTCGCAATAAGATTGCTATGGATCTGACAGATTTTAGCGAAGCAAAAAAATTGGGGTATTAGTTCAATATAAAGTCCCCCTGTCTGCTATATTTGACAAAGCTCATAAAGAATGATAAAATTGCATAGAAAATCGAGTTTATTTTGAAAGAAGACTGGAGCAGAGAGAATGCAGCAACCATTAGTCTCAGTTATTATCAGAACCTGCCAGCGGCCGGAGGTGTTGAAAACAGCGTTAAACAGCATAAGGGAGCAGACATATAAAGATATACAGGTGGTCATTATTGAAGATGGCGAAAACAAAGCGGAAGGGATGCTGGCTACTGAGTTTGCAGGGCTTGATTATATATATGAGGCTACAGGCAGCAAAGTCGGCAGATGCACGGCAGGCAACCGTGGACTGGAGTTGGCTTCAGGACAGTATATAAACTTTCTGGATGATGATGACTGTTTCTTCCCGGATCATGTGAAACTGTTGGTAAATATTCTTTTAAAGGAAGGGACGGGGGCGGCTTATGCTGTGGCAGAGGAACACCAGATTGTCGTCAGAACAGAGAATCCCTACTGTTTTAAGGTTAAAAAGAAGATGATAAGATTTCGCCAGCCTTTTAATAGGCTGTTGTTATATACATCAAATTATATTCCTATCCAAAGTATTATGTTTCATAGAAGTTTATATGAGGAATGGGGAGGGTTTGACAGACAGCTTGACACGTTGGAGGACTGGGATCTGTGGGTAAGATATTCTACACATACAGATTATAGTTTTGTGGATCAGGTTACATCGTGCTATCATACACCATACAGGAAAAAGGATAAGCAAGACCGCTCTGCGGACTTAAAAAAATATCTGGAGCCTTTGCATGCAAAATTTAAGAAGTATGGTGTCACCCTATCCGTAGAGGATGTAAACCGTGATATGGTCTTTGTTATAAGAGAATATAAGGATAAAGGATTTATTCGATATTTGAGGATGTTTTTCAGGGTGGTATTCCTGGGGGAGAGGTGAGGCAGCAATCATGAGTGAAGAGATATGGGTTACAAAACCATCAATGCCGCCAATGGAAGAATATATAGAAGAGATAAAGGAACTGTGGGATACACATCGCCTGACGAATATGGGGGTGAAGCATAATCAGTTGGAAAAAGAACTGCGGCATTATCTGAAAGTCAGTCAGGTCTCATTGATGGTCAATGGCCATATGGCATTGGAACTGGCGCTTCAGGCGTTGCGTCTGACAGGTGAGGTTATTACGACGCCATTTACATTTGCTTCGACGACCCATGCGATTGTGAGAAATGGCCTGACACCGGTATTTTGTGACATTGACCCACAGACTTATACGATAGACGCTGAGAAGATTGAAAGTTTGGTCACGGAGAATACAACGGCAATATTGCCAGTGCATGTGTATGGCAATATATGTGATGTGAATAAGATAGAGGAAATAGCGCATAAATATGATTTAAAAGTGGTATATGATGCTGCACATGCATTTGGTGAGGAATATAAAGGCAAAGGTATTGGAGCATTTGGTGATGCCTCTATATTTAGTTTTCATGCTACGAAAGTGTTTCATACGATTGAGGGTGGTGCGGTCTGTTTTAATGATGAAGAGTATGGACTGGATTTGTACCGGTTAAAGAATTTCGGCATACGGGGTCAGGAAACAGTAGATTTTGTTGGCGCAAACGCAAAGATGAATGAATTTCAGGCAGCAATGGGCTTGTGCAACCTGCGTTATATAGAGCAGGATATCGCAAGACGGGAAAGGGTTTGTGAAACATATATAGATGGACTTTCAGATATAAAGGGAATTAAGCTGTTTAGAGGACAGAAAGATGTAAAAAGTAATTATGCATATTTTCCGGTTGTAATTAATGAGGAAGAGTTTGGAAGAAACAGGGATGAAGTGTTTAAGAGTCTAATGGAAGAAAAAATTTATACCAGAAAATATTTTTATCCCCTCACTAATGCATATGACTGCTATTGTCAGATGTTTGACGCCAGCCAGACACCGATAGCATTGGACATTGCAAGACGTATACTGACATTGCCGGTATATGCAGATTTAGCGTTAGATACAGTGAAAAGAATATGTGGTATTATACGTAGATTGACAAGATAGATAGGGGAAAACATATGTTAAAAGGATTGTATAATTTTTGCAGAGGGTTGTTAGGAGAAAGAAAGATCATTATTGATCTTGCCAAAAATGATTTTAAATCAAAATACACCAACTCACTTCTTGGCATAGCATGGGCATTTGTATTGCCTCTGACCGTCATAATGGTTTTGTGGTATGTATTTCAGGTGGGATTCCGATCTATGCCGGTAGAGGATGTTCCGTTTATCTTATGGTATATCCCGGCATTTCTTTCCTGGAATTTCTTTACAGATGCACTGGGAGCTGGTTCAGGATGCATATTTGATTATTCATATCTTGTGAAAAATATGCAGTTTCGTGTTAGTTCATTGCCAGTTGTAAAGATAATTTCATCCAGTTTTGTCCATTTTTTCTTTATTGTATTTATCTTTTTCATTTACTGTGTCTATGGATGGTATCCAAGCATATATAATATTCAGGTTGTTTATTATTATATATGTACAGTCGCTTTGTTACTTGGCATAACATGGACAATGTCAGCGCTGGCTGTTTTTTCCAGGGATATACTAAATATTATTTCCCTGATCGTACAGGTGGGTTTTTGGGCAACACCACTGATCTGGGACCCAAGCACACTGCCGGTCAATGTTCAGATGATAGTGAAATTGAATCCCATGTATTATGTATGTGTGGGGTATAGGGAGACTTTTTCCGCACATGTGTGGTTCTGGGAACATCCTGTCCTGACATTATATTTTTGGCTGTTTACAATAATCATGCTGATTATTGGGGCATATGTATTTCATAGATTGAGACCGCAGTTTGCAGATATGTTATAGGAATGAGGTAATTATGGAAGAACTTGCAATTCGTGTAGATCATTTGACAAAGACATATAAATTATATGAAAATAATAAGAGAAGGATCATAGAGGGATTATTTCCTTTTGCAAAGCCAAAGTATAAAGAGTTTAATGCGTTGGATGATGTAAGTTTTCAGGTAAAAAAGGGAGAGATTGTTGGGATCATTGGCAGAAATGGCAGTGGCAAATCAACAATGCTTAAGATCATTACCGGAGTACTCAATGCGTCAGCCGGAAGTGTGATGGTGAACGGAAGGATCTCGGCCCTGTTGGAGCTCGGCGCCGGTTTTAATCCAGAATATACAGGAGTGGAGAATATTTACCTGAGTGGTACATTGAACAGGGTAACACGGGAGGAAATGGGAAAAAGGATCGATGATATTGCGGACTTTGCCGGAATCGGGGATTTTATTGACCAGCCTGTAAAAAACTATTCCAGTGGTATGTATGTGAGATTGGCATTTGCTGTTGCAGTATATTCGGACCCGGATATATTGATCGTTGATGAAGCCCTTTCTGTTGGTGATGCTGCTTTCCAGGCAAAATGTATGGCACGGATGCATCAGATCATGAATTCGGGGGCGACGGTCTTATTTGTGACACATGATATGAACACAGTAAAGCGGCTTTGCCAGCGCTGCATTTATCTTGAGGATGGCATAAAGATCATGGAGGGGCCGGCAGAGGAACTGGCAGATATTTATTTGCGGAAAATCCGTGCAAATATGAATGAAGAGCATCTGAAGATTGAAGAACAGGAGCAGAATCAGGAAAATATTTCAGCGAAAACAGATGAAGAGACAGATGATGCACAGACGGTAGTGCACAAAAAGGCGGAAGCACCAGAATTAGTAAAAAAGTATATGAATCCTGTATTTATGAAAAAAACGGAGCGATTTTTAGAGGGGACAGGCAGTGTTGTTTTTTTAGATATGAAGCTGATGAATGAAAAAGGTGAGGAGATAATCTCATTTGAATATGATCAGGAGATAAGAATATGGACAAGACTGGTAGTGAATGAAGATGCGGAGTTTGTGGTGGCCTATCATATCCGCGATGACAAAAGTACAGAGCTTTTAGGGAGTTCGACAAAGATGGAAGGAAAAGATCTCATTAGTGGCAAAAGAGGAGAGGTTTATGATATTGAGTTTGTAACCAGGCTGCCGTTAGTTGAGGGAAATTATAATGTTACCATTCTTGCGTCAAAGCCGGTTATTAAAAACCGTTCGGCACTTTTTTTGGCATATATGGAAAATGCTGCAGTATTTTCTGTGGCGGAGAATCAGAGAGATAAACTTTGGGATAAGGTATATATACCCAATAACGTGAATATAGAAAAGGTCAGAACTGACTGACGGATAGGGTAGATGAAGATGAAGATAACAGTGGTATTAACATCCTACAATCATGAGAAATTTCTGGCACAGAGTATTGAGAGCGTGCTGGGACAGACATACAAGGATTTTGAATTTATCATCGTAGATGATTGTTCTCAGGATTCTTCATGGGACATTATATGCAGATATAAGGAAAAATATCCCCAGATCGTTACCGTGCATCATAGCTATAACTGGCATGGTGGAAGTGTTGATGATATAGTAAAAAATTATGCTACAGGGGACTATATTGCATTACATCATAGTGATGATATATGGGAGCCGGATAAACTTCAAAAACAGGTTAATGTTTTGGAAGAACATCCAGAGTATTCTGTTGTATTTACAAATGCAGTTGCTATTGATGATAATGGGGAACCGTATCATGATGAGAATGGGTTTTATTACAGGTTGTTTTCAGTTCAGAACAAAACACGTTTCCAGTGGTTGAATCATTTTTTTTATCAGGGCAATTGTCTTTGCCATCCAAGTATTCTGGTAAGGAAAGACGTGTATGAAGAGGACGATTTCTTTCGTAAAGGATTGCAGCAGATCCCGGACTATGTAAAATGGATACAGATTTGTAAAAGGCATGAGATTTATGTCCTGCCGGACAGTCTTGTGAAATTCCGCATTCATAACGAGGGAAAAAATACCAGTGGAATGCGGGCAGATACCCAGATCCGGTCAACGGTAGAACTGTATCTTATGCTTCAGGAATATGTAGAAATTCAGGACAGGGAGGAGTTTCTTACAATATTTCCGCAGGCACAGGAATATTGTACGAAAGAATTTTTCTCGGCGGAATATGCATTTGGCAGGATATGTACAGAGGAGGGCATGCCTCCCTATACGAGGCTGTTTGGTATTCAATTACTCTATAAGGTACTGAATGACCCGGCACAGGCAGAAGTGATACGGACCGAGTTTGGGTATACGCATCAGTTTTTCAAAAAAGAGAATGGGAAGTATGATATATTTGGCATTCTTCCTAAATCATTTGAACAAAGACGTACCATATATATCGATTATGGAGATGGATATGATTCAGAGAATTCTTTTAGTGAAAGTTTCACTTTGGGGCAAAATGAAACCTATGAGATGAAGATTCAGTTAACGGCAGAAGAAGGAAAGGTAATCAGGGGGATAAGGTTTGATCCGGCAGAGGGAGTCATGCTGGCCTGTAAGATAGAAAGGGCAGCAGTGAATAATGATGTGTTGGAGATACAGCCACAAAATGCCCTGTGCAGCAGGGATGGGATGGATGTATTCGTTGATCTGGATCCCCGATATAGTGTGGAGATTCCGGCTGAAGTAAAAGCAGAGGGTGAGACGGAGATCATTATTTCGGGAGAAATAAAAAGAATAACGGATGATGAACTGGATCAGGCTGTCATGTCGGAGATGTATAAAAAAAGAGACATGATATATATGTATCAGGGAAAAGTTCAGGCGGCAGAAGATGAGAAATGGCAATTGGTGGCTGAACGAGAGCAGCTTGCAGTTGAAAAAGAACAATTGACAGGTGAAAAGCTGCAGCTAACGGCTGAAAAAGAGCAGTTGATAATGGAAAAAGAACAGTTGACAGGTGATAAGATACAATTGATGGCAGATAAGGAACAACTGGAAAACTACAGTGCAGGCCTTGAAAAGAATAATGCAGAATTAACTGCAGCATTAGAGAGAATCCGGTCAACGAGGATGTACAGGCTATATGCAAAGGTGAAAGGGATCAAGGAAAAATTATGGAGAAAGTAAGTGTTATTATGCCATGCTATAATGATGGCAGATATATAGAAGAGGCAGTTGAGTCTGTTTTTACACAGACCTATCCGGATATAGAACTGATAGTGATTGATGATGGTTCGGATGAACAAGAGACATTAGATGTTCTGGAACGCTTAAGGGATAAGATCATTCTGCTCAAGACGGATCATGTGCGCCCGGCAGGAGCCAGAAATTATGGGATCGAAAGGGCATCCGGGAAATATATCCTGCCTTTGGATTCTGATGACAGGATAGATAAGACTTACATAGAAAAGGCTGTACACATTCTGGAAAATAATAAAAATATCGGTGTAGTTTATTGTGAGGCAGAATTGTTTGGAGAGAGAAGTGGTAAATGGGAACTGCCACAATATTCTTTTGAAAAGATGCTTTTAGATAATGTTGTGTTTGTCACGGCCCTCTTTTACCGGGAGGACTGGAAAATTGCAGGTGGATTTAATACGAAAATGCTGGCAGGAATGGAGGATTATGATTTCTGGCTTTCCATTCTCAGTTTGGGGAAAGAGATTTACCAGATACCAGAGGTTTTGTTTTACTACCGGATTAAGACAGTGTCACGTACAACAGGCTTTCAATCGGACTGCGGGCAGATGCAGGCTACCTATCGTCAAATATATGATAATCACAGGGAATTTTATTTGAAAAACAGCGAAAAATATGCTAAAATCCTTAGAGATGCCCTGATAGAGCAGATTGCTGTACGCATGAAATATGAAAAGATATTTGAGAAAGTACAGAGATATTACAAGTGGCCCATAGTTGGAAAAATATTAAAGAAGTTTATTTCGGATTAGGGGAGATTATATATGATAATATTTACGTCTATTTGTACCAATTATGCACATAAGGCGAGAACTTTGGCGGAATCTGTCAAAAGAAATATTCCGGACGCACGGTTTTTGGTTTGCCTGACTGAACGGGAATGCCCGGAATCTATGGAGTCAGATTATTTTGATGAGGTGATATTGTCAAAAGACATGTGGGAGGGTAATTTTAACAGGTACATTTATAAGCATGCCATTGTTGAGGCTTCCACTTCGGTAAAGGGACAGTTTTTCCGATATATGATAGATCATTATCCGGATGAGGATAAATTTGTGTATCTGGATCCGGATTGTTATGTCTACTCTGATTTTACTGAGTTAAGGGAGCTGTTAGATACAAGGCCGATTGTTCTCTGCCCGCATTTGCTGCAGCCTGGAAATATTGATATGGAGTTATCTTCAACTGCCCATGGTGTTTACAATTTGGGTTTTTTGGCTGTAAACAGAAGTGAAGAAGCAGTCCGGTTTATAAACTGGTGGGCAGACCGATTATATTTATTTTGTTATGATGATATCCAGAGAGGGATTTTTACTGACCAGAAATGGATCGATCTGGCTCCCTGTTTTTTTGATGTGGAGGTATTTAAACATCGTGGATATGATTTTGCTACATGGTCTTTGTTGGATTGTGGATTGACAGAAGAAGATGGAAGGTATTTTGTGAAAGGTGATCCCCTGCGTTTTATCCATTTTTCTGGTTATGGTGCGACAATTGAAAAGTGCATGCGGGACTGGCTGCCAGAAGGTGAGCATCCATTCCGGGAGTTATACAAAGACTATTCGGAGCATCATGATGATAACAATACAGATGGTGTTTCAAAAACACCATGGAGCTACAGTAAATATTATTCCGGTGAAGATATTGAGGATTCCCTGCGGGTGAAATACAGGGGAAATAATGAAGTTATGTTTAGCATTGAGGATCCATTTGCGTTAAGTAATGCACAGATAAAACATTTGCTGAGTGGAGGAAAATCAAAAAATAACTGCCAGAAAGTTGTGGAATCTTTTCGCCGTGATGGGGTTAAGTCAACCTTTTTGAAGATCATTAATCATTTGAAGTAGTTGTGATGGGAAAGGAGAATAGGGCTTTATCCTATTGTTCTTTGTATTCTTGTAAATGAATACTATAGATGAAAGAATATTCCAAACGAGTTGTATGATCTCCTGCAATTGTATAACTTTTGACTTTTTTTGGTTTTGGACTGCTAGCGACAGGGGGGCAAAATTTGACATAAATTGTCAGTTATGCTATTGTATATTTATAACTCGTTTGGAGGTGTTTAATGAAGAGGGAGCATTCCTGTTAAGTAACAAATAGCGGGTTTGCAAAAAATGAGTGT
>CANRWA010000018.1 GCA_947643415.1 uncultured Clostridia bacterium | reverse complement strand
AATATCTTCCATCAATGACAAGCTTTGCTATCACCTTGGGATCTTTTCTGTCATTTTTGCTTTGGCTGTTATCATCCAGTTCCTTGGTCTGCTTTACCGCATAAGGGTTAACCATAACCAGCAGGATGCTTTCCTCCTCAAGATAAGCACCAAGGTCAAACCAGTAATGGCCGGTCGGCTCGATCCCTACAATGACATCTGACTTCTTGTACTTGTCCTGCAGCCACCGCATCCAGTCTTTGAAGGTTTCAAAACCTTCTCTGCTGTTACTGAATTTAAAGACTTTTGCAAGTTCAATGCCCCTCCAGTCAAAAGCCCTGGCATACTGTGTAGTGCTTCCAATGTCGATTCCAACTACCAAAGTTGATTCTTTTACTTGATTGATTTTCTCATTTTGTTTACAATTCATATGTGGGTGTCTCCTTTGAAAAATGATTTTTATTAACCGCCAAGTTAACAATCATTATTCTAGGGTAGACACTCATTTTTTGCAAACCCGCTATTTGTTACTTAACAGGAATGCTCCCTTTTATAATGTCATCATAACGGTTATTCTGTATGCGATATGTGCCGGAAATAGTTTTCTCAGCTTTGTATACCTAGCGTTGAATATTTCAAATTTCATAATGTAGTACCTCCTTTTCTTGACTACCTCCCACCCAACGGATGGGAACGCTTGCAGCCTAAAGTCCTGTTTTATGTCGCTGCAACGACTGTTATTTAACCCTCAATACCTTAAAAGTTGATGTTTTCTTATAAGGTTTTAAATCGCTTGTGTTCAATGCTTCTTTTAATGCATCCTCATTGAAAGAACTACGGTTTGAATCTTTATAGGTAACTTTGCCATCAACTGTGATTTCTTCGCTTTTTTCATTTTCTACCATATAAAGAGTGATTTCAGCTTTGATTGCATCAACCTCATTCTGCACTTGCTCCAATAAAGTTTTCATTTCCCTATACTCCTGTACCTTTTTATTAAGTTCTAATTTTGTAATACACATAATTCCTACCTCCGTTTTTTCTTTTTATTGGAGCAATAGCGGCTAGTGGCTTTAAGTTTATCTCTAGGATTCTTCCTTCGCTTTCAATTTCTTATCCTATCTAGCCCTTGTCCTGTAGTCTTGTTTTCCCATGTGGTACTTCCGTCTACCTTGGCTATTGCTCTTGTTTGATTGTGATTTCATTTTACACGAATATACGTGCTTTGTCTATTGGCAGATTGCACTAATATTCGTGCTTCATTGCACTTTTATTCGTGCATCTTGCCTATAGATTTTACACGTCTATTAGTGTATAATCTAATTAAATTAAAGAAATGGAGGTAAACGAATATGAAAACAAACGTATATCAAATGGTAACAGATAGGATAATAGAAGAATTAGAAAAAGGGGTTATCCCCTGGCAAAAGCCTTGGACTGGTGTTAGAAGCGGCGCATTCAATAGAATAAGTAAAAAGCCTTATTCATTATTAAATCAAATGCTTTTAAAACATACCGGAGAATATACAACTTTCAAACAATGGCAGCAGTTAGGCGGTCATATAAGAAAAGGCGAAAAATCAGAAATAATTGTATTCTGGAAAATCTTTGAAAAGGAAGAAATCAACGACAAGGGCGAAAAAGAAAAAGTATCAATCCCTATGTTGAGATACTACAATGTATTTCATATTTCACAGGTTGACGGAGTAGAACCGCTGGAAGAGCCTTTAAACGATATAGAGCCAATAGAAGCAGCAGACAAAGTTATCATTGACTATATAACAAAAGAACATATCACTTTTGAAGAAATAGCCAGCAATAAAGCCTTTTATAGTCCTTCATCTGATAGGGTAGTTGTTCCGCTAAAAGAACAATATCAAAATGCAAATGGATACTATAGTACAACATTTCATGAATTGACGCATAGCACAGGACATAAGACCAGGCTTGACAGATTAAAAACCGGCATGGATGCAGCCTTCGGCAGCGAAACATACAGCAAAGAAGAATTGATTGCAGAAATCGGAAGCGCAAGCATCTTAAATATATTAGGGATTGAAACGCCGCAAACCTTCAAAAACTCTGCTGCATACATTCAGAACTGGTTACAGGTTTTAAAGAATGATAACAAGTTTATTGTATCGGCAGCAGGTAAAGCAGAAAAGGCAGTCAACTATATTATGAATATGTAACTATAAGCACAATGCGATAGCAAGGGCGGCGTAACAGTCGCCCTATAACTATCAAAATAGAGTACACCTTATATTGACAAACGGAAAAGACAATAAAAATGTAAAAATAGGATTGCTTTTTGAATTGATTTGCAAAATGTAAAGCACTTTATAGAATCTATTTTAACAAAAGGGGGATTATATCATGCAGATAGCATATATTAGAGTTAGCACCATTGAGCAAAACGAACAACGCCAAATTGAAGCAATGGAGAAATACAAAATTGAAAAATGGTTCATTGAAAAGGTATCAGCCAAAGACACGAACCGCCCAAAGCTACAAGAAATGCTTGATTTTGCCAGGGAAGGCGACACAATACATATACATGATTTTTCAAGACTTGCCAGGTCAACCAAAGATTTACTTGATATTGTGGAAAAACTCAACCAAAAAGGAATTACACTAATTTCAAATAAAGAAAACATTGATACATCAACGCCGACAGGAAAGCTAATGCTAACCATGATAGGCGCAATCAATGAATTTGAGCGCACAAACCTTTTAGAACGTCAAAGAGAAGGAATAGCCATAGCAAAACGAAACGGAAAATATAAAGGGCGCAAGCCTGTTTCAATTCCCGATTTTGAAAAACACTATCAACGATATATGAAAAGGGAAATCAGCAAATCACAGCTTGCAAAAGAATTAAACATAAGCCGCCCGACATTGGACAAACTTATAAAGGAATACAAGTAATAAAGAACCAGCAGGAATATATTTCTTGCTGGTTTCTTTTCTGCATCCGGCAGCAGTGGGGGAGTGTTTACATTTTGATTGCCGCCCGATTTTCTATATATAGGTGTATGAGCTGTTTTTCACTCACAACTATTTTCCAGGCTTCCATTTGTAACCACGATTTGCACAGCTGTTCATAGTTTTTTGGAACCAACCAAGCCAGCAACGATTGAAAATCCCCTTTTCCCTGTAGTGATAGCTGTTGAACCATATTCAGGACATATCACTAACGCATATCCCCCTATAAGTTTTTTTCAATATGTTTTCCCCTCATTTCTTGGCTGTCAACTATTATGATACCCACATCAACCATTTTAAAACAAAATAGAAGTAAACTCAAATAAGAAACGAGGTGTGATTTAGTGGAATTTCATAATAAACTGAAAGAATTACGCACAAATGCAGGGATGACACAGAAGCAATTAGGCACACAGATAGGAGTGACCAAATCCGTCATCAGCTACTATGAACTTCAAGAACGTATGCCATCGCCAGAGATATTGATAAAACTGGCAGCAGTTTTTCATGTTTCAGCCGATTACCTTTTAGGAATTGAAAAATCACCTGTAATTGACGTGTCTGGACTAAAAGATGAGGATATCAGTATGTTAAAGCAGATGGTTTTATACATGCGCACAAAAAATGAAAATGGTAGCAACTGAAAATCCCCCTAATAGGGGGATAATTTACAAATAAAAAAGGGCATCCGTTTTATTTGGATACCCTTCTATTGATAAAATCGTTCTTTTATTTATGTTGTCATTATTATTTAACTCTAAATGTATTGCTTTTTGACTTATAACCGTTTTTTAAAACCCTTACTTTGATTTTCTGACCTTTTTTCAGCTTTGCTTTGCCTTTCAGCTTAACCGTAAATTTACCTTTGGCATTGGATTTAACTGTATATGTCCTTTTGCCAATTTTTACTTTTACAGTAGCTTTTTTGATTGTCTTTCCTATTATTTTCCGCTTGCCCTTTTTGGCTGTTAGCGACAATTTTTTAATAGCTTTTTTCTTAATAATAGTATTTTTCTGCTCTGAATCGTTGCTAATATTGGATGGCTTATTTTCGCTCTCACTATTAGCAATGCTTTCATCTTTGCCATCTGGCACATTATCGCCGGATATAGGATTGGTTGCATTAGGAACGCTCCCCGGACTGCTAACAGTATCTTTATTGCTACTGTCAGAAGAGCTATTATCACTGTTTTCTGGCTTAGATATTGCATTGCCGCCATTTTGGGATGTTCCATTATCAGTAGTATCTACACTCCCATTATTTGTATCAGCGTTGCTTGAAGTATCGCCATCCACTGGTTTATGGTTATCTAAACCGATATTAGAATCATTGCCAGGACTATTATTGTTCTGCGCTCCATTACTACCACTGTCAGAGATAACATTATTCGAGTTTGAATTATTGCCTCCGTCAACAGTTCCGCTTGGATTATTATTGCCTATATCATTTTCATTATTATTTGGCACATTTGCCCCTAAATCAGATGCAGAATTGTTATTTTCTGCAATATTGTTATTTTCAGAGGAATTATTGCCGCTGCTATTATTATCACTCTCTAATTGCGTGTTTGAATCTTCTCGATTATCCGATTCATTCTTATCACTTTCGTTTTTATCATTACTTTCAGAATCATTTGGAGCATTTGTTTCTGTAGGTTCCTCTATGTTTGGTGTATTAGATGAATTATTTTCTGTAGATTCATCTACGTTGCTATCTACATCTTGATTATCATTGCCACCTGTTGTTACATTACTATCTGTAGAATCATTCTCATCTTTCCCACCCTCATTTTCTGTGCTATCTGTATTATTTTGTTCGTTATTACTTTCCGTATTCTGCTCATTGTCAGAAGGATTATTACTTGTATTTGAATCATCCTCTGTTGTGTCTTTGTTCTGGCTATCATCATTTCCTGTATCAGAATCACCGCTTGCATCAGAATGAGCATCCTCTTTATCTTCTGAATTGTCCGTATTATCACTATCTGTTAAAGAATTATTTTCATTGTCATTGTTTCCAGAATGCGGCTTATCCTCAATATCTTCACCTTCAGAAGGCTTGTCTGAATTATCCAAATTTGAATCATCTTCTTGTTTGATTTTTTCAAATTTTAATTTCATAGCGGATAACGAATTTTCTTTATCAATATTCCCTTCAATATATGCCTGGTCAACATAATCAAATTCCCACTCCAAAGGAAGAATACCATCCGTTGCATATAGTTCAATCAATTCCGCAATAGAATCCATCTCAAAAGACGAACCGCAATAATTTAGAATATCTGCTCCTGTTTCAGCCGTATTCCCATATATGATAGAATCTATAATTTTTACATTACCTTTATTCGCAATAGCACCACCATAGCCTGCTTGATTTCCAATCATTTTACAGCCAACAAATACAATCTCATTATCATTACCAGTGCCATAATTATCTTCTATTTTTACTGCGCCGCCAGCCCTTGATACTTTTCCATTTTCAAATATGCTATCAATGGCTTTTACATATGTGGATGACCCTACCATAATATGTCCACCTTCACTAGCTTCATTATTAACAAAATGGCATCCTATAAAACCTATCCTGCCCCCTTCAGTCTTAATCGCACCTCCGCCCCATTGATTATAACAATTCTGAAAAGTTACGTTTTCAAATTCTGCTTTACCCTCCACTTGAATCATAGGGTCATAATCCCGATTATAAACAGAGGAATTGCCATCAAAAACAATATTTTTAACTATAACATCAACGTCTAACATTCGTATGAATGCACCCTCAAACGCTTTAATAATTGTAATTTGCTTATCGTCACTTCCTAATACACTTACATCTGAATCCAATTCAATATTACTTGCAATGCCTATTATGTCCCCATCTTCTGCGTTGTCAATAGCCTGTACTAAATCTCCACAATTATACACAATTACCGAAGGAGTAATTTCATCCTTTGAATCTGCTACAGCTGCATAAACCTCATGACTTGATATTCCCATTGGCAGTATCAAAGCTGCTATCAACGTATAAATTAACACCTTACATCTTTTTATCCTGTTTCCCATTCTTGCAATCCTCGCTTTCTTAATTTTATATTGTTGCAACAAACGAAAAAGAGTATAGAAGAAAGATGTTGGCAGTTGGTCAACGTATTATGGCATTTTGCAAACTGTAGAAAGGTTGTGATTAAAATGTTCGGTGAAAAATTACAGAAACTACGAATTGAAAAGAATCTATCCCAAACCCAATTAGCAAGCATACTTAATCTTGACAAAAGTACGATATCTGGGTACGAGAATAATATAAGATTGCCCTCATTTGATATATTAAAAAGCATTGCAAGATTTTTTCATACTACTACTGATTTTCTTTTAGAAATAGAACACGAACGCCAAATTGATGTATCTGGCTTATCAGATGCAGAAGTTGCCGTAGTTGAACAAATGGTGTCAATCTTACAACAAAAGAAATAAAATACATATTTTATTTTTCGGGCAGGGAATAACCGCTATTTAGGCTATTCCCTTGCTTTGTGATTGTCAACTTGCCATCCTCACACTGTATGTTGATAGGAGTATTTGCCGTAAATCCCCAATCCTCCAGCCATGCGCCTTTTAGCGTGATAGTGGGAATTGGCTTATAATTATAGCCCGATTGCTCATGGACTTTCATTTTTCTATTTACTTGCTTCATTAGCCATCGTTTTCCTTTTGCTTGCATAAATGAATAAATCATTTACTCCTGTATTGCAGTTACAACTCCATCTTCTATATAAATATATTTATCATTAGAATAAACCCATTGTTCATTTACGCTATATTGTGTTGTTGTTTTATTTATATCATTTGGTTTTCCCCATGTAGAATTTTCTACTTGTGAAGCCGTCATACCAACATAAGGTTCTACTGGTTTCTGGTAGTCATCTGGTAAATGCGTCAATCGGCTATTCTCATCTTCAAAATTCTTTGTGGCTGTTTCTCCGGCTGAACTGCAATATACATCCCCATAAACTCCCTGTGTAAATATATAATTGCCCCTATCGCCTTTTGCAACCAAACAATAATCGCTTCCTTCATCTTGCGAAACATACACCAAATTGTATTCATCTATACTCCCAGATGGTTCCTCTACTGTAACGCAATCTGGGTTTATACGGAAGATATATCTATACCCAACATGTTCAATTAAATAATCTCCGCATATTTCATCAAGAAAACTGCTTTCCTTTTCACTTAAATCTGTTTCTGTTGTATCATCATAACCCCATTTGATATTATAATCATGCGCCTGGTTTTTACTTGTAAATGGAAATTGAATCTGTTCATGTGCCAAAAAATCTTTAGAATAATCAAAATGTTTCGTTTCAACTGGATTATTATTTTCGTCATATAAAGTTACGTCCATATAAAATCCAGAAAAATCTTGATTTACATTGTTTGTTGCAGTGATAGCATAATTATATTCGCCATCCCCTACTGTACCATCCATTGTAAAAGTAACATCGTCTGAATCTACATTTTCTACACTTTCACTTTTAGATGTTGGTTCATTCGTTACCTCTTCTTCCGTTATAGATGTTTCTTTATCTGCATTAACTTCTTCATTTCCGCATCCAGAAAATGTAAATAATGCAATCCCAATACAACATACCATTACTGCCATTCTCTTTCTCATCAGAACCCCCATTTAGCACTGGCTTTCACACCAGATTTTAAAAGCTCCACCATCAGCTAAATACACTGTTATCGTGTTTTCTATCGCATCTGAATCCATATCCTTTATGGGTAGATTTTTTGTTTCACTAATGGTATCAAATAGCCTGTCAATAAATTCTTCCTGGCTCATTATCTTTTTGTATTCCTTTCGTATTATACAGTCAACTATTTTAACATCTTTTCTGCAAAAAGTCAACTATATTGATACCATAAATTAAAGTTCATATAAAAATAACACCACAAAAAAAGGCAGCAGTAAGTAATTATCAACTCAACTGCTGCATCCTTTTAAATTCCTCTGTCAACTGATTTAATACAAGGCTATTTGACAATTTCGTTATAACAAGCTCTCTATTTTTTGTACTGTATCAATACTCGCAATATTCTGAAGGTACGGCATACATGTCATTAAATCCTTTCTTCTCATGTTAGTAAGCATCCTAATATGTTTCCAGTTCATTACCTGCCCTTCCCTCATAATTTTCTTATAAGCCCATACCACCTCCAACGCCCAATATTCTGCTTGTGTAATCACATGCTTTTCAATCTCTTTTCGGCATTTCGGAAGATATTTAAAGCGTCCAGAAGGCAAACCAAGCAACAATTCTACAGCGTTTTTTGTAACTCTTTTCGGTCTGCATATCCCATCCCCTTGCAGTTGCTTTATAGCATCTTGCACTTTTGGCAAAGTGTTTTTGTCAATCTGCTGCCAATCTTTAGCCTTTGAACCACTTTTCAAAGGATTTTTCGGTTTCTTGTGAATGGCTCCATACCTTTTTTCTCCGAGTGGCTTGACTATATTGATAGATGCTCCCATCTTTTTTGCAATCTCCGGATAATTCAATCCCTGCTCATGGAGATAATACACCTGTTCATCAAATTTCTGTTGTTGTGATGTTTCCGGCAACCTCATATGCACCATGTCAGCAACAGGAATATTCAAGAAAAAGCCCAATAAGCATATTTCATAAAAGTTGCATCTATCATCTGTAAATATCTTTTGTAGTTTCCACAATTCCATTATATTTATATTATCTGATTCACTGTAATACTCTATAAAATCATTATGCAGCAGTGATATATTGCGCTGTTCCCCTCTGACTGATAAATAGTTGGTATATTCCAACTTGCTATGTAAAAATTGCCCTACTGTGATATCCGAATCCATTTCTATATCAGCATGAAAAATCATCATCATATATTCAGCAATGTTAGATTCCAGCTTATTGTTTGAAATTTCTGGCTTCTCATCCTGCTTTATCTCCATTTCAGCGGATATTAACGTTGGACTCACATTTCCGCTAATAGCAACACTACTATTTACCAATTTGCATTTATGAATAGCGCATATATCAAGCCCCAGCATTTGATGTATTCTATGCCAGTATGTTTCACCGTAATTTACCCTATCTTCGTTTGCACACATCGGACAATATCTTAAATAGCGGCAGCAGTTCTTATCTTTTTTTGGCAATGGCAATAAATTAAAATAATTTCCTTGCATAGATATCATGGAATCAAATGCTTTTTTTCGCCTATCACGTTTCAAAAAACGTCCATAATACGGAAACATAGTATGTTTTTCTACCAGTTCACCCATAGAAATATTCCTGGTAATCAGTTGTAACGCTTCTGGGAGATACTCATTTATAAATTCTATATCCGGTCTTACACTTTTTGATACAAACAAGTCCTGTGCGGTAAATGTATAAGCCAAATAACTAGATTTAGCGTAATATCTTGCTAATTGGCTGTACAGTAATTCATCTGGATATAACTCTGGAAAGTATGCTATCATACCGCTACCTCCACAATCGTAATATGTTCTTTCAGAATTGCAAGAATATCCTTATTTGTGCTTTTTGCTTCTGCTGCCAGTTCTTCAATGCTTATAGTTTCGTCCATTTCTTGTATATCTCTTAAATCCAAATCGGCAGCAGTCACTTTCTTTTTAGGCTTGGATGTCTGTTGTGTATGGATGATTGCAGGCTGGATATATTCATGCAACAACTCTATGCGCTGTTGATATGCCAAATTAAAAGTTTTCATGTTTAATATTTCCCATCCTTGCAAAATGGCTATTTCCTGCGCATCATGCATCAATGAAACCACGATAGACACAATACCAGCACTATGTTCATAAAGCCATTCAATCATTGCATCTGATACTGCTGCCTTATTTTTTATATATTGATATTCAAAAATTATCTCACAAAGCCTTTTAAACTCTGCATTATAGGGCATTTCAGAATATTGTAAGCCTAATGAACGCCTGGCAAGCTGCATTCGCTGTTCAAAAAACTGCTTGCATTCTGGCGTACCAACCATGCAGATAGAAACACCGCTGTTATTGATTAGCTGTGTCAGCATTCCTACCAGATGCTTTCCATTTTTATTATTGCATACATTCTGAATCTCATCTACAACCAACAATCCTATGTGGTTTAATGCTATTTGTGATACACTTCCAATCAGCATATCCGTTGTGGCTCTGGCTTTTACAGCCTTATCATAATACTTTGTATCAAGACATTCATCTACTTTTCGCAATATTTCCAGCACAAAACCTTTGACCGATGCATCAAAAGGACACTGTACCACCACACACGACACAATTTTTGCATATGGTTCATCAATTTCTATAATCCGTTTTTCGCATATCAGAGAAATCGCCCTGTTGATTGCGCTTGATTTCCCTATTCCGGAGGTACCTATGATAGTAAAACTGTCCGCACCGCCCATAATACTGTTATATTCATACTGCCGAATGCGCCGGAAATTTTCATACTGCTGTTGGATTGCTTTATGTGTACCCTTTTTCTGCAATGACCGTATTAGTGCCAAATACAGCTTGTTATAAATTTCTGTACTCATAGCAGATGGAACATAAACATTATAAAGCTCTGATAACGCCATCAAGCGAATAGCGGTACTTTCATTTCTGATTTTCTCATTATAGGGCGGTAAAATTTGCAGTGCATTTTGCAAATCCATACCTGTTTTCATTTCTGGCAGCAATGCAGTAATATCCGTAACCTTATTCATTCGTTTCACCTGCTTTCATGTAATCAACATGTGTTTTCTGTTGTTCCTTTTTGCGTGTCTTTCTGACTTGCTTTATATTTACATTTTTGTTTTTCTTGGTCTGCCCGGATATAACCTCGATATGCTCTGCCAGTTCAATTTTTGCTTGCAAATTCCCCTCTACTTGCCCTTTAATTAGTTCTTTTTGGCTCTGTTCTAGTATTTCTACCTCTTCCAGCTTTTTGCCCTTAAATCGGCTTTCAATCAGCTCAAAGCATATATACTTCCCATTTTCTAATAACCACACATTTGTAACATCGTCTGGATTATATGCTACAACAACATCTCCACCCACAAGATACATTTCGGTGTAGTTATCATGCTTGTACCGTAATCTGTTGGCTTTTAATCCAAAACGTGTAAACATGCCTGTTGTGCGTGGCAACATGGTAAGGATTAGTTGTTCCGCATCCGTTTCTATCAGATTTGCGCCACTTTGCAGCTTACCCCACTCCCATATATCCTTTGCATGTGGCTTCACTTGCACCTGTAGCATTTCCTCTGTATAGGGATAATTTTCAACAATCCGGCTGCTGTTGTAGAACAAAATGCACCTTATAATTATTTTCTCAAACTGTGCCATAGTAAGACAGGCATCTTTTCGGTAATCATGCGCCCCACGCTCCATATAATTTGGTTCTATGACACCTTTCCCCTTCAAGTATGGTTTAAATGAATCTTGTATCAAATCAAAAAACTTTTCAATCACGCCTTTCAACTCGGCTCTGTATGATGGAAGATTCACAATCGTAATTCCTAAGTCAACAATCTGTTCAAATGTAGCAGATATATACTCTGAACCTCTGTCTGTAATAAATTCTGCTGGCAGTTGGCAGCAGTTCCAATCGGATTTATCAATTAAAATCCCATGCTTCTTACAATGCTCTGCTTTATCCGCTATTATGTTAAGAAGCAAACCTCTAAGACTATAAACACCGCCCTCCCACGAAAGAGAATATCCCATGCATAAACCGCTGTAAGCATCCACACAGGCGGTTAAAACAGGTCTGCCAATGAGATTATTGCAATCATCTATAAGAAAAATATCGCATATGGTAGCATCAAACATCCCAACACCTACATGAGAAGCGTACTGTTGCACTTTATCCCCTGTTAATGGTCTGTTATTTCTCTGATAATTCTTCAATCCATCCCTGGAAATGTAATATGTCTGCATACTTCTATGTTTTCTGTAAAAATAACGAAACTGATAAAATGAGGGATATTCCGGCAGCAGTTGTCCCGATTCATCACAATACTTTGCCTTCAGCAACATGGTATATGCTGTTTTCAAGCTGTTCTTGTTCTTTGTGTAGAAAAATTTATTTAATCCCCAGCGCATATTTTTCTCATCTGCTGTCAAATGCCTGTCCTTTGCTTTGGATTTTGGCATCAATGCGCATATATCTTGGTATACCAGGTACAAACACAGATAATAACGTATACTCTGTTTGCTCATTCCCATTGTCCTAGAAATCTGCCCTATAGCTTCATTTCTTCTGTTCGTATCTGATACATAGGGCAGCACTCCGGCAATCAATGTGAAATGCTCCTGTACAAACCGCCTTGTATCTGCATCCATTGATTCCATAGGTATTATGCTTTTGTTTGTGGATTCCAACAATATTTGTTCTGTACACTCAACATAACCTACCATGTCAGTTTTATCAATCCATCTCGGCATATTCCGCTTGATACAATCAATCACAAACACTTTTTCATTCGCAAATTCTAAAACTCTGATAATAGAATCACCATTTTGCCATAAGCTATTTCTCTTCATCAACCACCAGCCCCCAATCCATAACACCATGCTTTAACCAATAGTTCCTTGATGCATCCAATAGTTTCACAGTCATGGGTTTTAGCAGAAATTTCCGAAATACACACTCCCGAACCATCAAACCGCCAGCAGATTTGACACAAACAAAATCCGTAGTATATTCCCCGATATCCAAGCCATCTAAGAATACATTACATCTGATTTCCGCTATATCCTCACATTCTGACAAAATATCGGCATATGCAGATTGAATGACATCGTATGTCCTACAGATATCCTTGCACTTGTCCAGCTTTTTCTTCTCGCAACGTCCTTTGTAACCTTTTTTACGCATAGCACACCTCCAGCATTAAATTTGAATAAATACAGCTTCCCAAAAATTTCCCAAAAACAGAGAAAAATCCCCAAAAACGTATATCATTTTCCCAAAAACAGAATTTTTGGGGATTTGGACAACTCATGGAAGTATTGATTTTACTGCATTTTCTGGCATTTTTGAATTTTCCCAAAAATAACTTTTCCCAAAAACACTATGTTATGGGGCAAACGCCGCTATCATTCAAAAGGCAAACATCGCTATCGTCTGCTTACAAGATATTTCAAGAAAACTATCAATAAAAACACAGTTTTATCAATACGCAAAGTCCCCTAGTTGGGGGCTATACAAGGCACTATGCGCAAAAAAAATACCCTAAGACTTTTACATCTTAGGGTATCTCTTATAGAATAGCTATTTTTGCCCTTTGGGGGATAGTGGCTATTGCCCTGTCACATGTCCGTTATTCGAACTCAATCGTCCCTGGCGGTTTACTAGTCAGGTCATACATGACCCGATTAACCCCCTTCACCTCATTAATAATCCTATTCATCACCTTCTGCAGCACTTCAAATGGTATTTCAGAACATTCTGCTGTCATAAAATCAGTAGTATTGACAGCACGGAGTGCCACGGCATAATCATAAGTTCTTCCATCGCCCATGACACCCACAGAACGCATATTAGTAAGTGCTGCAAAATACTGACCCAAGTCCTCTATCCCTGCCTTTGCAATCTCTTCACGGTAGATATAATCGGCATCCTGCACGATCCGCACTTTCTCTGCCGTTACTTCCCCAATGATTCGGATACCAAGCCCCGGACCGGGAAATGGCTGGCGGCTCACAAGATATTCCGGAATGCCAAGCTCACGGCCCGCCCTCCGTACTTCATCCTTAAAAAGAAGACGTAACGGCTCAATGATCTCTCTGAAATCAACACAGTCAGGCAGTCCGCCTACATTGTGGTGGCTCTTGATTACTGCTGATTTGCCAAGCCCGGATTCAATGACATCCGGATATATCGTGCCCTGTACGAGGAAATCCACAGTCCCAATTTTTTTAGCTTCTTCTTCAAAAACACGGATAAATTCTTCTCCGATAATTTTTCTTTTTTCCTCTGGTTCGGTGACCCCAGCAAGCTTGTTGTAAAATCTCTCTTGTGCATTAACACGGATAAAATTCAGGTCATAAGGACCATTGGGACCAAATACATTTTCTACCTCATCCCCTTCATTCTTTCGGAGAAGCCCATGATCCACAAAAACACAAGTCAGTTGTTTTCCGATTGCCTTTGAGAGCAGAACGGCTGCCACAGAAGAATCAACGCCACCGGATAGTGCACACAGTACCTTCCCATTACCAACCTTTTCACGCACAGAGGTAATCGTATCTTCCACAAAGGAGGACATCTGCCAGTCACCTTGACACCCACATACCTTATATACAAAATTATAAAGCATCTTTGTCCCTTCTATGGTATGCATAACCTCTGGATGAAATTGTGTAGCATATAACTTCTTATCTGGATTTTCCATGGCAGCTACCGGACATACTGGCGTTGTGGCAGTCACAACAAAATCGTCTGGTGCCTTGGCAATATAATCTGTATGGCTCATCCAGCAGATTGTCTTTTCCTCTACATCATGAAAGAGCAGGGAACTGCGATCTATCTCTACTTCTGTTTTTCCATATTCACTGACAGGGGCTGTCTCCACCCTGCCCCCCAGCGTATGTGCCATCAATTGAGAGCCATAACAAATGCCAAGGATCGGAATATCCAATTCAAATATCTCCTTTGGATAATGAGGGGAATCTTCGCTATAGGCACTGTTGGGTCCCCCGGTAAAAATGATCCCCTTTGGGTTCATTTCTTTGAGTTCATCCAGACCCAGCGTATAGGGATGAACTTCACAATACACATTACATTCCCGGACGCGTCTGGCAATCAATTGGTTATACTGGCCACCAAAGTCCAGTACGATCACAAGTTCTTTCTTCATGGTATCCTCCATTCACATAGACTATTTATGTATAGACTGCATTTAGCTCAACGGCGCCAATTTGGACCCGCCGTGGACGGCTTCAAATTGGCGCCGTTGAGCTAGTCAAAGTACCCGGTATATCTCACTTCATGTTTCCCTTTAGGATAAATATGTTTATATAATTCGATGAAATAGTCATCTGTTACACTTGCAAGGTAGTCAACTACAAGCTGGTTGGGTTCCTGTTCCTCATATGCTTCATATTCCGCGCTGTTATAGTAGTTATTTTCATTGACATAAGAAATATGGTGACGATATAAAATACTGTTTTTATCTCCACTTTTTGCCTGCTGGAGCAGTTCTTCATAAAGTTCATAAAACATGGGATGAATCTGATTCTCATATATTTCATTCAACTTCTTATTATTATAGATCATCTCATAATTTTCTTTTTTTGCCATGCGAAGTGTCTCAAAATATTCCCCATCCATTTTCAGGTATGGCTTACCATAACTGTTTTCAATGAGATTTACACTAAAATTGTTGATGATCTCTGCATTCGAAGCCCCGACCACACCATTTGTAAAGGTTTTCTCAGCAAGTGCCCCCAGACGCATCGCATCCTGCCGGTCCTTGCCAAGATAAGCAATAATATCACAGATCCGCACAACGCAGCCTTCCAGTGTACAAGGAACCAACATTCCTATATAATCCTCATCAACATAGCAATTTTCAACCTTTCTATCATATTCTACAAAAGTAGACATTTTACATGGATGATACTCCTGCAGCTCCAGTTCTCCATTATGGCACAGAATTCCATCCAGTGTCTGCAGACTGATATTTCGGTGAATAATCCCATCCAGTACACGGACACTGTGTACATTGTGATTAAAATATCTGCCCGTGTGTTCATGATACAATTTATTTAGAATGCGTTCTCCTGCATGTCCAAATGGGGTATGCCCAATATCATGGCCCAGGGCAATCGCCTCGATGAGACTTTCATTTAAACCAAGAATTGAACCAATATTGCGGGCAATCCGCGAAACAAGCTGCACATGAAGCGCCCGTCTCGATATGTCATCATTCTGATAAAAGGAAAATACCTGTGTTTTGTCAGAATACCGGTTATAATATGGAACATGCATGATTTTCTCTGCATCCCGCACAAATGCCGGCCGCCACAGATTTGCCTTGTCATGATCCCCGTTCCGCCGCACGATATCCTCATCATGAAATGCATAAGGATTTTGCCAGTGTTCCGCCCTGTCAGCCTGTATTCTCTCCTGAAGCTGTTCTGAAAGAGAATGATAATCTGCCATCCTTATCTCTCCCGTATCTCAAGTTCTGTTTCTTTCAGCACATCTGCCAGCCGCCTCGAAATTACAATCGTCACATACAGATCTGTAACCCCACTGAATATGAGTGCTGCTCCCAGCAGATAGACCAACAGTTCTTTCCCAAAAGGATCAATAAGTAATACGATTCCAAATACGATATTTAAAATCGCCATACAAAATGCTATATGCCAGGTTCCATGTCCCAAACGAAGCATGTCCACTGAATTCTGCATTTTTAGGATCCCGCTGATGGTGACAAGAAATCCCAGTACGACAGGGATCAAACTAACCAACTGGTCAACCTTGATGATGATCAGGATTCCTCCAAGAACAGCACTCAGCCCCACAACAAGATCATATCGGTAAATCATGCCGGATATGTCCTTACGCAGATAGCTGATCAGAGAGATCACACCAATAATAATCAGCATTCCTGCCAGCATATAACAGCTTGTCCGCATAACCTCATTCGGCCACATGATTAGGATCACACCAAGTATGATAAAAAGAACTGCCAGTGTAACAAGATTCCATTTGATCTGTTTAAGCATTTTACTTTTCTCCTTAATTTTCCTACATATCACTTCTTATACTGTATCTAAGTATACTCATTTTGCAAAAGAAAGTCAACAATCGGACTGCGAGCCTTCCCATAAAGCATAGGTCACGAAAATGCCTGTGCCTTTTTCTTCCATTTTCCCCGCAGATAGAAAACTACTGTGACCAGCGCACCGATGAGCCAGGAACAGAGAAGTGAGATAAAGATACACTCCTGCCGGCCATGGGGAAGTTCTGCACTTCTTGTCAGATAAGCAATTCCATATGCTACAGGAACGCGAACGACAACAGTAGTAAAAAGAGAGATCCACATCGGTGTCATCGTATCTCCGGCTCCTCTCATGACACCAGACAGGCTCTGGGTAACAGCCATCGCCACATAACCAACTGCTATGATCCCCATCATATTTCTGCTCAATTCCACCAGTTCTGTTGTATTTGTGAAAATTCCCATAAGCTGTTTGCCGAAGATGAGGATCAGGGCAGTAAGTGTCGCCGTTGTCAATACCGCAACCAGTGTTCCCTGTTTTGCTCCTTTGACAACGCGTTCATGCTCCCTTGCCCCCACATTCTGTCCGGCATATGTAGTCATAGCTGAACCAAAGGAAAAATTTGGCAACATCGCAAAACCGTCAACACGCATAACGATAACATTGGCAGAAATAAACATCTCGCCAAAGCTGTTAGTAAGCGATTGTACAACGATCATCGCCATAGAGAAGATCGCCTGGGTCAGTCCGGAGGGAAGCCCCAGTTTAATGATTTTGCCAGAGTATTTCTTATTGTACTTCATATAGCGAAGCTTCAGGTCAAATATGTCTGTCAGTTTCGCCATACGGATAAAGCACAGTACTGCTGAAACAGCCTGTGCAATTACAGTCGCCCAGGCAACACCACTGACACCCATACCAAGTTTTGCCACGAAAAGAAGATCCAGTAAAATATTCAGGACCGTCGATACAAGCAAATACACAAGTGCTGAAAATGCATCCCCAAGCCCCCGAAGCACACCACTGAGAATATTGTAATAAGCACATCCTACGAATCCCAAAAACATGATCATAAGATAGGAATAGCACCATTCAATGATACTGTCAGGTGTATTCAAAAGCTCCAGCAGCGGGCGAACCAGCACCAGGGACAAAAGCATGATGATCCCTGTTGCAATGGCTGTCAGCAAAATACAATTACCAACTGTATACGAAAGCTCCTCCCTCTGCTTTGCACCAAAATACTGAGCCACCATGATACTGCCACCCATACTGATCCCGATAAAAAGTACCAGGAGCAGATTCAAGATCGGAGCAGCACTTCCTACCGCAGCCAGTGCATTATCTCCCACATATTGCCCCACAACAATACTATCCACCGTATTATATAACTGTTGGGCAATATTTCCGATCAACATGGGAACAGTAAAACGGACGATCTGTTTCCATGGCTCTCCAACTGTCATGTCCGTTGCCTGAAATAATTTCTTTATTGCTTCCATTTTCATTCGTCACCTTTCATTCTATCCTGTTCTGCTTCCTGAAAATCATCATTTTTCAGTCAGAGTATTTCTACTGTATGACAATTAAAAATAAAAGTCAAGTCCCTTTCTCATTGACATAAGAAGAAAAATTCCCTATACTTACAGAGAAAACAAATTAACTATCCCACACAGGAATAAAATTGGAGGCAGTACAATGAAAAAAACAACAATTCTAAATCTCAATCAGGTAAAAGAGATTGAAAAAACTTACCCTACCCCATTTCATATCTATGATGAAAAAGCCATCCGCAAAAATGCCCGCGCACTTAAAGAGGCTTTTTCCTGGAATAAAAATTATCGGGAATATTTTGCCGTAAAGGCTACACCAAATCCTTTTATCTTAAAAATTCTACAGGAGGAGGGCTGTGGTGTGGACTGTTCCTCATTTACTGAACTTATCTTATCAGAGGCAGTGGGATTCTCCGGACAGGACATTATGTTCTCTTCTAATGTCACTCCTATGAAAGAGTATATAAAAGCCAGTGATCTTGGCGCCTATATCAACCTGGATGATTATACCCATATTGATTTTCTGGCAGAAGGACCTGGTATTCCTGAGACCATCTGCTGCCGCTATAATCCAGGCGGCGTCTTTGAACTTGGTACAGATATCATGGACAACCCCGGTGAATCTAAGTATGGATTCACCAAAGACCAGATGATCGCCGGCTACAAACGCCTGATGGAACTTGGCGCCAAAAATTTCGGGATTCATTCCTTCCTTGCCAGCAACACAGTAAGTAATGATTATTATCCGACCCTTGCCGGGATCCTCTTTGAACTGGCTGTGGAATTAAAAGAAAAAACAGGAGCACATATTACGTTCATCAACCTGTCCGGCGGAGTAGGAATCCCTTATACTCCGGATAAAGAGCCAAATGACATTAAAGCCATAGGAGACGGAGTGCGAAAGAAGTTTGAAGAGATCCTTGTTCCTGCCGGTCTTGGTGATGTCGCGATCTTTACTGAGCTGGGACGTTTTATGCTGGGGCCTTATGGCCAACTGGTTACCAAATGTATCCATCAAAAACACATCTATAAAGAATATGCCGGTCTGAATACATGCGCATGTGATCTGATGCGCCCTGCCATGTATGGTTCCTATCATCACATCACAGTGCTCGGTAAAGAAGATGCACCTTGTGACCACAAATATGATGTAACTGGCTCACTCTGTGAAAACAATGATAAATTTGCTGTGGACCGGATGCTGCCCAAAATTGATATTGGAGATTATCTTGTTATCCATGATACAGGTGCCCACGGATATGCTATGGGATACAATTATAATGGAAAACTCAAATCCCCTGAACTGCTCCTGAAAGAAGATGGAAGTGTAAAAATGATCCGCCGCGGAGAGACTCCCCAGGATTATTTTGCCACTTTTGATTTCTGTGACATTCTGGATCAGATCAATTACGAATAAAAAAGGGCTGACTGAGAACCGCAGCCCTCCAAGAATTGCCTATGGCAATTCTTGCTCCGCTCATGGCGAACTTTCCTATAAGATAAAAAAAGGCTGACTGAGAACCGCAGCCCTACAAGAATTGCCTATGGCAATTCTTGCTCCGCTCATGCCGAACTTTCCTATAAGACAAAAAAGGGCTGACTGAGAACCGCAACGCTGTACTAACCCCTTTTTATAGAGGACCACTTTGTGTAGGTCCTCTTTTTATTTTTCTCCTTATAAGCACGAACCCGGAAATAATATGTTTTTTTATTGGAAATGCGGATCACAGTACTGCTCTTCCTGATCTTTATCTTCTTAGCTTTCTTCATAGATCTGTATATGGAATACTGAATCTCATATCCTTTTTTTCCTACAATAGCAGTCCACTTTACATATCTTCCCTTCCTCTTCTTTTTTATGGTCTGGATCCTTGGTTTCTTATGGGAAAATTTCTTGACCACATAATAGATAGACGAAGGTTTTGAGACCATCCGTGTAACGACTACAGTCATCCCACCCTGTTTTTCTACGTCTGTAGATCCCCGATCTGACTGAGTTTTTTCTGTTTCCGAATCTTTGATTATATTATCTCGGTCTGATGTGCTTTCAGAAGATACCGTTTTCCCCCTCACTGTGACCTGCCCACATGAGGATAACACCACAGGCTGATATATCCATAGGTTTGCCGGAGTAAAAATGACATCATAAAAGCCTGTTCCGGCCTCTGGTATCATATCTGGCTGTGAAAAGGACCACTCGCCACTTACATCCGTGTGCCAGTTAATCTGATCATCCTGAATCATCGACTGCGATAATGACTGTCCCCTTTCTATATCAGATCCTTTGAGACAGATTTTTCCTTCCTTTTCTACATATGGAATGCGCCGCCTGATGCAGCCCTCTCCACCCACTACAATATTCCCGCTGCCTGATACCATAGCCTCTGAATCCGATACATTAAGTGTACCCATAACCTCTATCGTTCCCTCCAGCCACAGTTCCAGATCACCCAATGTAAAATAAACCTCGTCTGATACAACAATCGTTACATTATCCGGAATATAGATAAAATCATCATAATCCTCCGGATTCAAATAAAAATCCCTCTGTATAACCATGGTTCCGCCATATTTTCTGCACATATCAAAAGCATCCGGGAACTGCTCCGTCTCTCCCTCTCTCCCCTTACTGGTATGATAAGAAAACAGTGCCGTTTCTGCTGCCAGTGAGATACTCTGACAGCAAAAGAACATCCCAGTTATAAATCCGGTTATGATCAAAATCCCAAGCATCCTCCCACTTAATTTCCCCATATACGCACCCCTTTCGATTACTATATATAGTGTCACCGTAATGACGAAACAATATATATAGCGTTTATGTTCTTCAGTGTAACACATGTTGTTCTTATTTGTCAACAAAAAAACTCCAAACAATTTTACACCATTTGGAGTCTTTTTATTTAGCTCAACGGTCTGATTCCACTGTTATGCTACTTTTTCACTTCCATGCGTTCCATGCCCCCCATATACGGCCGGAGCACCTCAGGGATATTTACAGAACCATCTTCATTCAGGTTATTTTCAAGAAATGCGATAAGCATTCTCGGCGGTGCCACTACAGTATTATTCAATGTGTGGGCAAAATATTTGCCACTTTCCCCAACTACACGGATCTTCAGACGTCTTGCCTGGGCATCTCCCAGATTCGAGCAGCTTCCTACCTCAAAATACTTTTTCTGACGCGGAGACCATGCCTCCACATCAACCGATTTCACCTTCAGGTCTGCCAGGTCACCAGAACAGCACTCTAAGGTACGCACCGGAATATCCAGGGTACGGAACAAGTCAACGGTATTCTTCCACAATCTGTCATACCAGACCATACTCTCCTCCGGTTTGCAGACAACGATCATCTCCTGCTTCTCAAACTGGTGGATGCGGTACACCCCACGCTCTTCAATGCCGTGCGCCCCTTTTTCCTTGCGGAAACATGGCGAATAACTGGTAAGGGTCTTGGGCAGTTCTGTGTCTGGTATAATCTTGTCAATAAATTTACCGATCATAGAATGTTCACTTGTTCCAATAAGATAAAGGTCTTCCCCCTCGATCTTATACATCATGGCATCCATCTCATCAAAGGACATCACACCTGTCACAACATTGGAGCGGATCATGAAAGGCGGCACACAGTAAGTAAAGCCCCTGTCAATCATAAAATCCCTGGCATATGCGATGACGGCAGAATGCAGTCTGGCAATATCACCCATAAAGTAATAAAATCCATTTCCTGCCACATCCCTCGCTGCATCCAGGTCAATGCCATCAAATCTCTCCATGATCTCTGTATGGTAAGGGATCTCAAAATCCGGCACCACTGGTTCACCGAAACGCTCTATCTCCACATTTTCACTGTCATCCCTGCCAATGGGCACACTTGGATCAATGATATTTGGTATCACCATCATTCTCTCATTGATCTTCTCCGCCAGTTCTGTCTCTTTCTGCTCTAATGCTGCCAGTTCCTCCGCATAACCGGCAATCTCCGCCTTCAATGCCTCTGCTTCTTCTTTCTTGCCTTGTCCCATAAGGACTCCGATCTGTTTGGAATTCTTCTTCCTCAAAGCACGGAGATCATCTGCCCTCTGCTGGGTCTCACGGCGTTCCCTGTCATACTCAATGACCTCATCTACCATTGGCAGCTTTCGGTCCTGAAATTTATTTCTGATATTCTGTTTTACAATCTCTGGGTTCTCCCTCAAAAATTTGATATCTAGCATAGTTCTCCTCCATCGTTATAATGTACGATTATACAACACATTATATCTTGTTGCAAGAGTTGTATTTTTTCATCTCTCAATGGAAATCCTCTTCCTTTAGTAACACATTTTCATCAATGTCCTGTGCAGCATACTTTCCAATCACTTCCTTCATCCGATAAGCAGGTATTCCTGTTCCCGGCCGCTTTGACCAGATCATATCCTCTTCGATCCGCTGCCCCTTCTTAATAGGGCATCTGGTCACCAGGCTGCGAAACGCCCATGTCCGGGTCTGCTCTTCCTCCGGATGTACCTTCTTCTGGTTCCCCATGGCACTCTCTATCTTACGGATACCATCTACCAGGTGATAAAGATCATCAAAATCTATGGATACCGGCTGATCTGGCGCCTGCAGCTTTTTGTCCAGTATCACATGCTTTTCAATAATATCTGCCCCCAGTGTAACAGCACCGAAAGAGGTATAAAGATCCGGCGTATGGTCTGAGTGTCCGATTACTGCATCAGGAAAACATTTCTGCATCTCACTGATGAAATTCAGGTTGATATCTTCATAGTTCGGTGGGTATTCTGAGATGCAGTTAGTGAAAGCCAGGGGCACATTGGTCTGGATAAGAATATCGTATGTCCGCTGTATCTCCTCCAAAGTACACATACCTGTGGAGATAATCATCGGTTTCCGCAGTCTGGCAATCCTCACCAGTGTAGGGATATCCGTCATCTCGCCGGAGCCGATCTTAAAGGCATCCACCTCCATGGCATCCAGTTCATATGCCGCTTTCAGGCTAAATGGGGTGCATAGATACTGAATCCCTATCATTTTGCAGTATTCCATCAACTTCTTATGTTGTTTTAACGACAGCGCATGCTGCTTCAGAAACTCATACAGCGGCATATCAAATCGGTCAGAAGGCGGCATCTCGGGCAGCATTTCTTCATCTGGCAGATGATGCTGGAACTTGATACAGTCTGCCCCCGCCAGCTTGGCCATACGGCACATCTCTTTCGCTGCTTCCATATCCCCCATATGATTATCACTTGCCTCTGCAATGATATATACCGGATAGCCTGAACCAATCTTCCGTTTCCCAATCTGTATTTCTCTCATAAGCGGCACCTCCCCCCGGCGTTTTTATTTGCCTGTTTCTTCTTCGCTCAACGGCGCCAATCTGCACCTGCCGTTGAGCTACTTTAATTATATCGGCTTTTATAAAAACGGTCAATAGAACACTGCCAGAATTTGACACCTGCTTAGATTTTTGGTATTCTTTTTACTATATAAAGTGTGGAGGTGTTTTCCAAAATGGATATAATTGCAAATATTTTATCGGCCATAGATAGTTTTGTCTGGGGGCCTGTTATGTTAGTGCTGCTGGTGGGCACCGGAATCTTTCTCACTATCCGCACCCAGTTCCTAGGCTGGCGCAATCTGCCTTATGCCCTGAGGAGCGGACTGGGTAAGGAGGCCCGTACAACAAAACGGGGAGAGGGGGATATCTCACCGTTTTCTGCCCTGACTACCGCCCTTGCAGCCACCATCGGAACGGGAAATATCGTCGGTGTCGCCACTGCCATGGTATCCGGCGGTCCCGGCGCCCTGATCTGGATGTGGCTCTCCGCATTCTTCGGTCTCACATCCAAATTCAGTGAGTGTATGCTCGCCATCAAATACCGCGAAGTAAATGAAGCCGGAGAGATGTCCGGAGGGCCCATGTACACCATGAAACATGCTTTTAAGAATAAGAGGATCGGCGCCGTCCTGGGATGGCTCTTTGCCCTGTTCACTGTCTTTGCCTCTTTCGGCATCGGAAATCTGACACAGGCAAATTCCATCGCCTCTGCTGTGCATTCTACTTTTCGTGTACCGCTCTGGGTGCTTGGTATTATTATCACAGCCCTGGCTCTCTTCATCATCGTAGGCGGAATCAGGTCTATCTCAAAAGTGTCCCAGGTTGTCGTGCCACTGATGGCTGTATTCTACATTATCGCAGGTCTTGTTGTTATCATTATCAATATTGAAAATGTACCTTCTGGTATTGCTATGATCGTTAAAATGGCATTCAGCCCGCAGGCTGTGGGTGGCGGATTATGCGGAAGCATCACAGCTGCCATGATGAACGCCATGCGGTATGGTGTTGCCCGTGGGGTATTCTCCAATGAGGCAGGCATGGGTTCTGCTGCCATCACCGCAGCAGCGGCAACCACAGATAATCCGGTACGCCAGGGATACATCAATATGACAGGTACTTTCTGGGATACTATCGTTGTCTGCACCATCACAGGGCTGTGCATCGCCAGTTCCGGTGTTCTGGGGACTGTGGAAGCCACGCCTGGGATCACCGGAACTTATACCGCTGATTCTGCCAGTGTCAATCTGACAGAACAGGGAAAAAATAGTGGAATTACATATAGCATTAAAACTGAAAATAATGAAATAGGAGATCCGGTCTTTGTCCTTACCCCGGCAGAGACATCTTCCAAGGCACAGGCAATTACCCTGGCAGCAAAGGAAGAAGCCTCCACAACCGCACTAAGAGGCACCTATCAGGACAGCGGCCTGAACGAATACACGTTCCTGCCGGACGGTACTTACCAGTACCGCGCCCTGCTCACAGGTTCTGCCCTGACCATCGCCGTCTTTGAAGGCGCCCTTGGTTCCGTCGGCGGCTGGCTCGTGTGCATCGGTATCGCACTCTTTGCCTTCTCCACGATCCTCGGCTGGGAATACCATGGCGAGAAGGCTTTTGAATATCTGCTCAAAACACATAAATATAATATGATTTACCGTGTATTCTTCTCATTGATCGCTTATATCGGAGCAACAACAACATTACAGATCGTATGGGATTTCTCCGATATCGCCAATGCACTGATGGCAGTTCCGAATCTGATCTGCCTGCTGGCACTGAGTGGTGTGATCGCAAAAGATATGAAAGAATTCCAGAAAGTGATCAAGGCAGAAAAAAAGTAAGCGAGATAACTTTTATCAGATCACCCACACACCATCCTTTGTCTGGCGGATCCCACTTTCATAAAATGCCTTAGCGGCTCTTACCATATGCTCCACGTCCTGACACCCTGCCGTCTCCACGGCACTATGCATCGCAAGCTGGGCAAGTCCGATATCCAGCATCGGGATACTGAGCTGGTGGCTCAGCAGATTTCCCAGAGTACTCCCGCCTGGCATATCAGCGCGGTTGGCAAAATGCTGTACCGGTATCTCATACTTCCGGCACAGTTCCTCAAAGACCGCTGCTGTCATGCCTGTAGTGGTATATTTCTGACTGGCATTGTACTTGATAACAATACCGCCATTCAGGACCACAGGAAATTCCGGATCGCTTTTCGCCGGGAGATTAGGGTGCGTGGCATGGGCATTATCTGCACTGATCATCAGACTCCGGCTTCTTGCCCTGGCACACTCTTCTGCCGTCATACCAAACTGCTCTTCCACCCGTGCCAGGACTTCTGGAAGAAACGCACCCATGGCACCCTGCCTTGTGCCGCTCCCCACCTCTTCATTGTCGAACATACACCAGATATCGGCAGCGGTTCCATCTCTTTGCTTTCGGGACCTGTCTGCCTGCAGAAATCCCTGCAGGGTAGACCAGGCACAGGCAAGGTCATCAATACGGGGGGACATATAATATTCTTCTTTTATCCCGACCTTAACTGCCTTCTGTCTTACTGCCAGCAAAAGATCCATATCCAACAGGTCTGAGGAAGAGGATACACCTGCCTTCTCTGCAATGAGTTCCTGAAGGTCCTCTTTTCCCCCGCCATAGACTGGCTGTAGGTCAATCTGGGGATTATAGGCATATCCTTTATTGATCTCCCTGTTAAAATGGACAGCCAGATTCGGGATCACAAAGACATCTCTGTCTTCTGACACCAGCTTTGTCTCCACTCCATCTGATGTCCTCACAGCAACGCGTCCGGCAAAAGTCAATGGGCGGTCAAGCCAACTGGACAGGATCATGCCTCCATATCCCTCCACCTCTGCCTTTGCATAGTATTTCCCCTCTGCCCTGCTTTTCTTAATGCGGAATGCCGGGGAATCGCTGTGGCTGGCTGTCATATGATAACAGTCGGTCTTTCCCTCCGGGATCACAAAAGCAATGATGCTGGACTGGTTTCTGGTGACGTAATACCTCCCACCCGGCTTCAGTTCCCAGCATCCGCTCTCCTCCAGCCGATGAAATCCTGCCTGCCCAAGCATCTCTTCACAGCTTAGGACTGCGTGAAAGGGGCTTACCCCTGTGTTCAGAAATCTAAATAATTGTTTCATATCAAATCTCCTTACGGTACAGATATTTGGCGGATACATTTTCTTAGTTCAACGGGTTCAAATTGGCGCCATTCAGCTACGCCAGAAATGGAGGCACACTTGCCCTGACAAAAATCCCATCTTCCCGGTATTCTTCCTCTTCCAGTCTTCCATACTCCCGTATTTTCTGGATCTTTCCTGCATCGGCATAAGGGATCACCTTCTCAATCTTCACAAAACCCTGATTTAAAAGGTTCTCAATCTTGTCGAGCAGCCTTTCCAAGCCAAGGGCTTTCTTTGCTGAGATGGACACACTGCCATCACTCTTTCGATCCTTCAGGCATTCTTTATCCTGTTCCCTGACCTGATCCATTTTATTAAATACCGTCAGGACCGGCTTATCTTCAATACCTAATTCCTGCAGCGTCTTATACACGACCTCCATCTGAAAATCATGTTCTGGATTGGATGCATCCACAACATGCAGGATCAGATCTGCATATTTCGCCTCTTCCAGCGTAGACCGGAATGCCTGCACAAGCTGGTGCGGCAGTTTGCTGATAAACCCCACTGTATCCGTAAATAAGATCTTCTGTCCATTTTCCAGCTCTCTCTCTCTTGTCGTGGGGTCCAGTGTGGCAAACAACATATCTTCTTCCAGAACTTTCGCCTCCGTCAGCGCATTCAACAAGGTGGATTTTCCGGCATTGGTATAACCTACGATCGCCACTGTAGGCGTCTGGTTCCTGCTGCGCTGCCTGCGCATCGTATCGCGGTTCTGCACCAGTTCCTTTAACTGGCGGTTCAGCACAGAGATTCTGTCACGGATCACCCGACGGTCCACCTCCAGCTTTTTCTCACCAGGACCACGGGTACCGATACCTCCACCCAGACGGGACAGGGATTTCCCAAGCCCCGCCAGACGGGAGGAGCGATATCTGAGCTGTGCCAGTTCCACCTGCAGTTTCCCCTCACTGGTGTTGGCATGGGCAGCAAATATATCCAATATCATAACCGTCCTGTCTATTACCTTACAGGACAATTCCTCCTGCAGATTTGTGATCTGGGCAGGCGACAGTTCATCATCACAGACAATGGCATCTGCATGAAGGGAACGGATCATATCACGCAGCTCCTCTATCTTCCCTTTCCCAATATAAGTGCCAGGATGGACTGCCTCCCTGTTCTGGATCAGACGTCCCACTGTCCTGGCCCCTGCTGTATCCGCCAGCTCCTGCAATTCATCCAAGGATTTATCTACACTTGTAGATACCAGATTTTTCCTTATGTTCCCTATCTCACCAGTATCCACCGCCACCAGTATGATCCGCTCTTTCTCTTCTGCTGTCTCAAATGTTCTTTCCATCATTTCCTCCATTTTCACACGCCATTTGCATCTGTCTCAACAAGTTCTCAATGTAATCTCACCCGTCCGCAGCACTTTCTCCTCTCCATTTTGCAGACGGACGATAAGACCGCCATCCTCATCAATATCCAACGCTGTAGCGTACTCCCACGCTGCCTGGTCATTATAGCCTGCTCCTGTAGAGTATCGGACTTCTTTTCCTATGACATTTGACCACTTCCGATAATCTTCCATATAAGTCCGCTGGGAAAGTCCCTCATACAGGCCATACAGCTCATTCAATACCGATGCCACCAGTGTATTTCGGGGAACTACCTGATCCTGTGTACAGACAGCCCCTATGATATCATTCAATTCCTCTGGATAACCGCCTTCCGGAATCCGGTAATTAATCCCGATCCCCACGACAACAGTGTCGATCCTTCCGCTCTCAAAATCCGATACTGCCTCAGTGAGTATCCCGCATATCTTCTTTCCCCGCAGATACACATCATTCACCCACTTGATCTCTGGCTCCTCCCCCAGAACCTTGCGGATGGCACGGCAGACCGCCACCGAAGCCGCTGTTGTCACCAATACGACATCTTTGGACTGCTCCTCCGCAGGACGGAAGAGAACACTCATATAGATTCCAGTACCTACTGGCGAAAAGAAACTCCTGCCCTTCCTTCCCTTTCCGGCAGTCTGTTCTTCCGACAGGACTACAAGCCCCTCTCCAGCGCCCTCCAACGCACGCCGTTTCACTTCCTGGTTAGTGGAGTCCACACACCGGCATACACAGATCTCCCTCTGCCTGTACTCCTCTTTTAATGTAAGGCAGATCCCTTCTGCAGATATCACATCATTGTCATCACACAGGCGATACCCCCGGTTGTTTGCCGCATCTACCCGATATCCCTGCTCCTTCAGTGCCTTCACTGCCTTCCAGACGGCTGCCCTCGTCACACCGAGCCGGCCTGCAATCTCCTGTCCGGACAAATCCTTATCACGGTTTCCCTCCAATAATTTCAAAACTTCTGTTTTTACACTCATTCTCTTATCCCCTATTCCGAAATACCGGCAAAAAAAACGCAAACTTATTTTTCAGTCTGCTGACGCAGGATCACACCAGCCTGTACCGGCTTACTGAGTTTCATCCATATCCGTTCTCCGGGATGTGGACAACTGTCAACTGCACCATATTCATTATACATATGTTCCACCTGTGCCAGAACATTATCCCCATCCGGCATCATCAGCTCGATCTCATCACCAACGCAGAATTTATTTTTCTGCTCAAACACAGCCAGGCCTTCCTCTGTAACCTCTTCTACTCTGCCAAGATAAGTATACCCCCTGACGTACGTATTATTATTGTAAATCTGTGTCTCATGGCCTGTCGGGCCAAAAAAGAACCCCGTTGTGAACTGCCTGTAAGTACACTTCGCGATCTCATCTTTATAATAAGGGATCCTGTCTTTATATTTTCCCGGGTCATCAAAAAAATCATCCACCGCCTGGCGGTATGTCCTTGCCACCACCGCCACATACAATGCGGTCTTCATACGCCCCTCGATCTTAAAGCTATCGATGCCAGCCGCCACCAGCTCCGGGATATGTTCAATCATACATAAATCCTTTGAATTAAAAATATAAGTGCCCCGTTCATTTTCCTCAATAGGCATGTATTCTCCCGGCCGTGTCTCCTCCACGATATGATAACGCCAGCGGCATGGATGGGTGCAGGCCCCCAGGTTGGCATCCCTTCCTGTAAAATAGTGGCTCAGAAGGCATCTGCCCGAATAAGAGATGCACATCGCACCATGTACAAATGTCTCGATCTCAAGATCTTCTGGAATATGCTGGTCAATATCATGGATCTCCTCTAATGATAACTCCCTCGCCGTCACTACCCGGACTGCCCCCTGTTCCTTCCAAAAATGAAATGTCATATAATTTACATTATTTGCCTGAGTACTAATGTGCACATCGATACCGGGACAGATCCTTCTGGCAATGGAAAAAACTCCCGGATCCGATATGATCAGTGCATCTGGCTGTATTTCCCTTAATTCTAAAAAATACTGTTCCACACCAGCCAGATCCCTGTCATGAGCCGTGATATTGGCTGTCACATACACTTTCTTTCCCCGTTCATGGGCAAATTGGATTCCCTCTCTCATATCATCCATCGAAAAATTCTTCGCCTTTGCACGAAGACCATACATCTCCCCCCCAATATATACAGCATCCGCCCCGTAATCAAATGCTGTCTTTAGAACTTCCAGACTGCTTGCCGGTGCCAGAATCTCAGGCTTTTTCATATTGAGCCACCTCCTTTTTCGTGCTAATGGTAATGCCGTCCCCCACAGGCAGGCAGATTGTTTCCAGTTCCCTATGATGGGTAAGTACCTCCAAGTACTCCCTCATCCTCTCATGTATCGTCCGGTCCCGTCTCGTCACAGCATACCGGGACTGAAGAACATCTCCTTCATGAAAAATATTATCTGATACAAGTGTACCGTTATTTACAAGAAGCTTCATAACATCTGGCAGAAAATTCAGATATTGTCCCTTTGCCGCATCCATAAAGATAAAGTCATATTGTTTCCCCTGCTCTGAAAGATCATGCAGGACTTTTGCAGCATCCCCTTCAATGAGGCAGATCCTGCCCTCTTTATCATATCTTTTAAAATTATGGCGGGCATCAGCCAGCCTCATTTCCACTTTTTCTACTGTGGTGATCTCTGCATTTTCCGGCATATTTTCCATCATAAACAGTGCCGAATACCCGACTGCCGTTCCCACTTCCAGAATCCGTTCCGGTTTCTTTGTGCGGAGCAGATAGCGCAGGACATCACGGGTTCCCCGGCGTATGACAGGAACCTCGTGCTCCCTTGCTTCCTGTTCCAGCCTCTGTATATAAACAGGAGGTTCTTCCCGGAATAATTCCAGAAAAACCTCCATACGTTCTTCTTCCATAAATTTACCTCCTATTTGAAGATCTCACTGAGGATCTCTTCATAGGTCATACTGGGATTCAGTGTATAGATTCCTGGCCGTGGGGCTTTATCCCTGCCCTCTTCCAATTTCATACGGAGATAAAATGTATATTGGTCTTTTACCAGATTACGTTCTGCGAGAGCGGCTGCCACCTCATAATCTGTCTTACCACTTTCCAGAGTGAAAGACTGGTCTTTACCCGGCGGCAGCTCCGCCATCGTCTCTCCCAATACATCATAAGTAAAGGAATAGCCGCTATGCGCAATCTGTACGCATCCAAAAAGAACAAGACCATAAAAGATAACATTCAGCAATATGATCAGTATTGTGCGCACAGCCCGTAACACAAAATCTCCCCCTCACCAGAATCACTGATCTAATTCTATACTTCCATTATAATCGGCAGGATCATCGGATTGCGCTTCATCTTCTTCCAGAGATAATCATTCAGCGAATCCTTGATCTCTGTCTTCATCCTTCCCCAGTCAGTGATCCCCCTGTCATACAGTCGGTCAAGGGCAATATTTACAACCTCCCGGCACTCATCCATAAGGTTCTCCGATTCTCTTACATACACAAATCCGCGGGATACGATATCCGGTCCAGACAGGATCATGTTGGAACCCTTTTCCAAGGTCAGCACTACCACCAGAAGTCCATTCTCAGACAGATGCTGGCGGTCACGAAGCACGATATTTCCCACATCTCCCACACCAAGGCCATCCACCATGATTCCCTGTGCCTGTACCTTGTCAATCTTTCTGGCACTGTCCTCTTTCAGTTCCAGCACATCACCAGACTGCAGGATCACCACATTTTCCTTAGGTACCCCCATCTTCTGGGCAACACTGCTCTGCCCCAGCAGATGCTGGTACTCACCATGTACAGGTATGGCAAACTTCGGTTTCACAAGGGAATAGATGAGTTTTACCTCTTCCTCACAGGCATGTCCTGATACATGGGTATCCTGAATAATAACCTTCGCCCCTTTAAATGACAATTCGTTGATTACCTTTGAAACCGATTTCTCATTTCCCGGAATCGGACGGGAACTGAAAATAACCACATCCCCTGGCTTGATCGTGATCTTCCGGTGGATACTCGCTGCAATACGTGACAGTGCCGCCATGGCCTCTCCCTGGCTACCTGTCGTGATCAAAACCAACTGGTCATCGGTATAATTTCCCATCTCCTCCAGTGTAATGATCATATTATCCGGAACCTGAATATAGCCAAGTTCCACCGCCGTATTCACAATATTTACCATACTGCGCCCTTCGATCACAACCTTACGGTTCTGTTTCTTTGCCGAATTAATGACCTGCTGCACCCGGTCCACATTTGAGGCAAACGTCGCCACAATAATACGGCTCTTTGCATTCTCTTCAAATATTGTATCAAAAGTTTTTCCCACTGTGCGCTCTGACATAGTAAATCCCGGCTTCAGAATATTCGTACTGTCACACATCAGGGCAAGTACACCCTTTTTGCCCAGTTCTCCAAAACGCGCCAGATCAATCGTATCACCAAAAACCGGGGTGTAGTCCACCTTAAAATCCCCTGTATGCACAATAACCCCCGCTGGCGTATAGATCGCCAGTGCAGCAGAATCTGCGATGCTGTGGTTTGTGCGGATAAATTCAATACGGAAATTCCCCAGATTGATATACTGCCCATAAGTAACCACTTTTCTTTTCACACTGTTCAGCAGATTATGCTCTTTCAGCTTATTTTCTATGATCGCCATAGTCAGCTTCGTGGCATAAATCGGAACATTCAGCTTCTGCAGTACATATGGCAGGGAACCAATGTGATCCTCGTGGCCATGGGTGATCACAAACCCTTTTACCTTATCCCTGTGATCTTCCAGATAACTGATATCCGGGATAACAAGATCCACTCCCAGCATATCATCTTCCGGAAATGCCAGTCCGCAATCCACTACAATAATACTTGTCTCTGTCTCAAAAACAGTGATATTCATACCAATCTGCTCTAAGCCGCCTAAAGGAACGATCTTTACAGATTCCTCCCCTGTCTTTCCTTTTTTCTTCAAAATATACCTCTTTTCTGCATCACAAAAGATGCTGCTCTACTCAAGTCTCAGTTCAACCTCTTCTTCTAACAGTTCTTCGAAATATTTGGATATAATCTTCAGCTCTTTTTCGTCCTCCAATGTCTCATAAGTTACCAAATCTCCTTCTTCCATCTCCTTTAAAATAAATGCATCTGCACCGTCTTCCAAAGAATCTGACACAAGCAGATAAGAACCTCCGGCAATGTCCGTTTTTTCCACAACAAAAAAAGCTTCCTCGCTGCCATCGTCAGCAGTAAGCACGATTTTACCATTCTCTGGCATAATGTCCTCCTGTTACTGTGAACCGCCATTTGACAGTCTGTTATCGGATGGAATCAAGATAGCCCTGCAGTATCAGAGATGCTGCAATCTTATCAACATATGTTTTGCGGTTTTCCACACGGACACCGCCTTCTTTCAGCACGTCCATAGCAGCAACCGTACTCAGCCGTTCATCCCACAACACAACCTCTAGTCCGGTTCTGGCTATCAGTTTGTCCATAAATTCTTTCGTACACTGTACCCGTTCACCTTCAGAATTATTCATATTCTTAGGATATCCAAGTACGATACGTCCCACATCATTCTCCTGTATCAGCACTTCAATACGGGCAAGGGTCTGACGCAGTTTGTTTTCACTCTTTCTTTTTATTACTTCAACGGGCTGTGCTGTCAGCAGCATAGAATCACTAATGGCCACACCAACGGTCACAGACCCGTAATCAAGTCCCATAATCCTCAATATTCCCTAATTCCCCTTCAGGTTATTCTTAATATAATCCTCCAAAAACATTTCAATAATCTCATCACGTTCCACCCGCATGATCAGACTCCTGGCACCCTTATGGCTCGTAATATACGTCGGATCGCCGGACATCAGATATCCCACAACCTGATTTACCGGATTGTAGCCCTTCTCTGTCAACGCAGTATAAACAGACGCAATAACATCCCTGACATCGTAATCCCTGTCCATATCAACTTTAAAATACTGCGTGTTATTCATTTCCTGCATTCTCTCACGTCCTTTATATTAATAACCCAATTAAATTCATTGTAATATATCTGTCATAATTTCGCAACCTTTTTTTTAAAAAGAAATCTATTTCGAAAGTATATTCTGCACCTGGATATCATAGATCTCATTCTCCAGATAGCCTTTTTCCTGTGCTTCCTGCGTCAGAACCCCCACCTTCACATAGCGCCCGGTATGGCCGGAAAGATATGTCTTTCCGTTTTCTACTACTGTCTCCTCAAAAAGAACAGATTCCATTTTTCCAAGAAAGTTCTCTCCATATCTCCTGCGATAGGTTTCTGTATCTGCGATCAGTACATCACTGCGCTTATTTTTCAGTTCCGGAGAAACCTGGCCTGTCATTGCTGCCGCGCGTGTCCCAGAACGCGGCGAATACTTAAAAACATGAATATCTGCCAATTTGATCTCTTGCAGAAAAGCCCTTGTCTGTTCGAATTCATACTCTGTCTCCCCCGGAAACCCTACAATCACGTCAGTTGTAATAGCAGGTTTGTCAAAATACCTGCGGATCATCTCTACCTTTTCCCTATATTCTACAGATGTATAATGACGATTCATCCTCTTTAGTACGGTATCACAGCCGCTCTGCAAAGACAGATGGAAATGCGGGCAGATCTCTGGGACCTGTATCAATTTCTCCAAAAACTCTTCTGATATGATCCGGGGTTCCAGTGAACCGAGACGGATACGCCGTATCCCATCTGTACGAGCTGCTTTGCGGATCACAGACAGAAGCGGTTCCCCTTTTTGCCTGACAAATCCCCTGGCATCTGACTCATCCACACCATAAGAGGAGAGATGAATCCCTGTCAGAACTACTTCTTTATAACCCTCTGCCGCCAGTTTTCCCACCTGCGAGACTACCTCTTCCTGTGGCATGCTCACAAGTTTTCCTTTCCCTCTGACATAAGGTATGATACAATAGCTGCAGAACTGATTGCAGCCATCCTGTATTTTGAGATAAGCACGTGTTCTTTCCCGGGAAAACATTTTGCCCATTTGTTCTGTTGCAGTCGTTCTTTGTACCATGCCAAGCCTGTGGACCACTTGCCTGGCAATGTCCATTTTCTCCTTGTTCGAAAAAGCAGCATCAATCACCGGATCTTCTTTCATGGCATCACCGCCGCTCTCCACATAGCACCCTGCCGCCACCACAAAGCTTTCCGGATTCAATTTCTTCGCCCGACGTATCATCTGCCTTGATTTGCGGTCAGCCATATTGGTAACCGTACATGTATTGACCACATAGACATCTGCTTTTTCTTTGAAATCTACGATCTCAAAACCAAACTGACGGAACTGTTCTATGATCTTCTCCGTCTCATAAAAATTCACTTTACAGCCAAGTGTAAGAAATGCCGCTTTCATATATACCTCTCCTTAGCATTTTGCACAACAAACTCATAAAAATAATTTTCCGCATCGTAAATTTTTGATATTGACATAATCCCCCTTTCATAATAGTATAGTAATGAAGGTCGGAATCCTTCAAATAAATCAGGAGGTAATATTATGAAAACAATTAAAATTTCTTTGAATTCTATCGACAAAGTAAAAGCTTTCGTCAATGAAGTAACAAAGTATGATGCTGAATTTGATCTGGTATCCGGAAGATATGTGATTGACGCCAAATCGATCATGGGCATTTTCAGCCTCGACTTATCTAAGCCAATCGATCTGAACATTCACAGTGAGAACGATGTGGATGAAATTCTTGAGAAGCTGGCACCTTTCATCGTGGAATAATCGTCCCATGGGATGACTATTCCACATGACATAATTATATTGGGTTTGTTACTTACAGTGGGGCGGCGAAACATGCCGCTTCTTTTTTTCGTCCAAATTGGTGCCATTGGCCTGCTATAATGAAATTTCTACAACTTCTCTCTCCGTGATGGCTTTTGACACCATACCATCTATCTTCTCTGCAAGTTTTTTCTCAGATGCTTCCATCTTCTCAATACTCGGTTTCGTCACCGGATGCTTTGCCACAAATATCGTACAGCAATCCTCAAACGGCTGAATGGAAGTCTCGAATGTATTGATCTTCTCGGCGATCTCGATAATATCATTCTTGTCAAATGCAATGACCGGACGGAATACCGGCATATGGCAGACTGCGTCTGTCGCTGCCAGGCTCTGCATCGTCTGACTTGCCACCTGTCCGACACTCTCACCTGTGATCAGTGAAAGACAGTGCCTTTCCTCTGCGATAGCCTGTGCGATCCGCATCATATAGCGGCGCATAAGAATAGTCAGTTCATCATGGGGACACTGGTCATAAATATATAGCTGGATATCCGTAAAATTCACAATATGCAGCTTCACCGGCCCCGTATACTCTGAGATCAGCCTCGCCAGATCAACTACTTTCTGTTTCGCCCTCTCACTTGTATACGGCGGCGCATGAAAATAAACGGCCTCGATACGGACGCCCCGCTTCGCCATCATATAACCGGCAACCGGACTGTCAATACCTCCTGACAAAAGAAGCATTGAACGGTCTGCCGTACCTACCGGCATCCCTCCCGGTCCCTTAATGCTGGTAACGTACACATAAGCCCTTGCCCGGATCTCCACATATACCTTGATCTCCGGCTGGTGCACATCAACCCTGGCATTCTCCATATGCTCTAATATATAATGCCCGGCCTCTGAACAGATCTCCGGACTCTGCATGGGATATTCCTTATCGCTCCGCTTGGCAAATACCTTAAAGGTAAAAGGCCTGTCCCCCAGTTCTTCTTTCATATGTGCCACCAGCTCCTGACAGACATGGTCAAAAGACTTGTCCTCCACCAGTACCACAGGACAGATATGGGCGATGCCAAATACATGAGTCAGTCCCGTGATCACTTCTTCCGGGTCAAACTCTGACTTCGCCTCTACATAGACCCGTCCCTGTTCTTTCTGAACCAGAAATTCTCCTTCACACCGTGCCAGCCTTTCCTTTACCCGGCGGACCAGAGCATCCTCAAATACATATCTGTTCTTTCCTTTTATGCCAATCTCAGCATACTTTATTAAAAATGCCTGTACCATAAATGGTAACTCCTCTCTTTTATGCCAGCCTCACAGAACTAGTACAACGAAAATTAAGTTTTGGATAGTTTGACGCAGAATGTTTTTCTGAGAGTGCGGCTTCACAAACGCAGGCGTAGCGGTGGCTACGTCGAGGCTTGGGGAGTCGTGCTATCGGAAAAACAGGCAAGTCAAACTGCCAATTACTTAATATTCGTTGTACTAGCTCAACGGGTTCAAATTGGCGCCGTTGAGCCAGGCTAACTTCTCTGATATCGTGCCAGTACCGGCACCAGCCGTTTCAGGCAGTCTATCGTAAAATCAATCTCTGCCTGCTCTGTGAATACAGAGAAACTGAACCGAAGTGTAGAATCCAATAACTTATCCGGCACCCCGATGGCCTTCAGCGTGCTACTGATCCCCGGATGGTTTGATGAACATGCTGAACCAGAAGATACATATATCTTCTCTTCCTCCAGTGCATGCAGCAGCACTTCACTCCGCACTCCGGCAAAACTGACACTGATAATATGCGGCGCCGTATCCAATAACATATCCATACTGCAGGCATTCACCACTGCGCCTTCTACCTCTTTAATCCGCTCCAGAAAATATCTCTTCAATCCATACAAATGTTCTCTGTGCCCATTCTGTCCCTCACATATTTTCTCTGCTGCAAGCCCCAGCCCGGCAATACCTGGTACATTTTCCGTTCCAGACCGCAATCCCCTCTGTTGTCCACCGCCATGTATACAGGCATGTATCTTCACATTATCACCTATATACAGAAAGCCGGTTCCCTTTGGGCCATGGATCTTATGCCCACTGACACTCATAAGATCGATGCCAAGCCGATGGGGCAGCAGCCTCATTTTTCCATATGCCTGTATCGCATCTACATGAAACAGGATCTTCTTTTTATACCCCCTGACCACCTTTGATAATGCCTGTACATCCTGAACAGCCCCAATCTCATTATTCACCAGCATAACAGAGACAAGAATGGTATCTTCCCGCAAGGCTTCCTGCAAAACCTCAGAAGAAATGTGCCCATCTGCATCCACAGGAAGATAACTTATCTCAAAGCCAAAATTCTCCAGATAGAGCAAAGGTTCATGCACAGAGGGGTGCTCAAAACAAGTGGTGATGATATGCCTTCCTTGTCTCCTGTTTGCTATGGCAGCACCAATTAGCGCCATATTATTGCTTTCTGTGCCGCCAGAAGTAAAAACAAGATTTTTCGGAACACATTTTAATGTTTTACAGATCCGTTCTTCCGCCTGACGGATGTAGCGTTCCCCCTCTACTCCCTTCCTATGCAGAGAAGAGGGATTGCCATAATCGTCAGCCATAACTGTTCTTACCAGATCACAAACTTCTGGCAGTGCTCTGGTGGTAGACGCATTATCCAGATAACATTCCACGTCAGTTCCTCCATTCAATCAGAAACATCAGCACAGACAATACTGCCAGCCCTGCAGTCTCTGTTCTAAGTATTCTTTTACCAAGAGAGATCGGTACCGCTCCACTGGCAGAAGCAAGTTCCACTTCGCTGCGCTCAAACCCGCCTTCCGGACCAATAAAGATCCCAATACTCTGCTGCCCTGCTGCTTTGTACATCGTCTCCTTTGAATCTGCCATAGTCTCACAGAGTTCATAAGGAATCATAACTGTTTCCAGCTCTTTTGCATACTCCAGCGCCTGGTCAAAATCCATGATGCCATGAACCTCTGGCAGAATTCCCCGTCCGCTCTGCTTTGCTGCAGATTCTGCAATGTTCTGCCATCTGACCAGTTTCTTCGCTTCCTTTTTATCATCCAGTTTAACAACACATCTCCTTGCCCTCACCGGAACCACCTCGGAAGCCCCCAGTTCAATGGCTTTCTGGATCACCAGTTCCATCTTGTCCAACTTGGGAAGCGCCTGAAATAAAACGATCCTCACCGGAAGCTCCGTGACCGCTGCTTTCATGTCCTCAATCCGGAGAGTGATGCCTGTCTCCTGAATGTCCTCTATTATACAATAATAATCGGTTCCCTGTCCACATGAAACGACAACTTTTTCCCCTGCCGTCATACGGAGGACATTTTTTATATGATTGATATCATCTCCTGTGATCCGGATCTCCTCTTCAAAAACATTTTCTACTGGCACAAAAAAACGATACATATTTTCCCAGGTGAAAAATTTCCAACTGTGCGGTTGCGATTCATGGCAGCTTGCTGACAGGTTTTGCGAATTGTGTGGGGTTGGGTTGCCATGAATCGCTATCCAACTGTACAGTTAATTTTTCACCTCTACCTCCTATTCCACACAAACGGCACAAATGGATATACCATCTGTGCCGCAGTATCTTTTATTTCTTAATTCAGCTGATACCAGTCCAAAAGACTAATATTTAATCGTACCACTTGATGTATATGTCTTCTTCCCTGTATTCTCTGCAATCTGATTTGCACTCTGGTTGCTTAGGCTGGATGCCTTAGCTGAAATACGTGAAGCGATAGAACCTGATGAAAAAGCTGACTTAACTGTGCTGAGCTGCGCCTTCTTAAATTTTGCCTCATCCAGTGACAGGGTATTGTCCTCATTAATAGAAATACCCATCTTATCCAATATACCTGAAGATGTCTTTACCGCCCCTGTCATCCATACAGTAGTCTGCAGGATGGAATAAGAATTTAGATTCTTTGCTGCATTCACAGTACTGTTATAGTTTGACACAAAGCTCTTCACATCATCCAGCATATCTTCCGGCGATTCTACTTTGCTATAATCTGTCTTCTGAAGTTTTGCCACAGATTCATTCAGCTTCTGAGACGCACTCTTCATAGTAGAAAGATTTGCGGCGCTGTCTGCCTTGCCAGATTCCTTGATTGATTCCTTGCTGTCACTGTCATCTGATTTTTTAACCGGATTCTTCGCATAATATGCTTTCAAAGCCTTTTTATAAGAACCGTTTTTGATCATCTGAAGATCCAGTAAAGATGAAGATAACATGGATGTGGAACTCCCTTTGGAAGATCCTGTTCCCATATAGCTATCAAAAAAATTGGAAGAATCGGAATAAGAATTTAAACCGTCAAAATAATTACTCATAATAACCACTCCTTTGAAATATTCAATCTTGGTCATCCCTTACCATATTATATATCGGCATTATCTATCGTTATCTTTATGGAAAGTATAACACCAAAGGTAAAAATTAGCAAGTATATTATTAGTTGTTACTTTTCACCCCCCAGCCAGCTATTTAACCATGGGGAACAGGGCAGCGATATTGTACTGTCTGTTGTCCTGCAATATCACACCCAGCAAAAAATCACTTGTTTCCTTCCATTGCAAAAGCATTACGCTGCCTTTCGCAAAACTCGCTGTCAGTTGGCATTTTTCTGCCTCTTTGCAGCATAGCCGCCCGCCGGTCCTTATGCACCACACTTTGTTACATATCACTGCGGGCAGCACCAAAGGTGCTGATCCATGGAAAGGAAATGCCAGAAAATAAATATCTTTATTTTTGGCATTCTCCTTCCATGGACAGATGCCCTGCATCTGCCCGCAGAACGAGAAGCCCAGGCATTGGTGGTGCATTAGTACCGTTGCGTGGCGGCTTCTAGTGCAAACGTGCTGCAGGGAGGCAGAAAAAGTGCCAACAGACATCTCAGACAATGCTCAGGCAGCGTATTTGCAACGGAAGGAAACAATATTTTTTGGGGTGCGGTATAAGGACAACAAACAGTACAGGATCGTTGCCCTGATCCCCATAATTAAGCGGCTGCCTTGGCTGGGGGGCGAAAAGTAACAATCAGTTTTCCCGTGCAAGGGCATTTGCCACAGCCTCGCGCTCACTATAGTGGTGCTTGACGCCATTAATCTCCTGATATTCCTCATGCCCCTTACCGAGAAGGATGACCATATCTCCATTTTCTGCATGATCAATGGCATAATTCACCGCTTCCTGGCGGTCAGGGATCACGATATACTCGCCCTCTGTCTTTGCCAGTCCCACCTTGATGTCCTCTATAATGTCCATCACATCCTCTGTCCTTGGGTTATCACTGGTGACAACAGCAAGTTCTGCCAGTTTTCCCACTGCCTCCCCCATCTCGTAACGGCGCAGCCTGCTCCTGTTGCCGCCACAGCCAAAAATAGCAATGATCCTGTTCGGCTCATATTCCCGGAGGGTCTGCAGTACGCTCTCAGTGCTGACACCATTATGCGCAAAATCAATAAGGACAGAAAATCCTCTTCCTGTGGGCACATTTTCCACACGCCCCCGCACCTGGACATGCTCCAGGGCATGCAGGACCACCTCCTGCGGCATCCCAAGCAAAGCCCCTGTACAGGCGGCACACATACCATTATATATGTTAAATCTTCCCGGGAGGCCTACTATCACATCTCCCTCCAGCAATCCATCTGCATGAAATTTCATGGAAAGATCACCATTGTCATTGATGTGCTCGATCTCTGTGGCAGTCATATCTGCTTTCCCTGTGCCAAAACTCTTTATCTCGCAGGTGGCACCTTTCACGATCTCCCGCCAGTGCGGGTCATCCGTATTCACGATACCTACATCACACATCTGAAACAGCATGCTCTTGCAGTGGAGATATTCTTCAAAATCCTTATGTTCATTCGGTCCAATATGGTCTGGCGACAGATTGGTGAATACACCATAATCAAAATGCATCCCTGCCACACGGTCCATCTTGATCCCCTGGGAACTGACTTCCATAACCATGTACTCGCAGCCGGCCTCCACCATGTCGGCAAATGCCTTCTGCAGATCATAGGACTCCGGCGTAGTATGCTCCGTGGGAGTGATGGATCCCTTGATATAGATGCCGATGGTCCCTACAATACCGCAGGTTTTTCCAGCTTTTTCAATGATATCACGAACCATATATGTCGTAGTGGATTTTCCTTTCGTCCCAGTGATGCCGATAGAAACCATCTTTCTGGCGGGATGGTCAAAATATGCCTGGGACATCTGGCTCAATGCCGCACGTCCATTTTTCACACGAAGTACGGTGATAGTATCATCCGGGATCTCAATTTCCTTCTCCACCACCAATACAGAAGCCCCCCTCTGTATCACATCCGGAATAAACTTATGCCCATCTACCACTGTTCCATCAATCGCTACAAACAACATCCCTTCTGTGATTCTTCGGGAATCGTAAGCCAGATCTGTAACCTCCGCATCCAGGCTTCCCTGAACCAGTTCAAATTCCATCTCCTCTGCCAGTTTAGCAAGCTTTACTGCCATCACACCAATCCTCCTTATATCATTCCATACTTTTTCAGTGCCTTCTCTATCCCATCCTCCATAACTGGATCTGTCACGTAATCGACCACAGGGAAAATATCGGGATTGCCATCTCCCATAGCAACGCTGATCCCTGTATATTCCAGCATTGGCAGGTCATTAGTGCTGTCCCCAAATCCCATAGTATCTTCTTTTTTTATCCCCAGATAGCGGCAGAGGAACTCAATCCCTGTCGCCTTTGAGTACCCCTTCGGTACGATCTCATAGAAAGTCGGATCCCTCAGGATAAAATCAAACCGATCTTCATATTTCTCTTTAAAACTCATCATATCGCTGCTCTCATCAAACCAAAGAGCCATTTTATCAAATTCAAGCCTTTCCTCCCTCTCCCAGAAAAGCTGGCACTGTGCCGAAAATATCCCATTTTCCTTGTGTATCCCCTGAACCACAGGCATCCAGTAATCCTGCCGGAAATATGTTTTCTCCTTTCCCTCCAGCACGCCGTCAATATGAAACTGCGTCAGGTCATCCGCAATCTCCCGCTGCAGCGCCGGATCAAGGCTTGTATGCAGGAGTTCTTTCCCATGATAGAAAATATTCGTGCCGCAGCCCCCCACTACACCGTCAAAACCAATATCCAGCACCTCCCCCGGCCAGATATTCTTACAACGGCCCGTACAGATAAAAATCAGATGCCCATTCTCCCTCGCCCTGCGCAGCGAACGGACTGTACTTTCCGGGACAATATGCGTCTTCTCATCCAAAAGAGTGCCATCTATGTCAAAAAATATCATATGCGTATTCATGATAAATCATTCCCCTTCAATTCTTTTCTCCATACTGTCAGAATGAACAAAACACCTGCTGTCAGTGCAGATATGGTGTCCGCAAGAGGCTCTGACCAGTAAACACCGTCCACCCCTGCAAATCTCGGAAGGATCAGTGCCAGTGGGATCAGCAGGATCACTTTTCGCCACAGAGCGATAAATAAAGATATCTTCGCCTTGCCAAGCCCCATAAAAGTACTCTGGCATGTCATCTGGACTCCAAATATCAAAAGCCCGGCAAGAAACAACGGCATCTTTTCCTTCGTCAGGCTGAGGAGCTGCGGATCGCTGGTAAAAAGTCCGGCAAAAAGGCCCGGAAACAACATGGCGATCCCGGTAAATACAAAACCAAATGCCCATATCACGGATAATGACGCCTGAAAAGTCTTTCTCACCCTTTCGATCTTCCGGGCACCATAATTATAGCTGATAATAGGCTGTACCCCCTGAGAGAACCCCTGTACCGGGATCACGATGAGCTGTAATACACTCTGCATGATGGTCAGCGCCCCCACATAGAGGTCTCCGCCATACGTCCGCAGGCTGCTGTTCAGCACGATGTTAATAAGACTCTCTGTAGACTGCATAACAAAAGGTGATATGCCCAGTGCTGTGATGGCACCAATTATCTTCTTGTCCGGGCAGATATTTTTCCACCGGATACGAAGCCCGGTCCTCCTGGACAGAAGAAACCAAACCACCCAGACTGCACTCACTCCCTGAGAGAGAACCGTCGCCAGTGCCGCCCCCTGGATCCCCATTCCCAATGCAAAGATAAACAATGGATCCAGCCCGATATTGAGGACGGCCCCAATGAGTACAGAAATCATTGCTGTGCGGGCATGCCCCTGACAGCTTATATACATATTCAGTCCCTGGTATGCCATAACAAATACAGTACCAGCAAGATAAACATTCAGATAATCCTGCGCGTAGACTATGGTAGAGTCACTGGCCCCAAAAAGATATAGTAATGGGGTTTTAAAAAAATAAAATCCCACTGTCAAAATAATGGCAAATACTGCCAGCATCGCCACACTGTTGCCAAGTATCTTCTCTGCCTTCTGTCTGTCTCCTTTTCCCAGTTCTATGGATGCCTGCGGGGCGCCGCCCATCCCTGCAAGAGAACTGAATGCCTGAATTAACAGAACCACAGGCAGGGAAATCCCCAGCCCGGTCAGTGCCTGTGCCCCCGCCCCCGGAATATGGCCAATATAGATGCGGTCCACCATATTATATATTACATTCACCAACTGTGCTGCCACAGATGGCAGCGCCATACTGATAATAAGCTTTCCTAACGGTTCTGTCCCCAGTTTTTCATCCTGATTACCAGCCATTGATGTTATTTCCTCCTTTCAGAAAGAGCTGACTGAATATGACAGCTCCCTGAAAATACTGTCATTTTTAATCATATCTTAAATATCCCCATATTTTGTTCCAGCTCGGTTGCAACGTTCTTCATTTTCCCCGTATTATCAGAAATATTAGTCACAATGTTGCTTACCTCTGTAACAGAAGCGGAAGTTTCTTCTGTGTTTGCCGCATTTTCTTCTGCGATTGCCGCCAGGCTTTGCACAATATCAACTACATTAACCCTGGCTTTATCCATATGCCTAGTCTTTTCAGCAATTCGGCTGACACCATCAATAGAACCTTCGATACCATTCTTAACCTGTGTGAAGATTTCATCTGTTCTTGTTACATGATCATTTTGTTTCATCATGATATCCTTCACTTCGCCCATGATGGCAACTGCTTTTTCAGAATCGGAGATCAAAGAACCTATAATATCTTGAATCTGGCGTGCAGATTCATTCGATTGTTCTGCCAGCTTTTGAATCTGCACAGCAACAACTGCAAAACCCTTTCCCTGTTCTCCGGCTCTTGCAGCCTCAATACTTGCGTTTAAGGATAATAGATTGGTTTCTTCAGCGATGGAAGTAATCAGTGCCATAGCCTCTCTGATCTTAACAGCTGATTCATTTGTCGTATTCGTCTGCACATAAATCGTATCAATCGCTTCTTTTGCCTGTTTATTGATCTGCTCTAATTGTATCAGCGTTTTGGAAGCTTCATCACTGGATTTTTTCATCTCTGCTGCATTGACAAGAAGATTCTCAACCTCGCCAGTAGTATCTTCTACCATATTGCCTATTAAAATAACATTTTCTGTTGCCTTCTGCGTATCGGATGCCTGTACACTTGAGCTATCAGCAATTTCAGTAACCGCTTTTTCTACCTGCTCCATTGTAGCCACTGTTTCAGATACATTGAGATTTAAAGAATCGGATGCCGAAAAAAGGTCCTGGCTCTGGTTTTTTAAGTTGCTTACTACACTTATTAGCTGACTGTGCAATGTATTGATTGCCCGGCTCATTTCGCCTGTCTCATCTTTACGTTTATTGAACTGTGCCTGTGCAGCATTTTCTGTAAAATCCATGTCAGCTAATTTATTTGTGATACGAGTTATCTCAACAACAGGATTGATCATGAAACTTGTCAGAATATAACCAATAACAGAACAGAGAATAACGATCAAAACAGCTATTACTATACTTATCTGCATGATCTTTGTGATCGGCTGCATGACTTCATCTTCATCAGCGGAGATCACAAGTATAAAATCAGCATTTTCATTTACATAGTATGCCGCATATTTGATGACACCATTAAACTCATAATCCACTACTTGCGGTTCAACACTTTTATTGCCTGACTGGATATCTTTAACGAGATTGGATACAACTGCATTTTCAACCGGCTGCCCGATTTTTGATTCTGTCGGGTGGTATAACATAATTCCATCAGAACCAACCACATATGCATAGCTGGAATCGATCCCCTCCAAACCAATATTTCCTACCAACGGCTTCAAGGAATCTGCTTTCAAAATGCTTCCCATTTCCTTGTCCGAAGCTGCCAGGTTGATTCTTTCTCCTGCAGATACCGTAATATCATACAAATAATTCTTGGTCAGATTTTTTATACTGCTTTTTACTTTGGGCAGAATTAATAATAGTAATACAACGACAACTACAACAATACATGCAACTAAAAGTAAACTGATCCTCCCTTTAATTGACCGAAAAAATGAACTTTTTCTCCTTTTCCCCTCTGCCATCATTTTAGTACACCTCCATTTTTTATCCACACGCCAAGTCAAATCCTCACTTTACCTTTGCAGGAATAAATGACTTATTGTAGTTATTATCTAATATTATAATCCTCTTTGTCAAGAACATATTAACTTTCTGCCCAATAACACGGCCAAATGCCACGCAGCTTGCTGCGTGGCATGACAACGCACGTTCCGTGCCTTTGTTTCTTTTTATCCTCTCAGATAATGCTCAGGCGGGCAGTCACTTTGCCCTCAATGTCCGCATAGAATTCAAGATAGCAATGACAGAGACGCCAACATCTGCAAATACCGCTTCCCACATATTGGCGATACCGAAAGTCCCCATAACTAGGACCACTGCCTTCACAGCTAAAGCAAACACGATATTCTGTTTCACGATACGCAGTGTCTTACGGGATATCCGCACAACCGCTGAGATCTTCCGGATATCATCATCCATCAGGACAACATCTGCCGCCTCAATGGCTGCATCCGACCCAAGGCTCCCCATGGCGATTCCCACATCTGCCCGGGTCAGCACCGGCGCATCGTTGATCCCATCGCCAACAAAAGCAAGACGCTCCTTCTCTGGCTGCCTTTCAAGAAGGCGTTCCACCTGCGATACCTTATCTGCCGGAAGAAGTTCTGCATGGAATTCATCAATACCAAGTTCCTTCGCCACTGCCTCCGCAGCCTCCTTCCGGTCACCTGTCAGCATCACTGTCTTGTGCACCCCAACCTGCTTCATCTCGCAGATCGCATCCGGCGCTCCGCTCTTAATCTGGTCTGAGATCACGATAACCCCTGCAAAAGTACCCTCCTGTGCCACATATACAACGGTTCCCGCACTTTCGCATTTATGATAGGAAATATGCTCTCTCTCCATCAGTTTTCCATTTCCGATCAGAGTTCTTCTGCCATCTACCATGATCCCGATCCCATGGCCGGCAATCTCCTCCGCCTGTCCACATCGGTCCATATCCATCTCCCCGGCATATGCCTCTTTGATGGAACTGGCTATGGGGTGATTGGAATATCCTTCTCCCAATGCTGCTATCTCAAGAAGCGCCTGCTCTGTTATACCATTTTCCGGAATGACTTCTGTAACTCTGAATTCTCCTTTTGTCAATGTACCTGTCTTATCAAATACAATGGTGGTCATCTCTGCCACTGCTTCCAGATAATTGCTTCCCTTCACCAGCACTCCCAGTCTGGAGGCTGCACCAATCCCCCCGAAGAAACCAAGAGGAACAGAGATAACAAGCGCACACGGGCAGGAGATAACAAGGAAAATACAGGCCCTCTGAATCCACTCTGCCCAATCTCCAGTAAATAATGGAGGCAGGAAGGCAAGAATGACAGCAGCAATTGTGACAAATGGTGTATAATACCGGGCAAAACGGGTAATAAAATTCTCTGCCTTTGCCTTCTTGCTGCTGGCATTTTCCACCAGTTCCAATATCTTAGACACCGTGGAATCATCAAATTCCTTTGTGGTACGCACTTTCAGCGTGCCACTTCCATTGACGCAGCCACTGATCACCTCATCCCCTGTCCTCGCTGATCTCGGAACTGATTCTCCTGTGAGGGCAGCCGTATCAATCATAGACTCCCCTTCTGTCACTTCACCATCCAGCGGAATCCGCTCCCCTGGCTTAATGGTAATAACCGTTCCGATCTCTACTTCATCCGGATCTATCTGAATCAGCCTGCCATCCTCTTCCACATTAGCGTATTCTGGGCAGATATCCATCATGGCAGTGATGGATTGACGAGACTTCCCCACCGCATATCCCTGAAACAGCTCTCCTACCTGATAGAACAGCATTACAGCCACTGCCTCCGAAAATTCCCGGACTCCAAAGGCACCAAAGGTAGCCAGCATCATAAGGAAATTTTCGTCAAACACCTGCCCATGGCTGATATTTCTCGCTGCCTTAAAAATAATATCATACCCGATCAAAAGATAAGGAATGACATAGACCACAGACAACATCCATGAATCTTCCCATGGTTCAAACACTCCTGTATGTTCCAGCACAAGAAGCACTGCAAAGAGCGACGCTGTAATTATGATACGGGCCAACATCTTTTTCTGCTTCTTTGTCATATTTTCACTTCCTTTCCAATATAACGTAACTTGACGGGTTCAAATTGGCGCCGTTGAGCCAACTACATCAGGATCTGACAGTCAGGTTCTACTTTTGCGCACACTTTGACTACCGCTTTCATAATGTCGTCAAATTTGTCGTCTTCTGCATCTATCATCATCTTCTGCGTCATAAAACTTACACTGGCATCATGGACACCTTCAATCTTCTTAATAGCATCTTCCATCTTTGCGGCACAGTTTGCACAATCCAGATCCTGTAATTTAAATTTCTTCTTCATATCTTTTCACCCTTTCCTTTCTCATTCTTCAATATGTTCAATCCCCTGTGCGATGATCGTCCGCACATGGCTATCCGCCAGGGAATAAAATACAGATTTCCCTTCCCTGCGGCTTTTTACAAGCTTACTTTGCTTCAGAATCTTCAACTGGTGCGAAATCGCGGACTGCGTCATATTCAGTGCCTCCGCCAAGTCACAGACACAGACCTCTGCTTCAAATAATACAAACAGGATCCGTATTCTTGTGGAATCTCCGAATACCTTGAAAAGCTCCGCCAGATCATACAATTCATTTTCTGATGGCATCTTCTCATTCACGATCTGAAGCAGGTTTTCATGAACCTCAATGTCCTCACAACATTCTATGTGATTTTCCTCACTCATGATTGCCTCCGTTTCATTTATATAAACATATGAACAATTATTCATATGTTTATATTACTCTTTTTATTCCCATCTGTCAAGGTAATTATACATATCTTTTTTCCAAAATTCATACATTATACCACATACATTGGTTATGCAGAGTGGAACGCAGTTCACCTTGCAGAAATGGGGTAAATTATGAATATAAAATTAGAACGTGAAAAACTAATCTTGTTCACTAAAGTCGGCGCTATCGTCCTGACTTCCATCGCCCTGCTGGCTTCCAGTTTCCTCATCTACCCAGAAACAGCAGCGACCCTCAGCGGCTCCCTTGTACAGGAAAAAGAGCTCCCTATTTATTGTGTGGAACAGGAAAAACCTCTGATCTCCATTTCCTTCGACGCTGCCTGGGGAAATGAAGACACCCCGAAATTATTGGAAATCCTGAAAAAACATAATGTAAAAGCGACCTTCTTTATGACAGGCGGCTGGATCGAAAAATATCCAGATGATGTAAAAGCCATCGCCGCCGAGGGGCATGACCTCGGCAACCACAGCGAGAATCACAAACATATGTCACAGATTTCCGCAGAGGAATGTAAAGAAGAACTTATGAAACCACATGAGAAAGTAAAGAAACTTACTGGAAAGGATATGATCGTCTTCCGCCCTCCCTATGGGGACTACAACGACACCCTCATCAAGGTCTGCCGGGAAAATGGCTACTATCCTATTCAGTGGGATGTAGACAGTCTTGACTGGAAAGATTATGATGCCGCCACCATCATCCGGCGCGTCACCGAACATAAACACCTGGGCAATGGTTCCATCATACTCTGCCACAATGGCGGAAAACATACCGCTGAAGCCCTTGATGAACTGCTCACCACATTAAAGCAAAAGGGATTCCAACTGGTTCCCATCTCCCAGCTCATCATGAAAGACAATTATACTATCAATACAGAGGGAAGGCAGATACGGAGCGGTTCATAAATCAAACCCGCTCCCTGTCAGCATATCCCTGTCCTGTTCCATATTATTCCCGGATGTCGTGAGCATATCCCCAGTAATGGTGGCATTTGCACCAGAAAAGAATGCTTCCCTGCCACTCTCCTTCATCAAGGTACGCCCTGCTGCCAGACGGACATAGGCATCTGGGTTGATAAAGCGGAATATTGCCACTGTGCGAAGTATCTCATTCTCTGTCAGAACCGGAAGATCCCCGAAAGGTGTTCCCTTAATGGGAATCAGTGCGTTCAGCGGAATAGAGTCTACCTGGTACTCCGCCAGTGTAAGCGCCATATCCAGCCGGTCTTCCCATGTCTCTCCCATACCGATGATCCCGCCGGAGCAGACATGCAGCCCAGCCTTTTTTGCCCTCCTGATACAGGCAAGTTTATCTTCAAAAGTATGTGTGGTACATATATTCGGAAAATTCCGTCTTGATGTCTCAATATTGGCATGATACATCGTAATGCCACTTTCCCGCAAACGCACAAACTGCTCCTCTGTCAGCAGCCCGTGGGAGGCGCAGAGACCGATTTCTTTGCACTCACTTCCCATCCTCTGGTAAGCCTGGACTATCTGCTCAAAATCATCCCCTGCCAATGTACGCCCCGCTGTAACAACAGAAAACCGGTGTGCTCCCTTGCCCTCGCTATAATGGCACGCCGCCACCAAAGCATCTTCATCCAGAATATTATGCGCCCTTGCACCTGTATGATAATGTGCCGACTGGGCGCAAAACCGGCAGTCCTCGCTGCATCGTCCGGCGCGCCCATTGATGATGGTACACAGATCTACGTAGTTTCCGCAAAGACTTTCTCTGATTCGGTTTGCTCCTTTTTTTAGAGAGCCAAGATCTCCTTCGGTCAGAAAACTAAGGTCATCTTCTCTGTTCAGACGTCTTCCCCTGATTATCTCATCTGCTTTTTTTTCATACATAATAAAAGTCCTCCTGTGGTAAAATGGCAGTATCTCTGCTTCGTATACTGTCATTTTACCACAGGAGGAACGATTGTCAACTAATCATTTGTATTCAGTTGTCATTTGTATCAATGGTGGAACAGACGCAGGCCTGTAAAACTCATGGCAATACCATGTTTATTGCAGGCATCGATGACATCCTGGTCGCGGATAGACCCTCCCGGCTGGGCAATATATTTTACCCCGCTGCGGTACGCACGTTCCACATTATCACTAAATGGGAAGAACGCATCGGATCCGCAGGTCACATCCTTTGCATATTCTTTCAGCCATTCTGCTTTCTCTTCCTTTGTAAATACTGGCGGTTTCTCTGTAAATACTTTTTCCCATTCGCCGTCCGCCAGCACATCCATATAGTCCTCACCAATATAGAGGTCAATGGCATTGTCGCGGTCCGCCCTCTTCATATCCTCTTTAAATGGAAGGTTCAACACCTGCGGGGACTGGCGGAGAAACCAGTTATCTGCCTTATTTCCTGCCAATCTGGTACAGTGGATACGGGATTGCTGTCCGGCACCGATCCCGATCGCCTGGCCTCCCTTTACAAAACAGACCGAATTAGACTGAGTGTATTTCAACGTAATCATAGAGATCGCCATATCAATCTTTGCCAGCTCAGGGATTTCCTTATTTTCCGTCACCACATTAGAGAAAAATTCATCATCGATATTTAACTCATTGCGCCCCTGCTCAAAAGTAATGCCAAATACCTCTTTACGCTCTAACTGCTTTGGCACATAATCTGCATCAATCTCAACGATGGCATAGGCTCCTTTTTTCTTCTCTTTCAGGATTTCCAAAGCCTCTGGCTCATATCCTGGTGCAATGATACCATCTGAAAATTCTCTCTTGATCATCTTCGCTGTGCATACATCGCAAACATCAGAAAGAGCGATAAAGTCCCCATAAGAGGACATTCGGTCTGCCCCCCGTGCCCTTGCATAAGCAGCCGCCAGAGGAGACAACTCTCCCAGGTCATCCACCCAGTAGATCTTTGCCTCCACTTCACTCAGCGGAAGCCCCACCGCCGCCCCGGCAGGGGACACATGTTTAAAGGAAGCTGCCGCCGGATGCCCTGTCGCTTTCTTCAGTTCCTTCACTAGCTGCCAGCCATTAAGGGCATCCAGAAAATTAATATAACCCGGTTTGCCATTCAGCACCCGGATGGGCAGTTCGCCATCTTCCATATAAATACGGGAAGGTTTCTGATTGGGATTACAGCCATATTTTAACTCCAGTTCTTTCATTTTTATAACCGTTCCTTTCTACCTTATTACAAGTACAACAAAAATTAAGTCTTTGATACATTCACGCAGGATATTTGCTGTACTAGTTCTTATTGACAATCTTAGATGTGTACTCCCCCGTCTCAATATCGATATACCGCACAAACAGGGAAACCTTGTTATCCTCATTCAAGCTCTGCCAGAGCATATCAGTAAAAGAATCCATGTCATCCTCTATACTCACTAGTTTCGGTTCTCCCTCAAAACTTGGCAGCGGATCACCATCACACATATATGTATGGATAAAATGCCCCTCTCCCGCTGCCGGATCGCTATAAGCAAAGGTATAACGGTGGCAGGAATCCGGATTGCCATGATTGCTCTTCAGGATCGACATGGCATAATTATATGTTCCATTTTCCACATGCATAATACCGGAGATCCTCGGTGTGTAATTGGGTGCATCCGGTTCAAATTCCCTTGTCCTCAGTGCCTGCTCAAAGGTCTGCTGTCTGTCCATCAGCTCGTAGATGGTATCGGTCTGGTCACCATTGGTCACGATGGTCTTATTGCCCAGAACACGCACTGGTGCGTAGATGATCAGGCTGGGATCACTCAGCTTCGAGGGATCAAATGCCTGCGTCCGGATTCCCTCCCCTTCCTCCACAAAGACACGGTTGCGGCTGTTCTCACTCCGCCCCATAATGAAATATGCTGTCACAGCATATTTACTATTCGGGGTCTTCCCAATGATGATGCCACGTCCTGGATATGCATTGTTTTTGAGTTCAGTTTCCAGTGAAATCATAGTTCTCTTCCTCCTTTTGATACTAGTTTGAGCCGATCACCCGAACGACCAAAATCATAATTGGTCGCCCAGGCGGTCGGCTCTCTTTCATATCCATACTCCCTGTGAGTATTCCCACAGACACTTCACTCTTCTTCGAAATGTCTTTCCGCCAGTTATATGGATTCTATCTATAGAATAACCTATTCCGTGGGAAATTTCAATCCCTTATTTATCTTTCATAGGGCAATCGCTTAAAAATTTGTGGGATTCAAAGCGGCGGATCCCACAAATTTTTAAGCGATTGCCCTGTATTTATCACCCCTCAATGGTGATATATTTCTTTTCTTCTACCGCTGGCTTTGCCTCCTTCTTGGGAACCGTGATCTTCAAAATCCCTTCTTTCATCTCTCCCCGGATATCCGTATCTGTAATTTCCTCGCCAACATAAAATCTTCTCTGGCAGGCTCCAGAAAACCGCTCACGGCAGATATACTTCTCATTCTTCTCCACCTCTTCTTCCGTCCTCTTTGCCGCATCTACGGTCAGATAACCATCTTCCAGCGAAACCTTAACCTCATCTTTCTTAAATCCCGGCAGTTCCATCACCAGCTCATAGCCATCTTTTCCTTCTTTCACATCTGTCTTCATCAGGCTCTTTCTCTGTGAAACATATGGCTTTCTCCCGGTTCTTCTCCTGTCCTTCCCATGATAAAATGGAAAATCAAAAAATAAACTGTCAAATGGATCATTTCTATAAAAATCAGACATCAACATATGTCCTTCCTCCTTTTCTTTTCTCATTCTCCCACAGGCAGGGATCGAATGCATGTGTATCTGCATCCGAACACGCCTGCGAAACTCTTTCGTCAGCCCTCAATGGCAATATACTTCTTCTTTTCCACTGCCGGCTGCTGTTCCTTCTTTGGAATCGCCATCTTAAGTGTTCCGTCTTCGAATCTTGCTTTAATGTCCTCTTCTGTGACTCCCTCTCCGACATAAAAGCTCCTGCTGCAGGAACCAGTGTGACGTTCTCTGCGGATATATCTACCATCCTCATCCTTTTCCTCACTGCTGGTCTCAGAACTTGCATGGATCGTCAGATACCCCTGCTTCAACTCGGCTTTTACATCTTCTTTCTTCACGCCCGGCAGGTTCATCGTGATCTCATAACCATTTTCACTCTCCTTGACATCGGTCTTCATCAGATCCATAGAGTCCGCTGCAAAACTGCCTGACGGGAAATTGAAAAAGTCATCAAATAAATTTTCTCCAAAAACACTAGGCATCAACATAAGGCATCTCTCCTTTTCTTAATTTAATTGATCTTCGGGGGAATATGATCTTTCGTTTCCCCTTTTTTTGATCTGCTTATACTATATCACTATTATTAGCACTCGTCAAGAGTGAGTGCTAATAATTTTTGTGAACATTTTGTGAAATGGAATCGCAGCCGCACAGGTGGAAATATTCTTTGTTTCATTGCAGCCATCCGCTTTCGTATGTTATAATCCCGATATAGTCAAAACAATGATGGAAAGGTCGTGAACATACATGAAATATCGATTAACTGCATTTTTCCTGATCATCAGCATATTATACAGCCACCTCTCCATGCCTGCCTCTGCCTATGGTGAAGCCGGCATCGAAACAGAGATGTCTGCTGCCGATACCGTCCTTACCCTGCCTGAATACCAGAACTGGCTTTCCGGGTGGCAGGCACAATCTGCCACCGCTACCGGAAATATCATTCTCACGCCAGGCGCAGACGAATCCTGTATGAATTTTTCCTGGTATTCTGAGCAGACCGGCACCCCTGCGGTCAGGCTCAGTACAGATTCCAATTTTTCAACATACAAAACATTTGCCGGTGTTTCCACGGCTGTCTCACGGAGCAATGGAACCATCCTGTACCAAACAGCAAATCACGTCTCTGTGGAAAAATATCTGAAGTCCGGATACACCTATTATTACCAATATACTGAAAATTATAATTCTGCCCAGGCGGACTGGTCTGGCACATTTTCCTTCAAGTGTCCGGATAGTTCTTCTGTCACAGCTATTCTGGCAGGCGATCCCCAGATCGGAGCCTCTGGAAATATCTCCGCCGATGCCTATAACTGGAACCAGACACTGGAACGTGCTGTGCTGAAGGCCCCCGATGCCTCTTTTCTTCTGTCAGCAGGCGACCAGGTCAATTACAAGACAGATGACGACAGTCTGGGAATCCGTGAGAGTGAATATGCAGGTTTCCTCTATCCGCCACAGCTCAGGAGCATTCCTGTGGCAGCAGCCATTGGCAATCACGAAACAAAAGGGACCGATTACAAATATCATTTCAACAATCCAAACAGCGAAGATAACTATGGAGCCACCCCTTCCGGCTGCGACTACTATTTCAGCCGCGGAAATGCCCTGTTTATTGTACTGAACAGCAATAGCCGGAAGATCACAGCCCACCGTAAACTGATGAAAAAAGCAGTGGAGGCACACCCGGATTCCAAGTGGCGGATCGTTCTCATGCACCATGATATCTATGGTTCCGGAACGATGCATTCCAACCGCACCTCTGCTAATCTTCGGACAATCTTCGCCCCGCTTATGGATGAGTATAACATTGATGTAGTATTTTCCGGGCATGACCACTCTTATGCCCGCTCTTACTCTATGTTAGATGGCACATCCATTCGATATCCCGGCAATACTGTTACAAATCCGGCCGGTACTACCTACTTTTCCCTCGGCACCTCCTCCGGCAGCAAAATGTATGGCCTTGCTGCCTCAAAACAGTTCTATGTAGCAGAGAGGTCCAATCAGCCACTGCCGACTTTCTCTATCCTTTCTGTGAAGAAGGATTCCCTGACCGTAAAAACTTATGACTCGAAAGGGGCACCTTATGCAGACACCTTCACCATTGTGAAAACCAAAACAAAAAGCAATCCTCTCCCTGCCATTAAGAAGGCGGCAAATCTCAAAAAAACCGGCTATACAAAGTCCAGTTACAAGAAATTGTCAAATACCCTTTCTAACTTTACAGGCCTGTTTCAGACTACAAAAACAGATAAAGGTGCCACACAGATCGCCAGTTACTACCGCACTGCCGAAGATCCCCTCAGTTACTATGGCTATGCCGCCGGAACTACGGATGCCCTTCCAGACGGATTTTCTACTTTATTAGATAAGACGAGGCAGAGTTGTACTTCTATCACGTCATCGGCATTCACAAAATCGTATCATGAAGTGGCAGCCGCCAGAAAGAAACTAAAGAAAACCACCCTGAAAGTAAACCTACCTAAAAAAGGAAAAAAAGCTCTGAAAAGCGGCACTACCCTCACCCTGAAAAAAGGGGCGAGGCTCCGGCTCAAGATCACTGCCACACCGGCAAGATACAAAATATCCTGTACCTCCGGAGCCAGGAAATATGTTTCCATCAACAAAAAAGGAGTGATCCTGGCAAAGAAAAAAACCACACCCAGAAAATCCTCAAAGAAAAACACGGTCCCGGTAACCATACGATTCCAGAACCGTGTAATAAAGCTAATGGTCAGAGTGCGGTAACGATCTCCCGCCAAACGTCATTACTCTGCATTTTTCTTGATAAATCCGAGCATAACTGCTGTTACTGCCGAACCGATAAGCCATGCCACAATATACATAAATGGATTTCCTACTGTAGCAAATACAAAGATACCTCCATGCGGCGCCATCAGTGTACAGCCAAACAGTGCTGACAGAAATCCTGCCACGCCGGCACCTACCATGGTACAGGGGATCACATGAGCCGGATCTGCTGCGGCAAAGGGGATCGCACCCTCGGTGATGAAAGAACAGCCCATTACGATATTAGATACCGCAGAACCTCTCTCTGCCTTTGTAAACTTCTTTGGGAACAGCCAGCAGGCAACGGCGATACCGATAGGAGGCACCATACCACCCACCATAATGGCAGCCATGGAAATAAAGCACGCCTGTACTGCCGGATCAGAGGCCTGTGCCCCTTCTGCCATCATCTGGGCTGCCGTAGCCAGCATACCACTTCCGAATACATATGCTGCCTTGTTGATCGGGCCTCCCATATCGATCGCCATCATTGCCCCCAGGATCAGTCCGAGAACTGTGATCATTCCGGCATCGGCAATACCACTGAGCATATTACTGAGCCCTGTGTTGATAAGACCGATCAGCGGATTGAAGATAAAGCACATCAGCACACCAACTGCAAAGATACCAGCCAGCGGATAGATCAGGGTCGGTTTAATCCCATCCAGTGCATCAGGAAGATTTTCACACAGTTTCTTAAGTCCTAATACGATAAATCCTGCCAGGAATCCCGCTACAATACCTCCCAGGAAACCAGATACGGTATTTCCACTATTTTCCCCTACAAAGGCAAAATTCGCAATAAATTTATTGAACCCGCCAAGAGAATCGATCTTGTCTCCAAACACAGCATAACCTGCCAGTAACGCATTTCCCTTCGCTGCCAGGAGTCCCCCGGCAAATCCCACCGCAAGGCCAGGACGGTCAGCAATGGAGTAGGCGATATAACCAGCCAGGACCGGCACCATCATGTCCATGGATAATCCACCGATATACTTAAAAAATGCCGATAACGGAGTACAGCTTCCAAAGTTTGCGCCGCCACTGGTTCCATAGCCGCACAATGTATCAATGAGAAATGCCAATGCCGTCAAGATTCCTCCGCCAATAACAAACGGCAGCATATGGGAAACACCATTCATCAGATGGGTGTAAACCTGATGGCCGACACCACCTTTCCCTTCCTCTTCTTTCCCGGCATCTCCGCTGGCAGCACCTGCCTCATAGACCGGAGCCCTGCCGCTCAGTGCCTCCTCAATCAATTCACCTGATTTGTTAATACCATTTGCCACCTTGGTAATGACAACCCGTTTTCCTGCAAAACGGTCCATGGGTACTTTTGTATCTGCTGCTACGATGATGCCGTCTGCACTGGCAATGTCTTCTGCTGTCAGTACATTTTTGGCACCTCCGGAGCCTCTCGTCTCAACCTTAATGGCGTATCCCAGTTCCTTTGCCTTTTTCTCCAGTGCCTCAGCAGCCATATAAGTATGGGCGATTCCTGTAGGACACCCCGTCACGGCAAGGATCTTTTTGGATGTGGATGGCCCCGAAACTGTGGTCTCCTGTTTTCCCTCGTCTTTATCGCTCTCTGCTTCATCGATTACCCGCAGGAATTCAGAAACATCTTTTGCCTGGCGCAGCCGGGCTGTAAAATCCTCATCCATCAGCAATACCGACAGCTTACTCAGCACATCCAGATGTACATTATCCTCTGTATTCGGTGCTGCGATCAGGAAAAACAAGTTTGCCGGTTCTCCGTCAAGAGAATCAAAATCAACACCATCTGCCATGGTCATGGCAGCCAGTCCCGGCTCCCTGACAGCATCCGACTTACAGTGCGGAATAGCGATCCCCTCTCCGATTCCTGTGGTACTCTCTTCCTCTCTGGCATAAACACCTTTGCGGTACTTTTCCACATCGCGTATCTTTCCGCTTTTCGCCATTAGATCCACCATCTGGTCCAGGGCATCCTTCTTGTTGTCAGCCCTGCCATTTAGGCGAATGCTTTCTGGGCTAAGTAAATCTGTAATCCTCATATTCCTCAACCTCCTTATTTTTTTCCTGTGGCACCGGACTAGTCCGGCATCACAGTTGGTTTTTTGCAAGCATAAAACTTCCAACCGATTCATAATCATTATACTCATCACCCAATATTTCTTTCGTGAGTTCTGTTGTAATAATGACAGCGTTTGCAATTTCACTAAATTTTACACAGGAAATCTGCGAAAATTTGCTGGAATCACACAAAACAAAACATTCTGAACAATTCTCCATGGCCGTTTTTTTGATCATTGCCTCCCTTACGTCTGGTGTGGCAAAACCGCCTTTCAGGCTGACGCCATTTGTCCCCCAGAAACCTTTTGTAAAATTATACTTTTGAAGGCTCTGCACTGCCTCGTCTCCCACAACAGCCTCTGTGGTCGCCTTAAATTCCCCTCCCAGGATATATGTTGTATATCCCAGCAGCGAAAGTTTCCTGGCATGGGACAAGGCATTTGTCACAAAAACCACATCCCGCTCTTCCAGGTAATCAATAACCAATTCTGTCGTCGTCCCAGCATCAAGATAAACAAAATCATGTGGCTCAATCAGTGAAGCGGCATAACAGGCGATTGACTGCTTTTCTTTCAGATTCCTGTCTCTGCGGCTGGTCACAGAATCATCTTCTGTACTATAATGGCTGCCACACGCCATGGCACCCCCGCGCACTTTGCTGATCCTTCCCTGCTGGTCCAGCAGTGTCAGGTCGCGCCGCACCGTCGACTCTGAGATATCCAGCTCATCCACCAGCTCCTGGATCGATGCACTTTTCCTTCTCTCGACCATGTTCTGAATGGTCTGTAAACGTTCCTCTGTAAGCAATCACTCACCTCCGTTTCTTATATTGTCATCATTATACTTTCAAATTCTTTCATTGTCAATCAATTTATTTCATTTTCTTCCAAAATATTCCACAATATTTTAGTATAATATTTGTATAGATTTAACAAAAAAATCTGACCAGGATTTAAAACTCCCCTGATCAGACTTTTTACATATTTATACGACAATCCTTTTACCGTATAATCGCATAGGCCGTATAGGCAATATACATAAGTGTCATAACTGCTCCCTCTGCCCGGTTGACCCGCCTGCCGCTACAGACAAAAGCATAGGCGATCAGGCTGACGCCCAGAAGCATTCCCAGATCCACAAAGGAAGCAACAGTGATGACAATAGGATGAAGGGAACCTGATACCCCCAGTATAAGAAGAAGATTAAATATATTAGACCCCACCACATTTCCAATGGCCATTCCATTCTGCCCCTTAGAGGACGCCACGATAGAAGTAACCAGCTCAGGCAGGCTTGTCCCGATGGCCACAATAGTAAGGCCGATCAGCGTCTCACTCATCCCCCATAACACAGCCAGCGCCTTTGCACTGTTTACCACAAGCTTTCCGCCGATAATGATCCCAGCCAGGCCGATAATAATGAAAAGGATGCTTTTCCCAATGGAGGGCTGCTCTCCCTCTTCTTCCTCTATCCGGTTTTTTCTGGCAATATATATTGTGTATGCCAGATACAGAATAAAGGCTGCCACCAGGATCAACCCATTCCACCGGAATATCGTTCCTGCTGATGCATTGGGATCATGAAAATCCGTACACCTGCCTGACAGGACAAGATTTCCGCCCAGCAGGATCACCAGCAGCGTCGCCACCAATGATATGGGAAAATCACGTTTTTTGATACCAGGATCCACTGGTAACGGTTTCATCATGGCACAGATTCCCAACACCATCAGGAGATTAAAAATATTTGAGCCCACCACATTGCTCACGGCGATCTCATTCGACCCTGACAGTCCCGCCGACACGCTGACAGCAAGCTCTGGCGCACTGGTTCCCATCGCCACAACAGTAAGACCAATAATAACCCCCGGAACTTTAAAATACCGGGCAACAGCGGCACTTCCCTCCACAAAGAAATCTGCCCCCTTGATGAGCAAAACAAATCCCACTACCAACAATAAAATATTGAAAACCACTTCCACAATGTCTCCTCCTTCCAGCTATATCAGCTCAGGTATATATTTCTTTAATGCATATACAATACCATCTTCTGTATTGGCAAGTGTCACAAAATCAGCAGCGGCCTTTGCCTCTTCCTCTGCATTCCCCATCGCCACACCGATTCCGGCAGCCCGCAGCATATCTATATCATTCCCACTGTCGCCAAATGCAATCATCTCTTCTGGCTGTATTTTAAGGTATTCCCCCAGCCACAGAAGTGCACTGCCCTTGGACACCCCTCCTGCTGTCACCTCGATATTCTGCATCCCTCCTGATACCGGATGAAATCCAGGAAAATCTTCCAGTATTTTCCACGCCTTATCATAGTCAATCCTTCTCCCCTCTTCATCAGTGGCAAAATTGATGGTCAATTTCTCCACATCATCTCCTCTTGCCCGGAGAACAGCCGCCTGATCTTCCACCACAATCCTTGACGTACGGATATAATCCTTTATCTCTTCCGGGCCATTAATTCTATCAATAAGGGATACCTTACGCTTCGTCATATATGAATCTCCCTGTACAAAAGCATCTGCCATAACATCCAGTTCTTCCAGGCGTAACAACAGCGGAAGGAGTTCCTCCAGTTTCATACAGTCCTGGTAGATGCATGTCCCCGTCTCTCTTTCATAGATCCCGCCTCCATTGGTAGTAAGTACATATCGGAATCCCTGCAGCTTCTCTACCTCAGAACACAGCCCCTTATATGGCCTGCCTGTAGCAGGCACGGTCTCAATTCCCCTCCTGGCTGCCTTCTCCAGGATTCCCTTTGTCTCCGGACGGATCCTCTTATGGTCATCAAACAGTGTCCCATCCAGATCAAAGGCAATCAGTTTTATCATGTCGTCTCAGCCCCTTTCCCAAAAATATGCTTCTTCAGATAGCGAACCACCAAGAAATATGCCGGTATCAAAAAGGCATCCGCCAATATCCATGCAACTGGGCTGGCAGTACATGCCGCCGTAAATCCTATCTTGGGGACAAAAAAGAACCCGACTACACCCCTTGCCACCATCTCGCACACTCCTGCCAGGATCGCCAGCTTGCCAAATCCCAGCCCCTGGATCGTAAACCTCACAATATTTACCAGTGCCAGTGGAAAATAAAAAGCCCCATTCCAGCGAAGAAATGCCTGGATCAATCCTACAAGCTCTGTCTCGTCCCTATCAACAAAGAGAAGTGCCATATACTTTCCGGCAAAGAAGACAACCACAAATGCCAGCACCGAATATACAAGAGCCAGCCGGCTGCAGGAAAAGATCCCACGATCCACACGGTCAAGTTTCTTTGCCCCCAGATTCTGCCCGGCATAGGTAGCCATAGTAGAACCCATAGCATCAAAAGGACAACACAGGAACATGCTGAGTTTTCCCCCAGAGGCAATTGCTGCTACAACTGTAGAACCAAGGCGGTTTACCGACTTTTGCAGGATAACACTGCCAATGGCAGTAATGGAATATTGCAGCCCCATAGGAATCCCCATACCACATAACCGTGCCACACAATGCCCATTCAGGTGCCACTCACCTTTCTGAATATGGAGAATCGGAAACTTTTTAATCATATAGGCCAGACACAGGACACCAGATATCAACTGTGCCAGTACTGTCGCATAGGCAGCTCCCGCCACTCCCATGTGGAATGCAAGGATAGCAGCCAGGTCAAACCCTATATTCAACAGGGACGAAATAATGAGAAATATCAGCGGAGTCCTGCTGTCCCCCAATGCCCTCATAAAACCAGAGAGCAGATTATACAGATATGTCACCGGAATCCCAAGAAATATCACAAATATATAAGAATATGCCCCTTCCAAAATATCTGTCGGAGTATCCATCCAGATAAGGATATCCTGGCAGAGAAGCGATACGGCCACAGTCATAATCACAGCAAACATAATGGCAAGCCAGACACTGTTTGCCACAAACCGCCTGAGCCCGCTCTCATCTTTGGCACCGAACTTCTGTGCAACCGGAATAGCAAAACCATTACAGACTCCCATACAGAACCCGATCACAAGAAAATTCACAGACCCCGTAGCCCCTACTGCCGCAAGGGCCTTCGGACCAAGAAATTTACCCACGATAGCTGTATCCACCAGATTGTAAAACTGCTGGAACAGCATACCAAAAAGCAGCGGGAAGAAAAATTTCAATATGTGTGATGTCGGATTTCCTACAGTCATATCCTGCATTGTACTTTTGCCTGCCATATCTGAATGCCCTCTTCTTTTCCAGCTCAATGGCGGGTTCTAATCGGCGCCGTTGAGCTAATGATAAGTTAACCATATACAAATATTTGGTAACTCATTTTACCACGATGCAGAAAAGAAAGCAATCAAAAAACATCATATACCACATATCTCTTTAAGGCAGGCAGTCCGTCTCCCTGCTCTGTCTCTCCCTGTTTCCTCCCTCCCAGCCTATCGATGACCCTTTTAGAAGCCATATTATCCGCCAGGCATACCATATACCAGGGGATGATCCCCTGTAGCAGGGAAAGCGGGGCTGCCTCCTGCAGCATACGGACTGCATAGCCCTTCCCCTGTTCACTGGGGCGGATGCTGAATCCTATATTACCGATCTGTACCAGACTCTCCCTCGTCTGATTCCGGCGCAGGTTTATCAGTCCAAGAAGCTGGTCTCTTTCTTCACTTACATACAGATATGTACTGGAAACATAGCCATTTAGGGCAGTTCCTTCTGTTCCTGCCCTATCCATGCCATAAGTCCCTTCCCAATCCATGCCTGCTTCCCTGAATTCCTCTTTATACTCCTGCAGGGCATCCTCCCACTCCGGACTCCACTCTGTCAGAATCTCCATCCTTTTCTCCTTTCGCCGTTATTTTTTATACGCCCCTCCTAGGGCAATCGCTTAAAATTTGTGGGGTTCAAAGCGGCGGATTCCATTCCGTCTCCTGTCCGGCATATCACAGCACACGAAAAATGCATTGTTTCTCC
>CANRWA010000017.1 GCA_947643415.1 uncultured Clostridia bacterium | reverse complement strand
AGCCAATATAAAGCGTTGTTAAGAGGAACTGCGAATAGATGAGTACCGTAATCGCCGCCACGCCGTCCTCGCCTAACAGCTTCATCATCGTTATATTAAACAGAAATGTCGTTATGGCAGTCGAACACTGGCTTACCAGTTCCGACACACCGTTGGAGCAGCTTTTCAGCAGAACAGATGCGTCCATGTCAGGCTTGCAAAAGTGCAGCTCACTTCTTTCCATCAGAAAAAATATTGTACCGATAATTGTTGGTATCATAGTTCCGATGCCTGTCCCAATAGCAGCTCCCTTGATTCCCATTTGCAGTAAAACGATAAAGACATAATCAAAAACAATATTGGCAATCCCCGCCAGAACAGCAAGCACTAAGCCTAATGTCGGTTTCCCCGCCGTCACAAACAGATTCTGATACAGCACCTGCATCATGTTAAAAGCGGCGAAAATGAGCTGTATCGTCAGATAATCCCTGCAATATGGGAACAATATTTCACTCGCCCCCAATCCCCAGATGATTTCATCCAAAAAGAGAAGCCCTGCCGCTGTAATCAGCAGACCGATAACCGCCCCTGCCACGACAATCAACGTAAAATTGCTTCTGGCTTCCTCTGTGTTTCCATTCCCCATTTTCTTCGCAACAACCGCACTTCCTCCTGTCGCAAGCATCGTCCCCAGACCGACAATCAGATTGATGACGGGGCAGACGATATTGATGGACGACAAATCGTTCGTGTCTACAAACCTTGCTACGAAAATTGTGTCCACAATGGTGTATAATCCCATAAACAGCATCATCACCATGCTTGGGAAAGCAAATCGGATAAGGGATAGGGCGTTAAAGTTCTCTGCCAACGGGTTTTTCTGTGTTTCGGTCATTCTCTGATTCCTCCTTGTTTTTCGGTGGAAGCACGAAACGCTGCGTCGGGTAGCCATATTCCACAAGCAGTTCCCGTTCTGCAAATCCAAGACGGCGGTATTCTTCCCGCCAGCCCGTATCTGCCTTATCGCCTGCACGGTATGTCGTCAACGTAATCTCTTTCCCATAGAGCAGCTCGTCTGCCAGCTTATCAAGGAACAGCTTTGTAATGCCGAGATGCCGATACTGCGGATGGACAGCCAGAAAGTCTATGCTGCCTATGCCTTGCGAAAATCCCATCACGCCAATAGCCATATCGTCATCCCGTAAAATCAAAGCCTTTTTATCCGCAATATACCGATGCAGGTTTGCGGTGTAATCTTTTTTATCAAGACATGGATAGCCGTCAATCGTGAGGCTTACCAGTTCCATCCAGTCATCCGCATCTTCGGGCGTGGCAAATTTTATATTGTCTTTTGTCAAATCCATTTTTACAAGCTCCTCCTTCAGATAAATTTCAAGCTGTAACGGGTAGAAGTTTTCCGTTTCCCGAAATTCCGCAGGGGAAGTCTTATACATCGCCTTAAAAATATCCGTAAATGCCTGCTGGCTTTCATACCCGCTCATAAGGGCAATCTCGATAATCGGTTTTGCAGAAAACACCAGAAGTTTTGCCGCTTCTGTAAGCTGCCGCCGTTTTGCGTAGTCGTGGATAGTCAAGCCGACGGTCTTTGTAAAAATCCGATGCAGATGGTATTTGGAATAGTGCAGTGCCGATGCCACCATATCTAAATCCATCTTTTCATGCAGATGTTCTTCGATATAGCGGATAGCCTGCGAAACAATGCGTACTGTCTGACCTTGCATTTTGCGACCTCCTTTCCTCGTTTTCACCTTCATTTTTTTAACATTACGAAATGTCAAAGCAGGGGTTCAATGAGATATTGTAGCACAAGGAGTTTTCTATCTTTTCATCATTCTTGCTATGTTTTAAACCATCTACATTTACAGCAGTTCTTCTTTCAATTCCCTTATCCATTCTTCGATTGCCTGCACTAATCGAAATTGCTGATGCAGAACTGCCATACCCGTGGCAGGAACATCGGGGGCATTTTCTTTTAAGTCCATGTTCTCCTCAAGATAGGATTTCAGTACATTGATATTGCTCTCAATGTTATCCAGACATTCCCTCTGTTGTTCTTTTTCCATACTTTCTAAATTAACAATAACCGCATTAAACTCCAAGAATATGTGAATCGGCTTGCAGGATATTTCAATCATCAGTTTCTCAAATTCCTCATTTCCTGCATCCGTCAAGGAATATACTGCCTTTTCGGGCATTTTTCCCTCTTTCTCCGTGCGGCTTGTGATAAGCCCCTTTTCTTCCAACTGGATCACCTTTTTATAGATGGATGGTGTGCTGATTTTTACCCATTTTGAAATGTTGCGGTATTCCACCAGTTTCTGAATATCGTATGCACTCAAGGATTCCCGTTTCAACATTCCCAATACAATCAAGTCAATGGTCGCCATTTAAAATCCCTCCTTTTTCTATTGACAACTACTATAAATTATAGTATTATAATCCCCGTAACGCAACTACTGTATTTTATAGTAGTATAAATAACACTATTTGTCAAGAGAAAGGAGTTCAAAATGAACAGTCAAAAAAGAGCAGCTAAAAAACGTACTCTCCAAAAGATGGAGCTGCTCGGCAGCACATCCATACCAAAGGCACTTTTAGCAATGGGCATCCCAACAATGGTTGGCATGTTGGTAAATGCTTTCTACAACCTTGTTGACGCTTATTTTGTCGGCGGGTTAGGGGAGAGCCAGATGGGGGCAATCTCCGTGGTCTATCCGCTCGGACAGGTCGCCACTGGTCTGGGTCTGCTGTTCGGAAACGGTGCGGCTTCTTACATTTCCCGATTGTTAGGTCGTGGGGATAAGGAAAATGCGGATAAAGTGGCAAGTACCGCTTTATACAGCAGCGTATCCGTAGGGGCGGTCATCATTATTATTTCTATGGTGTTCCTGCATCCCATACTGAAGCTCTTGGGGACAACCGACAGCATCCTGCCCTTTGCCACCACATATGCGAGCATTTACATTGTTTCCTGCATCTTCAATGTATTCAATGTCACGATGAATAACATTGTGACTAGCGAGGGGGCTGCTAAAACAACCATGTGTGCCTTGCTGACGGGAGCGGTACTCAATATCGCCTTAGACCCGCTGTTTATCTATGTGTTTGATTTAGGCGTGGCAGGAGCGGCGATAGCGACCGCAATCTCACAAGTCGTTTCAACCTGCGTATATCTGACCTATATTTTTCGGAAAAAAAGCGTATTCCATTTTCGGGTTAAGGACTGCACATATACAAAAGAAACCATGTCTGAGATTTTCAAAATCGGCATCCCGACATTGGTATTCCAGATTTTAACGAGTGTGTCCATTTCCTTAATCAACAATGCCGCCGGTGATTACGGGGACTCTGCCATTGCAGGCATGGGCGTTGTCACCCGCCTTATCTCAATGGGCAGCTTGTCCGTATTCGGGTTCATCAAAGGCTTTCAGCCCATTGCAGGGTACAGTTACGGGGCGAAGAAGTTTGACCGTCTGCGTGAAGCAATCAAGACTTCCATCCTATGGTCTACGGTTTTCTGTGTGATTTTCGGTGTGATACTGGCTCTGTTCCCTACGGCTATCGTTTCCCAGTTCACAAAGGGCGATGCCGAGATGATTCGCATCGGAGCAGCGTCTTTGAGGGCAAACGGCATTACCATTATGCTCTTTGGATTTTATACGGTGTATTCTTCCCTGTTCCTTGCTTTGGGAAAAGGCAGAGAGGGTTTTATCCTCGGAGCCCTACGGCAGGGGATTTGTTTTATCCCCGTTATCCTGCTGCTTCCGATTGTCTGGGGGCTAAATGGAATAATGTATGCCCAGCCGATTGCCGATGTGCTTTCCGCAGTCATAACAGTATTCATGGCGATACCGCTCCACAAAAGGCTGAATGAGATGCAGAAACAAACTGCTGTAATAAGTACGAACAACAACTAAATATTCGTTTTTTCTCACTTTTTCATATCTACATAGATGAGTTGTCTAAGTCCATGCCATTCCCCTTGGCCTAAATTCATGGATTTATGGATGTTTGAGGGTCACTTAATAAGACGTCGCCTTATTTCGTTTTGATTTGCCTTTCTTATTTTTCTCTGTCCTGTTCCTTTCAGCACCTTTCGGCGGATGTCTTCCTGAATCTCACAGCTGTTCTCCTTACGCTGCCTGTGGTTGCCTATGTATGTCAGACATCATTTTCTGCGGATCATAGGTTATTCCTTTTGTCAGTATGGCGTAGAAGACTCGTATCCGCTTACAGCTGATGGCGATCGCTGGCGGTTTCTTCTTTAGCGGATTATTTGCTCTGATTGTGTAATACTCATGCAGCGACCGAAACTCCGGATTTTTAGCGATGAATTGGATTACCGCATTGAACAGTACAGCCTGCAGCTTACTCCGACCTCTTTTGCTGATGGCCGTCTGCCCTTTATGCTTTCCCGAACTGTTTCCCCTTAACGGGAATCCGGCCAGCTTCTGTATTTGCCTTAGTGATTCGAAATGCCTCACATCACCAACTTCAGCCAGGAATCCAACAGCCCTTAACTTTGCATCATGCCAGATTTGATTGATTCTCTCGGCTCCAAGTTCCACGATTGCTTTCGGAGTACAAGCTGCTTTCAGAAACTTCAGTCCTATCAGGGCAAAACAAGGGAAAATGATTGATTTAATGACGTAATGGGTTTGATAGATTGTGTAAAATGAAGATTTCGATGGGGAATGTTAGTTTAATAAAATTTTTACTTCTTTGCGATCAGTATATGTGTTTTCCAGCATCCTCACATGTGAGAGAAAATCTGTATCTGTAAAATATTTGGCATGTGTCGGGCAAAATTTGACACATGCCTGGCATTTTATGCAGATACCGGAAACATCTGCAACATCATCAGCAGATATGCTTCCCATAGGGCATTTCTTGGCACAAATACCACAGTTGTTACATTTATCCATATCAGTAACCGGCTTTGCCTTTAGAAATCGGGCAGGCGTATGATCTGCCTTGAGCGGAGTATAGTAAGGTCTGATAGGGGTATCATGGTCGTATGTTATACCAGTCAATTTGTGGTTATTTAAGATTTTCTCGGCTATTTTATTCGAAAAATATGTTAGGACTTCAAAATCTGAAGAATCCGGACGATCTTTGGCAATATGAGTGGAAAAAGCATGCTGGCTAATCATGGCTGCAGCACCAATGGGAATGAATCCGTGTTTCTCTACAAGAATAAGCATTTCGCGTAAAGCCTCGTCATAGTTTCGATTACCATAAACACAGATGGGAATGATTGCTGTTTCCCCGCTTCCATTCAAACATCTTTCTAAATCCGGCAGTAACTTGTTTGGTATGCGGCCTGCATATACCGGAACAGCAAGTATGACAAGTGAATTGGAATCAAAATCGTAGCTTATCTGTCTGTCTGCTAAAATGGTAAGATCAATATTTTGGGATGAGATATGTAAAAGCTGTGACAGATTATTTAATAAAGCCACAGCTATTTTTTGTGTACCGCCTGTTGGACTGAAATATACAGCATAAATATTTTTTATAGGCATCATAAAATCCTCCATTAAAAGCCCTCTTCTTTTCGTTGTATGCGAAGCTGCTTACGCCTTTGACCGGCTTCCCATTCCGCTTTCTGACTGATGGATTCGATAAGCAGGCCAGGCACTTTTGTCGGGGTACCGTTTTTATCCACTGCAACAAGCGTAAGGTATGCACGATTTACAGGGCAGCGAATACCATCAAGGCTTTCTACATAAGTATCTACACGTATTTCCATAGATGTATTTCCAACATAGGTTACATTTCCAATTAACACAACCAGATTGTTTTGAAATACACCTCGAATGAATTTCAGATTGTCAACCGATGCGGTAATGACATTACATTGAGAATGGCGTATACCGACAAGTCCGGCAACTTCATCAATCCATTCCATAAGTCTGCCACCAAAGAGACGACCAGCACCATTCAGATGTTCGGGCCGGATCTGATAGACCTGTTCCACACAGGATTCGGATGCTTTTTTCATTATAGTGTTATCCATCATTATATCCCCGTCTTTTCATATCAGCAAATATTGTTAATGTACTTAACATTATTCTAGGTGAATCATATGCCATTGTCAATAGCAATTGCGTTCAATGCACATTCTGAGCCAGGTGGAATCCTTAGTAAAATTATAAATCTTAATTATTTTAAGGATTTTTCAAGATTTCTATGATACACTCATGGTAGAAAGAAAAAAGGCGGGATCTTTATTGAAACTTTTATTGATCGAAGACGATGAAAAATTTTGTGAACTGCTCCTGTACCAGCTTAAGAGGGAAAAACATGAGTTGGATGTCTGTCATGATGGCCGGGATGGATTGGATCTCCTTATGCAGAATGCCCATGATCTGGTACTTCTTGACCGCATGCTCCCCACCATGAATGGGCTCCTTGTACTGAAAAAAGCGAGAAATGCTGGTGTATCCACGCCTGTGATCCTCATTACAGCACTGGGAGAATTATACGACCGGATCGAGGGACTGGACAGTGGAGCCGATGATTATATTGTTAAACCCTTTGAATTTGAAGAGCTGTCTGCACGGATCCGCTCTCTTGGCAGGCGGAGCGGAAGATATGAGGATGACAGCCTCCTCACTTTCGAGGACATAACCTATGATCACTCCCTCCGCATCTTGTATGGCCCAAAGAATGAACTGCCGCTCTCTGGCAGGGAAGGGCTGCTCTTAGAAGCCTTCCTGCGCGAACCGGCCCAGGTCATACACCGCAAAATCTTATTCGCCCGTGTATGGGGGGTGGATGCCCCTGTAGAAGAGGGCAATCTGGACACCTACATCCATTTCCTGAGAAAGAGGCTTCGCTTTGTGGGAAGTAAGCTATGTGTTAAGACAGTGCGGGGAATTGGATATATATTAGAATGCTGATGAGGAGACAGCGCAAAAACAGCTACGCTGCTTTTCGACCATGCTCCCTCTCTATCACTCGGAATGGAGGAATTTTATGTTCCACAAATTACATTACCATCTGACTCTGTTCTGCGCATTTGTGACAGGCTGTATCTTTCTTGTATTAACCCTTCTCTGTCTTATGTTTGCTGAAAGTAATCTGAAAGCAGAAGACAATGCTGCCTTTCTGCGGCAACTGAACACAACCCTGATCCATCTGCAGGAACAGGATACGATCTCACACCAATGGCTGAGCCAGATACAGGAAAATGGCCGTTTCCTGTTATATCTCTATGACAACGGGACCCCTCTCTACTATCAGCACTATCACGACTCAGAAGAAGATATACAACTGAGGGAGGAAGCCATCACCAAAGCAAAAAATGAACAGAATCTGGATATCTTTTCTGAGAAACCACAGCAGGTGATCCTCCACGCTGAGTTTGATTTCCTTTCCTCCTCTGGCCAGGATTATTATGCCTCGGCAGGAGTAATTCCCAAGCAGTCAAATAACCTGAGTTTCCTGATCCTCTCTCCACGGAAGGAACAGCATAACAGAATCTGGCATTTTCGCCTGATCATTCTGCTCACCGATCTTTTGGCAGTCTCTCTGCTTCTGGTCTTTTCCTGGTTTTTCACAAAACGAATGATCATCCCATTAGAAAAAAGCAGGGAAAGGCAAGTACATTTCATCGCATCTGCTTCCCATGAATTACGTTCCCCCCTTGCTGTCCTGCGCTCTGGTCTGGAAGTGCTGAAAAAGACAAAGGATCAAGGAGAACAAAGTCATTTCATAACTCTTATGGCAGAAGAAACCTGCCGTATGCAGAACCTCATTGACAGTATGCTCATTCTGGCAAATGCAGATTCTGGCCATCTGCCCATGCATATAGAACCCTGCCAGCCGGATGAACTGCTATTTGATATCTATGAAAAATATGAACCTCTTGCAGTAAAGAAAAAGATCACACTTTCTGTGAAGATCCCGGATGAATCTACAGAACTGCCCGACTGTTTCTGCGACAGAGGACGGATCACGCAGGTATTTTCTATCCTTCTGGACAATGCCCTCTCATATACACCCGAAAACGGAAAAATCCTGCTATCCCTTCGGGCAGAACCGTCATGTTTACTCTTCCAGTTCTCCGATACAGGATGTGGGATTCCTGATGCGGAAAAGGAACAGATCTTTTACCGTTTTTACCGTTCAAGCCAATCCCATACAGACAAATCCCATTTTGGCCTTGGACTCTGTATCGCCAAAGAGATCATGGATGCACACCATGGCTCTATCTGGGTAGAAGATGGCGCCACTGGCGGCAGCAGCTTCTTTGTGCAGCTAAAGCTGCATAAAAATTCTTGTTCATGAGCAGACTAAAATATAGTTCCAAAAAGCGTTGGCTGAAAACCGCAGCGCTCTGAGAATTGCCATCGGCAATTCTTGCTCTGCACAAAGTGAACTTTCTATAAAATACATGGAGGTGTAAAATGGAAAATAATGATACGATCCATCTGCTGAGAGAATGTGATGCCGGAACAAAAATGGGAGTTTCTACCATTGATGAGGTACTGGACAAGGCACAGAGTGTCACCCTCAAAAACTTGTTGACAGAGAGCAGGGAACATCATGAAAAACTGGGCAACGAGATCCATGAACTGCTGAACCGGTATCAGATTGATGAAAAAGATCCGTCTCCTATGGCGAAAGGCATGTCCTGGTTCAAAACAAATGTAAAAATAGGAATGGATGAAAGCGACTCCGTCATCGCTGATCTCATTACGGATGGCTGCAACATGGGAATTAAATCAATCTATAAATATCTGAACCAGTATCCGGAAGCCAATGAGACGGCAAAGGGGATCTGCTGCCGCCTCGCTTCCATCGAAGAAGAACTCAGCAAAGAACTCCGGAAATATCTCTGAGATCATTTCCCCATCTGGTTCACCACCCCGGCAAAGACAGGAATCCCCTCATAATTACTAATGATAAAGAGAAAAGGGTGGTCACAGTTGATCTCAAAATGGTCTTGTGGCTGTGCCGCTGCCCCGCATCGCAGGTCTACCTCAGTAAAAGAAGCCACACTGCATCCATTTTCATCTACAGATGCTCTCGTTGCCTGCTGAACCTTGCTCACATATAACGGATCCCCACCTGTCCCTTCCTTCCTGACAAGCTTCGAAAAATCCGCCCTCCCTGCATCAAACATATCCGTAACCCCCATCTCCTTCATTATGGGGACCAGATCAAGATTACTGCTGATGGTGAATTTAGGCAGGGACAGGGAAACCTCTCCATATGAATAACCATCGTTATCAGAAGCGCATAGCCTCAATATATCCTCCATATCCTTCTCCAACAGATCCTCTACCGTAACTCCCTCCTTTGGTACATACAACACCATGGAATTATCATTTTCAAATCCAAGGGAAGTACAAAGAAAACGCTCTGTCTCATAAACAGATCCATAAGAAGTCCGGTGCATGAAATCACAAGTCTCCTCCTCTCCCACGGCATTAGTAAAGGTATCCTTCTTTGTATCCTCTTTCGAAAAAGGCGTAACCCACTGGTCATGAAAATAAGCAGTAGACAAAAGGACAAATGCCATCATGGAATCAGTCTGGATACCGCCAGTATATTCCACCAGCATATTCTTCGTCATGTCATTCACCCAGTTCTGTATCTTCTTATCCATCCCTGCTCCCATAGGTCCCTGGTAAGTCTCTGTATAATAACTGTGTGCCAGCATCTCCAATACATCTTTCTGATACATAATATCCTGATTCAGCCAGATGGAATCCCCCAGGATACACGTTCCAGTAGAATTGTCCATATGGATACGTTCCCATATCAGCTGGCTCTGCCGCCGGATATTCTCTGTCTCCTTCTGACCCAGCACATCCAAAAGCTGCTCCCTTGTATCACCATCTGTCATCTCTGTCAGCATCGCCGTGCAAAGATACAGATTGACCGGTAAGTAAGCACAATTCTCCCCTTCCCTACTTAAAAGGATGTCCCGGATGGAATTCTGGTAAAATGGTTTCAGTTTTTTCAGATAAGCCTCCTCTGGATCCTGACTGCTTTTGCCCTTTTTATAGTTCACCTTCTGTATCTGATTCACCTTTGTGTCCTTATCCCCCATCTGCCAGTCCGCCTCCTCTCTGTCTGCCGTAGGACGGTCCCCGGCATTTTTGTCTTTTCCCCGATACCATACTGCCGTTCCGGCCCCAGTAAATATCACTACAAGGACAACCGCTGCCACAACGGGTCTCCACCGTCCTGTCATAGATGTCTCCCTCCTTTAAATAGTTCCTCCGCTCATTCCACATGAAGAACCGTATACTCTTTACCTTACTATATATAGTATAACAGATTCTATGGCAAAAAGCTGCAGAAATTTCTTTCTTTATTTCTTTCTTATAAATGTCGATATACAAATTATATGAATTTATCGCGAAAAGGGGTATTGCCATGGCTATTATCAGTAATTCAATACAAAACAACTCCCAGGGGACATCATCTGGTGTCTCTTCTCCCCGTTCCCAGACCTACCGGTCCGGGAATTCTACCCTGCATCTTCAGGAAGGGCAGACACTAAAGGGGGTTGTCAGCGATGTCCATGGCAAGGAGATCACTTTATCTATGGAAGATGGTTCTTCTTTCACAGGAAAACTCCCTGATGCCAACCAGTACTCTATTGGACAGAAAGCGGCTTTTCAGATCACCAGCCTGGACAATAATACAATCTATATGAAAGCTGTCAATGGGGCTTATCTGTTGGATATCGAAGATACTATTGAGCAGGCACTGGAAGAGGCTGCCCTGCCCAAATCTGACCGCAATATAGAAGTCGTGCGCTCTCTTTTGTTGAACCAGCAGTCCATCAGCCGTGAGAACATTATGGCCTCCATCCAACTGTGCGCCCGTTATCCAAAGGTTGATGTAAATGCCATCATTACGATGAGGCGCCTGAATCTTCCCATGACACAGGAATCTGTGAAACAATTTGAAAATTACCAGAACCAGACTCATCAGTTATTGGATAAAATGGATTCTCTCACAAATGATATCGGAAATATGCTGAATTCCATCGGCCGGCAGGTGCCAAGGCTCGCTACAGAGATCGGCTCCCGGATCCTTGCTATGGCTTTAGAGGGAAACCCCACACCAGAAGAACAGGCTTTGGCTGAAAATACAGGTTCCGTCTCACCGGAGACAATTTCTGCCGAAAATCCAGAAGGAAAAGAGATGCCTGCTGCCGATGTAAAACAGGGAATAGCAGTCGAAATAGCTGAGGCCACAGAAGAAGAACTGGCAAAATTGCCAGATGCTGAGACACTTTCTGATGAAGCAGCAAAAGCGGAACAGGCACAGGGTCCCTTTGCCCGCATGAAGCAATTGTTTACCACTTTGACAGACGGCAACGCTGCTGCCCGGACAGCTCTCACAGAATCCGGACTGAGTGAAGATTTCCGCACGCCATTTATCCATGAACAGGCCGGCTTTGTCCTGTCACCAGAAGAACGCCAGTCCTTTGCTTCTTTTTTGTCCGATTACCCGATCTCAGAGGAATTAAAACAGGCTATCGCAGATGGCACTGCCACCACTAGGCAATTCCTCACGGAGATACAGAATATATTGCCCCGGCTGTCTGAAGAACAGGCGGGAAAACTGCTGGCCTCACAACCTTTCCAGAACCTGATCAAGACACAATTCATGTCAGGATGGACCGTTTCACCGGAACAGATGAAAAAAGAACAGGCTATGGATGTACTATATGATAAAATGTCCCGCCAGTTTGAAGCATTATCCCATTTCAGCGAACAGGTGCTGGGGAAAGATGTCTTCTCCCAGCTCTCGCAAAACGCGGCGGATATGAGCAACAACCTGGATTTTATGAAGATGATGAACCAGACATTCCAATATATACAGCTTCCCCTGAAACTTCAGAACCAGAATGCACATGGGGACCTGTATGTCATGACACGGAAAGAAGCGCTGCGCAGGAATCCTGACAAGCTCAGTGTCCTGCTCCATCTGGATATGGATCACCTGGGGACACTGGACATCCGGATTATAAAGGAAAATACTGCCGTCTCTGCCAATTTCTCTGTTTCCTCAGAGGAGACAAAGGATCTCCTGGAACGAAATATGGAACTTCTGAATGACGCTATCAATGAACAGGGCTATGCTTTTACCTCACAGCTCTCTATGAAAGAAAAAGAGATGGATGTGGTAAAGGACTTCATCGGCGCTGATGCCCCTGTGGGAGATCTGAAACGGTATAACTTCGACCTGCGGGCATGATCAGAAACGTTTTCTCCACAGTACCAGCGCCCCAAGGATACAGATCCCACAGATCACCAGCCCATATCGTATATGGAGCAGATTCATCTGGATTCCATGCTCTTCCTCCATTACCACCTCCTTGCTTTCCAGCTCATATCCCAGCTTTCTGAGATTGGCTGCGTGAAGTCCGTCCAGATCATGTCTGCCAAACCGTACCCGGAGATCTGTCGCCTCTCCGGCAAGCCGGCTCTCTGTCTCTGCCGTATAAATAAAACTTTCTGCTTCCTCCCCACCTGTCTTTAGTATAACCAGTTTTGCTGAATGGTAATTCTGCACCGCTCTTCTCATGTGCCCGCCCATTTCGGCGCCACTCCCCTTCCCGTCATGATCCATGCCGCTGGCATCCAAAGCCTCCTCTCCCATGGAATAACGGATATCGATTTCTGAGCCCGCCCTTTCGGTCCCTGTCCCTTCGCCAAATTCACTGTCGGTGCCTTTTTCTGATAACGCTTCCTGAAATTCTGCAAATGCCGCCTCGTTCATGTATATCCGGCTGCTTCCCCCATGGATCTCTTCACCGGTTAATTCTGCCATATATTCCTGGGACAGCATGGCGCAGTCCAAAACAGTCTCTGCCCCCTTATATTGAACAGATACCGATATCATCATCTGCCGGCTCACCTCTGACACATCCCTGTCCTGCATTATCTCTGCGATACGCTGATTTGATACTGCCCCCTCCCCAGTCACAATGTATTCTGCTGGAGTATTCACATATCGGCAGATCTGCCAGATATAATATGCCACGCAGACCATAAATACCAGTGCTGCCAAAGCAAAAAGGCATATCATCTTAACCGTGTCACTCTGTTTTCTCAGCCGCAGGAAATCTCCCACTCTGCCCCTGACCTTAGTTCCCATCCGGCACCCCTTCCCCCATCTGTGCTTTCTTTTTCTTTTTGATCAAGAGAACTACTGTCGCCAGACCAAGAAAGGCAGCGATGGCAGCCATAATAATCCACCATTGTCCTGTACTATCTTCCGGCTTTTTTCCTTCGTCCTCTTTAAAAGGAGATAGAATCGCTGTCTGAAAATCCTGCTCCTCTGTCATTTCATTCCCCATCTCATCTTCATAATAAAAGGTCACCTTACCTTGTGTATTTCCATACAGGGTATCTCCAGAAAGCCCCTCTGCCACAACTTCCAGGCTTCCAGAGAGGGAAGTGCCTGCCTCCACATCCCCCATATAGGCAGAACTTGATGGTACCAGGCCATCTGCCTCCAGTACGGCACGGACATTGTAAAGTTTTCCTTTTCCCAGATTCATTGCCTGTGTCTGCAGAATTACCGTTTCACCCAGTTGTATCTCCTTTGGAACCTGCACCGGATCGATTCCAATCCTCACTTTCTGGCCTGCAGATACCTTCACGGATTCTTCTGTATTATAGTCATTTCCCTTACTGTCGGCATAGTTCATTGTCACACCAATACTGTACTGCCCCTCTGGCGCGGATGCATTTACCCGGAAATCAAAGGATACAATACACTTTTTGCCAGCTCCTAATTCCTCCACATAGGCATTGTCTGTCTTTCCCAGCAATTCCACATTTTCCCCCGGAGCCACTGTGACCATCATATTCTTTATCGCCTCTGTCCTGCTTGTATTCACCAGGGAAAGTTTCGCCGTAAATCTCTCGCCGCACAAGACCTTATCTTTTGAGAACTGGTAAGAAGCCATCCGGATCTTCGGTGCAGGGGAAGGAAGCTTATCACTGCCTTTGGATCCGCTGCCCTCCCCGGTACTCTTCCCATCCGTAATAATGACATATACAGTAAATTCCTGGCTGATCTCATTTCCTTCTTTATCTTCTGCCTGGACAGATATGGTGACAGGATAACTCCCATTATATCTCTTCTTTTTTAATTTCAGGTGAAAGGAAACCAGATAGCAGCCTGTCTTTTTTCCGGCTTTTACAGTCTTTTCATAATTTTTCCGGACAAAGGGCTGGTTCTCTGCCTCCCCCAGCTTCAATGCCGCTGTCAGCTTCCCGCCAGACAGTGTCCGTTTCGCCAGCAGCGGCAGCACGACAACAGCCTTTGTCCCGTCTGTCTTAGGGGTATATCCCTGTGAATAAGACTTCCCCATCCCCTTATATATTTTTTTGTTATCTATTGCAAAACCTATCGTACTCCCTGTCTCAGATGCATCGGATTTTCCCGATGCATCCAGATCTTTTCCATCTGAAATTGCCACATATACGGTAAATTCCTGACTGACCTCATTTCCCTCCTCATCCTCTGCGCTGACCGACAAAGTAACAGGATAATTGCCATTATACCGTCCCTTTTTCAGTTCAAGATCGAAGGTAACAAGATAGCAGCCTGTCTTTTTGGCAGAATTCCCTATAGAATGCATGCCATAGGATACTGTCTTCTCATAATTCTTCTGTACGAAAGGGAGGTTTTCTGATTCCCCAAACCGAAGCGTCACTGTCATCTGGTTTCCCGCCAGCTTCCGTTTCGCCAACAGGGGAAGCACCACCACGGATTTCTTTCCATCCGACTTTGGGGTATATCCACCAGAATACGAATTTTCCATGCCCTCATATATATTCTGGTTGTCAATGACAAGCCCCCCTGTCCCTGTTGTCTCTACCGTACCCTGTTTTACCTGGCTGTCTGTGCCATCCTGTCCTTTATCCTCTGCCTTTTCCTGTCCTGACGCACAGATCCTGGCTCCATCCACCCCGACCCCTAATACAAGGCACAAGATAAGACATATTATTGTTATGATCCTTTTCCCTCTCATTCTCTTCCCTCCAACATCAGATCCAGCACATCATCACAGAGTTCTTTGATATCCTGTGCATTGTGGCTGGCCAGCAAAATAGATTTGCCATCTGCCTTTAACTCTTTCAGAAGTGTCCGGATCTCCACCACACCATAGCGATCCAGCCCATTAAATGGTTCATCCAGAATAAGTACCCCCGGATCCTCCATGATCGCCTGGGCGATCCCCAGCCGCTGGCGCATACCCAGGGAATATTTTGCCACCGGCTTTTTCATATCCGGATTCAGCCCTACCCGTTCCATAGTTTCCCGGATCTCCTTCTTCCCGATCCGCCCCTTCAGCGAGGCAAGGATCTTCAGATTCTTATACCCTGACAGATTGGGGATAAATCCCGGCGTCTCAATGATAACCCCCAGCCGGTCTGGAAAATCCACCTCTTTTCCCACCTGTCTGCCATCCACAAAGATCCTGCCCCTGTCACATTTCATAAACCCACAGATACACTTCATCAACACCGTTTTGCCACTCCCATTATTTCCCACCACCCCATAAATCGTTCCTTCTGGTATAGTAAAACTCACACCCTTTAATACCTGTTCCTTCCCAAAAGATTTATATACATCGATCACTTCGATTCCTTCATGTTCTTTATCTGCTTTCATACTACCTCCCATTACATATAGGTGCCTGTAAACTGAAATGGATAATTCTTGATCTTCACAAGAGATGCCGCAAACAGCACCATGCTCACTACTGCAAAAAACAGATAGGACTGCCAGAGCCTGGGAAGATTGTCATACCCAAAACTGTGCATATAATAAGTAGCATGGTTCAGTGGTGAGATCCATCCACTGAGAATATTGGCAAACCGTATCTGCTCCAAAGGTATCCCAAACCATTCTGCCACAATATCCGGATTCAGCAATATCCCAAAGGCACTGAAAAGAACACCGCCGATCATTCCCCCATTATTTCTGCATAGATTCAGAAATAAAACCAGCCCTGCCATCGATACCGCATACCCTGTCATCAGGAAAAAGATATGCATGGTACAGCGATAAGGATCCGTGAGCTCCATCACCTTCACAAAAGCCGGAACAGCAATCTCTTCCCCAATCCCTGAATAACCCAGGATCGCCGCCGTCTCACTCCACATATTGGCGATATAAGCCCTTCCTGCCGACAATAGCACCGTAGAGACAAGAATGAAGAAAATAAAGAAAAATGTCGCCGTGACCAAATACACAATCTGCCCGCACATCCATACCTTTCTGTCTGTCCTCACCATGAAATAGGGAACCTCATTGGACAAATCCGGCATGCCAGAGAACAGGAGAAGCAGTAAAATAGAAATGGCTAACACTGACTGGGCATCCCCGAATGTCCATATAAATGCTTCCAGTCCCTGCAGGTAGGTATCCTGTTCCTGTGCAAACTGCATCACCTTATCTGACAAAAGAAAGCAGAACACAAAGGCAAGAAGAAAACACAGGATGATCTGGGGATTTTTATGCCACTTGCGGAAACATCCCCATGCTATATAGAAAATCTGCCTGATCTTACGCATGTTCCAAACACCTCGCTATGATTGAATAATAAAGAATACCCATGATCCAGATAAGCCCCGCCAGCATCAATATGATCCCCGTATCTCCCAGGACCCATATATGTTCCGGGGCATACCACTCTGCAGGATACAGACAGTACAATGCCGTAAAATAACGCTCATACAGAATCACCAGCATATAGAAGAGGACAAAAGAACCGCCATATGCCACATACCGGCTGTTCGCCGCCGCGGCGAGAACGGCTGCCGTGACCGCCCAGAACATCCCTGAGAGAAACAAGAGTAAAAATTTCTCCGGCATCTCTTCCCCTTCCCCAAACTGGCTGTACAGGAAACAGGCAATGGCAGGCAGGGCACCGCCGCTGATGCCACAGGCAAAAAATTTTCCAAATATATATGAGCTCTGTCCACTCCGGGGAAGGTATTCCTTTATAAAACCACTCTGATACTCATTGAGCCACGCTGTGGAGTAAGGAAGTGAAGTCAGCACCGGAACACTGATCCGGAACAGATCTGACTGAAATCCTGTGCGCCATAGAATGAAACATTCCGCCAGCAGCCCTATGATAAAATTCACACTGCCAAATGCCCGTTTCATGTCTGTCTCAAAACTATTCATTAGTATCCCAGCTCCTGATTAATGACAGATCCATCAATGGCATTGATGGAAAGAATTGTACCTGTCCTCTCATCTCCATATTCATCCACTCTGGTTCCCTCAAAATTCCATACAGGAACTACAAGGCCTGTATCAAAGCTGTCCTTTTCACTGATCCTGGAATATATAAGTTTCACATCTTTCACTTGAATGGATACTTTAGCATCTTGTTCCTCTCCTGATTCCTTTATGGCATTTTCCACTACCACCATCTTCTCAAAGGTATCCCGGATCTCATCAAATGATTTGATCTGGCTCTTCTCCACAACTGTCTTATCTATCGTGAGAGGCGAGAGATAGTAGAAATCTACGATGCCGCTGTCATTGACTGCCACAATGACCGTTTCGTTTTCCCACATCTTCTTTACATATTCTGTTCCCTGCCATCCGTCGCTGTATTTAAAGCCTGCCAGATTATTGACAAATACATTGTCCAGTTTCCGCAGAAACATAAACTGATAAACATCACGGTATCTGAATTCTTCTCCTTCCTTCATCCCACCTATGAGCTGGGAACAGAGGCCTTTTTCATAGCACTGGTAATCGCTTAAACCAAGCTGTCCCATAAGGGTATTGACTTTCTCCTCAGCCTCCTGCTCTGACAAGGTCAATGGCTCATTATCCACACCTTTTGCGGTAAAAGGCTGTCCCTTTTCGCCCTCAATCCCACTTGTGGTAAAGTCCGGCTCCTCCCCCTCCTTTTTGGAAACCGTATAAGGGATGTCGCTTCCGACATCGGCAGCATAGATATTGGATGCCTGCCCGTTTTTACCACACCGATAACGCAGGCAGTTTCCATAATTATCAGAATTCTGCATAAACAGCTCATGCTGAACTCCTTCTTTCTCATCACTCACTCCATAGAAAACATCGCCACTGCCATGAAGTTCATGCAGCCAACTGTAAAAGGTATCCTTTGGATCACTGTCAAACAGTTTCTTAATACTCTGAATCTTATTGTCTAATGGATAATCTGTAAGAGTTACCTGATCCGGCACCGTCTTATATTCTTTCTTCAGTCGCTCCAGCTCCTCACTGTATTCTTCCACCAGCGCTGTATCTTTTGACTTTTTTGCCTCTGCCAGACTTCTCTCTGTCACATTTATCTCCTTTGCCACGATTGATTTGGTTCTGCCATTCTTCATTCTTCCATCGTAATAGACAGTATCCGGTGTCAGTCCTTTCCTCACCTTGTCTAGGAAATCCTGGCCGATCTTCTTCTGGCTGACACGGTAGACAGAGAGCTTCTCCACCTCCGGCACCTCAACTCTTGCGTCCACATCCACTGTTACCTTCCGTTTTTTATCTTTGATCTGTGTCTTATAGGTTTCATATTTCTTCTTCAGTTCTTCCTTTACCTGTTCATAAGTACTGGAATTATCTTTACTCTCTGCCTGCTCCAGCATCTTATCCATGTTCTTCTCCTGCACGACAGACTTCTCCGGATTCTCGGCACAGCCTGCCAGTGTAATGGTAAGAATCCCTGCCATTGCCATTGCTATCGCTATCGCTCGTCTCATTCTCTATACCTCCCTACTTTTATAACAAAACAGACGTCTATGTTGACTGTATTGTAACATAGACGCCTGCATCAAGTATTCATTAAAATTTAAACAAATTGTAAATTTGACTCTCCCATCCGTATTGCCGGACAAAATCTGCTGCACGATTATTTTACTTTATATTGATATGTATATAGATCTGATTTGCTGCCATCACAATAATATAATTGTAATGTCCGATACCCTGTCGACAGATTGAATTTGTTTATGCTTTTGCCATAATAATACCATTCTGCTATATTTCCTTTTAATTTAGCTTTTTCTCCATCAAAGTACAAGATCACTTTTCCTTTTTTTGATATACAAACCTTACAAATCATATTTTCATCTGAAGCTGAATAATCTCCATTATATATCTCTCCATCATCATGTATAATACTGTGCTTATAACACTTCCATACCCCCGCATAATGTTTGTATTTCATGCATAATGCTAAAAACTGATTTACTTTTTTGAAATCTCTCCCAACTTTAGAAAACAATTTTATAGCTTTATTTAGTTTTCCCTGTTCCATTAAATCAACAGCATTGTTATAACTAATCGTTTTCTCACAATTGATTATATGGCTTTTTGACTTCTTATAATTCCCTGTTTCCTGAAAATATGTTATTGCTTTCTCATATTTCTTATTTTTTTTATATGATAAAGCAATCCGGTAACAAGATTCCATAAATAAATCATTTTTTATATCATATTGCCGCAACAATTTATATGTCGATATATAATCTTTTGCATCGTAAAAAATTTTGCTTTGAATCTGAACATATTCCAATTCCAGTTTCTCTTTATCTGAAAAATTATTTGGTAAAGACTTTATCTTTATCAATGCTGCTTCATACCTACCGGATTTCGCCAAAGATATTGCTTCGTCATATCGAATAAATCTGCCACATAAAACGATAAGATCCTTCGCATCTTTGTAATCCTCAATTTTCTTAAATTCTTCCATTGATTCAGAATATTTCTTTGCTTCCATAAATTTCTTAGCCAAAGAATACTTACTTTCAAGGAACTTACTTCTTGATTCTTTATAATTGCCTAATTCTTCATACAAATGAATCGCTGTCTCATAATCACCTGAGTCAAAAGCACTATTTGCAGAAGAGTACTTTTGATTTGGAATGATAACCTTGGCAGCCAAAGTAATAAACAATATAACCACTACCACAGCTCCTGCTATGACCGACATTACCTTAGTATACTTAATATATTTTGTATGTCTTTTTTGTTTTTCCTCCTCTTCCCTTCTTTCTAATCCTTTTCTTTCCTGTTCCTCTCTTTCTTTAGTTTCTTTTTCCTTTTGAATGTAATCCAGTAAATTATTTCGCAGAAATTCTTCATCATTGATCTCAATAAGATCTTCTTTTGTGATCTTACACTCCCTGCATCGATTCTCTTTATCTGGATTCAATGCTCCACAGGAACATAACCAGTAACTTTCTTTAAAAACTGGTAAATAATACATTGATTCCACTGTTCCATCACTTTTTTTCTTGTACTCTCTCTCGAATTGCTGCGCTAAACTATAATCTAGCCCATCTTGCACCAAAATCTGGTTTTCTATTTTTTGAAGTTCAGCATTCCCTGTCCAATGTGAACCATCCTCGTAATAAACTGCAGTAACAGACAATATAAAAATTCGTGATTCTGCTTTATCCATATAAATCGGTATATCCTCACCCACAACATCATTTATTGCAAGAGATAGATCTAAATATGAAAACTTTTTGCTTTCAAGTTTTTCGTCCCCCAATGAATATGCTTCATACCAAACTTCAAACGCTTTGATCCTTTTTCTTGACAATGCTTGAAATTTAAGCTGCAAAATATTTCTTTCCGTTCTTGTATCCTTTAATAATGCACCTTTAAGAAAAAGCAACGGACAATCTTCACTCCATCTTTTTTCATCAATAGAAACCAACCTAGTATATCGTCCTGACATTTTCACACCCCTCAATTACAATGGTGGTAATTCTTCATCATTTAGCCCCTTTGAATCAGTAATATCCCCCACAACATCCGTTTTCTTTTTGGACAACAATTCCAAATATTCTAACACTTCCCCCAATCCGGCAAGAATGGCATATAAGATAACGGATCCAAACGCACCAGATACAAAATATGTAATAGTCAGCGCTGCATCACGCTTTGCCCTTGCAGATACGCCTGCGTATACAGAGTATGAAACATTTTTTACTTCGCCACATACTGCCACCAAAATGATAGATCCTATAATCCCCAATACCAAAACTGTTACTGCCAGTCCTTTACACAAACCTTTGTATTTTGAATTCATATTCACTTCTCCTTACATATTTTTATAATTTCGATTTTATCATACTTTAATTTATCTGTCAAAACAGAACAACCTCCATGTCAATCACTGGTAATGCCAATCACAGTAACAGATAATCCGTGTTCCCTCTCCCACTTTACTTTCAATCTGCATCTTACAATTATGCCTTTTCAGTATCATTGCTGTAATGGCAAGTCCCAGCCCTGCCCCGCCGCTCTTCCTGCTCCTTGATTTATCAATCATGTAAAAGGGTTCAAGGATTCTTTCTCTTTCTTCTTCTGGAATACCTCGTCCAAAATCCCTGACCTCGATCACATTCTCTTTTGCAGCGAGAATAATGCTGTCCCCGGCACTGCTGGCTTTTCTGGCATTATCAATCAGATTAATGAGAACTTCTGTGAAAAGATCCTCATCCACGCAGAATACCTCACCTTTTTCATGACATTCCAGACAGATTCCATCCTCTGCAAGATTTCGGCGGCAGGCCTCCTCTGCTTTATGGAACAACTCCTTTGCTGACACTTCCACAGGATCTATCCCATCCTCTTCCTCCATCAAAAGCAGATTCATAAGTTTCCTGGAGAGCCGTTCCAGGCGGCAGCTTTCTTCATAAATATAGGAAAGCGCTTCCTCCCTGTCCTCTTCCGGGAGCTTTACTGTCAAAAGGGTCTTCGCATATCCGGAGATTGCCGTCATGGGTGTCTTCAATTCATGGGTCAAGTTACCCATAAACAATGTTCTTCTCCGCTCTGACTCCTCCAGGCTTTCTGTGCGAAGCTGTACAGCTTCTGCCATCTGATTGAAATTATCGCTTAACTCCCCGATCTCATCCCGTCTCTTTACGATGATACGCTTATCATACCTTCCTTTCGCGATCTGCCTTGCCCCAGCGCTTAATTCATGCAGGGGATGCAGCACCTTGTTCAATATAATAAATAATAAAACACAGACAACTGCCGTTACTGCAATTGTCAGAACCAAAAGCCCGATGCCAAGCAGCCTCATGCGTTCCCAGACATAATCTATATCTTCCAACTTAAAAATGACACTATCATATGCTTCCTGCCGGTACACAAAAAAATGACTGCCCTGCCAGCGCAGTCTTGCCCGTTCCACTCCCATGGTATCAATCGGACTATGGTTTAACTTCTCAAGACCTGCTTTTTCAAATACAGTGGAATTGAAAATTTCCTTTTCTTCCCCCGATGAAAAGCATAACAGCAATTTATCTCCCTGCTTTTTAAGTATATATTCCAATACCCTCTCATCAACGGAATCATCCTTTTGAACCTGTAGCGCTGTCATATCATCGTCTAATTTAGAAAAGGCGGCAATGGCATCCTTAAAACTCTGTCCCTCTGCCGCATCCATAGAAAAATTTCTTACCAGAATATAAACTGCCGCACTACAGACTACAGAAGAAAAAAGAACACTGATACAACAGATTATAAGAATTTTTGTTTTGAGACGCATGATTACTCCTCCAATCTGTATCCCAGCTTGGAGATAGTTTTGATATTGTCCGCTAAGGAAAGTTTTTTCCGGAGCTGTCCGATATGCACATCCACCGTTCTGGTCTCTCCTACATAATCGACTCCCCACACCCGGCGCAACAGCTCTTCCCTGGAAATAGCGATATTTTTATTCCGTGCCAGCACGCAAAGCAGTTCAAATTCCATAGGCTTTAATGAAATTTCCGCGCCACCCTTCCTCACCGTGTGGGCAGGGACATCGATCTCCATATCTAAAATATGGATCACTTCACTAAGCTTCCTCGTCCTCTCCAGCACCTTTTCCATCCGCACCATCAGTTCCAACATCTCGAATGGCTTCACAATATAATCCTCTGCCCCTCCCTGCAGTCCCTGAACCTTTGATCCGAGATCATCTTTGGCAGTCAGAAAGATCACAGGGATCTCATAAGACCTGACAATATCCAAAAGGGCAAATCCATCCATTCCAGGGAGCATGACATCCAACAGCGCAATGTCATAACTACGTTCCTCTCTGACCGCCTCCGCAGCCTCTTCCCCATCATGAAACATAGTAACATCATATCCTGCCACTTTAAGATTCATGGCAATCATCTTTGCAATGGAAACTTCATCTTCCACGATCAATACCCTGGCCTGATTCATTCTCTGATCCCTCCCACATAATGCTTATCCCGTTGAGCTAATTCTCTGTTTAACACTGACCCGATCCCTGGACTACTGAGAAATTATTATTCTAATGCCCCCTAATATCAAAACTGGAATCATAACCGCCATCATAAATAATCAGCGCATAATAATCCTGAAACTCTGTTTCATCTGACAGGAACTCAAAGGTTATCGTCTCATGTTCCAGATATTTTGACTGTAAAATATCTGACTCCACCTTAACCACCTCTATGTCCCTGCATTCCTCTTCATCATCCCTGGCACAATGAAATTTCTTACTCTCCAGAAATTCTTCCAGTTCATCCTGCGTCTTTTCTGACTTTACCAGAACACAGGCGAGGTAATCCATAGAATTCCCATTTCCATTCAGCTTGCCATTTTCCTTGTCTTCCTCCAAAACAATAACACCCTGGGGGAACTCCAGATTCCATAGCTGTCTTGAAAATCTGCTTAGCTGGAAATTATTATAAATTGGCACGATCAGATAAAGAGATAAAATGAAACCAACCACTCCCGCTATTACTTTACTCACCAGACCACCTCCACACAGTTTTTCCGGAATACTTTTTCCTATATTCTGTAACCCACCCTCTTTTTAGAAAAAAGAGACCATCCAAATGCAAAGATGTATTTTTAACAATCCCCAACAAGAGTCTCCGCTACAGCCCCCACATTCTCTGCCAGAAAATCTGCTCCTGCCATAACAAGTTCCTCTCTGCTCCCATAGCCATAGAGTACACCCAGTGAATCAATGCCTGCCTCTTTCGCACCCAATATATCGTGCTCTCTGTCCCCCACCATTATGGCAGATTCTCTTTCATCCACCCCGGCACTCTCCAGCGCATATGTGATTATTTCTCCTTTTTTCATTCTCGTGCCATCCACGCTGCTTCCTGCTACAGCATCGAAATAATCATACAGTCCAAAATGTTTTAAAACCTCCCCTGCAAATTTCTCCAGCTTTGATGTGGCCACAAGAAGTACCTTCCCTGAATCCCTTAGATCTGCCAGCAATTCTTTTATCCCATCATATGGACGGTTCTCATAGATTCCCTTCCTGCTGAAATATTCCCGGTAATAACTTACCGCCTGCTCTGCCTGCTGGTGGTCAAATCCATAATGACGTTCAAAGGATTCCACAAGAGGAGGCCCGATAAAGGAATACAACCCGGTCCGGTCTGAGACATGGATACCGAATTTTCCCAGTGCATATATAACAGAATTTGTAATGCCAATACCCGAATCGGTAAGCGTTCCATCTAAGTCAAATAAAACTGTCTGGTACATTTATACATACCCCTCTCATTGCTTTCCTGGCTCAGTTTTTATAAAACATCACTTTCGGTGATACTCCCCTCTTTCCCAGCAATTTTCTGTAAGCCGTAATTTTTTTCCCTGGAGCACCTACACCCACAAGCCCTTTTGTCTTTGCAAAAGCCTTTTTTCCTATATTTTTCGTTGTATATTTTTTATAGCCCAGTTCTATGGTATTTATTTTACTGCAGCCCTGAAAAGCGCCGGCCCCAATCTTCTTTACATAAGTGCCGATCCGCACCCATGTAAGTTTTTTATTATTCTTGAAAGCGTTCTTTCCAATCACTGTCACCCGGAAACGATATCCTTCATAATCCACTGTATTCAGGCTGATTTCCTTCGGCATCTGAGACTTTTTGCAGCCGGTCACAGAGACCTCGCCTCCTGCTTTCCCTGATTTTGTTATCTGATATACGATCCCATTCTTTGTGAATTTAGTTTTTGCTGCCGGTCTTGAAATAGCTGAACCGTCAACAGGAATACTATAAAACGTAGGAGCGCCATGATCTGTCACATACCAGACAATACGTTTTCCACTCACGATAGGCTGGCAGTCCGATAATGGCATGTAAACCGTTCCCACACCAGAAATCTTCTTTCCTGTTCCATCCAGAAAAACATAACGGGTTCGGTCATATCCTCCATTGTACTCTTCCTCCCAGATCAGAAGATGGCGCTGGTCTGAAACCTGTACCAGCAGCGGATTACATGCTGTTCTTTTTCCTTTGGAAGAATAATTCGTAATCCAGGTTTTTTCTGACTTTTGTAAATCTCCGGAAGCCTCTGCCGATATGGTATAAATATTCCTTACTGAACTATTCCTTCCCTGTTTCGTCTGTTTCACAGAATTTCCCACAACGATACAGTGTGTGCCACTAACCGCAAATCCTCCCAGTGTTGCCCCTGTATAGTTATCTCCTGTATTGCCATAAAAGGAGTAGACATCTCCCACAACAGTCCCCTTATTATCAAAATATCCTTTCCCGCTGGGCGCCTCATCAAACCGCATCACAGTGATGGCACGGTTAAATGCATCTCCATGGTCACAGGCATAAAGCTTACCGTTTCCTACCGCCAGAAACTGATTAAATGAATGGCTGATATAACTATATTCCGAATTGGCAACATCTGTATAAGATGCCAGCACTGTCAGATCCGTCATACTGAAACGAAACATCACACTTGCCTGATGATTCAGCCCATCATCCGACTTGTACATCTTATGGCAGGTTCTCACATACAGATTCCCCTCTATCTGGGCAAACCGACAGGAACCTGCCTCGAATGGCCCTGTTGTATTGGCATCTGTGATGTTGACAGATGTTACCTTCTTCCAGTTCTTATTGTATTTAATCAGCCGGAATTCCGATACTCCTTTTTTCTCCTTTTCGTTATTCTGCCCCAGCATCACATAATAAGCATCCCCTGACATATAGACTCCGCCCCAGACAGGCAGTTCCAGTTTAATCTTCTTCCGCGATTTGTATTTGAAATCTGCCGTATATATCTCCGAATAAATATATTTTCCAATACATTCCACCCTGTTATAGGTACCATCTGCATTATGATACAGAAATGACCGGGAAGGCTCTGACCAGTTGCCAGAATAATTTCCTGCACTCCTGTTTACTGATGTTTTTCCTTTTATGGCTGTAGTCTCATACCGCACCGCAGCCTCCCCCGCTAACGGAACACGAATACACATCACTGACAACATAATAAAAACAAATCCCAGTATCTTTTTCATAATTTGTAAATCTCCTCTCATTTCAGTTGTAGTGCCTCCACCTTGCACCTGTGCTTTTTCTTCTTTTTATCATACCCGATGCCAACTAACAAACAGAATCTATGTTATTTCTTATATAGTAAAATATCTCATCATATGGTCCTGAACTGGTCCAGTAGTTGTCAATACTATTATTACTAAGGGCAAGTACTACTGATCTGGGATTGTACAGACGTACTCCCGTCGGTGTGGCATATCCATCATACCATTTCCTCAGATCATCCCTTGTAACACAAAATGGATTTCCCTGCAGTCTGCCATACCTTTCATAAAGCATATCGACTTCCGCATCTGAGAATCCAAAATATTCACTGAACATACGGCTTTTTGCCATAGTATATTCCATAAACATATTGAGTTCCGAACCACTTGAATATTTCTGTATGGGTAAAATCCCTGTCATATAGGCAAGACATACATAAGGGCGGTCTTTCAGCAGTCCCCTTAAAAAGGCGAGATATTCCCTCTTATCTCTTTCCGTCACAAACTCCTGATGAAATATAAAATCCCATTCATCCAATACAAAGATAAACTGAATATCCGGCTGCTTTACATACAACATCATAAACACATCCCACAGGGCATCCTCTTTATCAAAAACCACATCAGGAAACTCCCTCTGAATGTCCTCTAACAGGCGAGTCTCAATCCTGTCAATATACTGCTCGTAGGATCGGCAGTTTCTTGGCACATCATGAAAAGAAATATGAACAACATTGTAATGGTTCATGTAACGTTCATATTCCTCTGTCTCCGAGATCAAAAAACCATCAAAGAGTTCTTTTGCATCACAAGCCTTTGAAAAAAAAGCGACGATCATATTTGCCATAATGGTTTTTCCAAATCTTCTTGGTCTTGTCAGGCAGATATGCTTATTTCCGGCATCAACAAATGGAAATAATTCCTCCAGCATCTGAGACTTGTCCACAAAGTATGGCTGTTTCGCTTCTGTTCTAAATAATGTATAAGCGGTCTGGCTGTTTAGATAGAATCCCATCACTCATGCCTCCCTTTTGCCTTTTATTATAACGGTTAAATATTCACTGGTCAATATGGAATCTCCCGACCCAGACACATTACTTTTTTACCTTACTTTGACCTTAACTTTATAGGCCTTCACATGAAAGTCGCCATTACTCAGACGCAGGGACACATGGAGCACTGCAGAACCTTTTTTCCTGGCCTGAATTTTTCCTGTCCTTGTAACCTTCACTACTTTGGGGTTAGAAGAGCTGAATTTCAGAAGTTCTGCATCCAACTGTCCACTCACTGTTACGCCTGAGTCTCTCTCAACCTTAACCTTTGTATTCAATACTGCCTTTTTCCCCTTTTTCAGCTTGATCTTTTTCTTCGCTCCCCAGATCTTTTTTACGGATACAGCAGGAAAACAATGCTTCTTCTTTTTCTTTTTTATTGAAACCAGTGCAACCGCCTCGTTGGCAAGATAATAACTGTAACCATACTTAAAAAACCCGTCTAACTTATATTTGGATTTAATCTTTTTTGTTTTCACATTCTTTATGTATCCGGGTTTTACTATTTTCGTATTACTGTTAAAAGCATGTTCCCCATAGCTTTCTAATGAATCTGGTATGATCACTTTATTGCATTTTGTTCCCAGAAATGCCTCATCTCCGATCCATTGAAGCCGATCCGGCAATACCAGATTACCAAAATCCAGGTTCACGCATTTTCCAAAAGCATCTGCACGTATTATCTGCAGCGACTTTGGCAACGGAATCTTCGTCAGTGCTGTGCATCCCTGAAAAGCTCCATTGTCAAGCTCTCTTATACCATCGTGCCACTGCACCTGCGTCAGCTTGCTGCAATTACAAAATGCAAACCATGAAACACTTTTAATATTTGAAGGTATCACAACCGTTTCCAGATTACTGTAGCCGCAGTCTGGTGTATCTTCGTATTCAGGATTGCTGGAAAAAGTAACTTTCTTCAGATACCTGGTTTTCTCATACCCTCTCGACATATAAATCGTATCCGGTTCTTTAAATTCTGTATCCTTCTTTCTCTTTGGGTAATAGAGCAGATAAGTGAGGTCCTTTGTATATAGCACACCATTTTCAGTCACCAGATATGGATTACTTTCCGCTGCCTTTACCTCCTCCAGAGCGGGAAAATATTCTTCCAGGCTAGTCACCAGTATGCCTGCCCGAATATCTCCATTCCTATAGATTATCCTTGGCTTCTCTATTATCTTCGCTGATAAAGTCAGGCTGGTTACCCCTTCCAATGAAACTGCTTTATCTTTTTTTAAAAGATGCAGCGCCGTCACCGCTCTCCCGTCAATGGCATCCGGCAGCACAAGTTTTTTTGTTCCCTCCGGTGCATAAACAGCCGTGATCTGAATATTATTCTCATCTCCTTCAGCGCTGCGGTAAACATATGTTACCTCATCAATAACCGTCCGCTTTGCATCTCCATTATATACCGGTGATGGTGTTATCGTGACAACAGTCATTGGCTGGATCACAGAAGAATCCCTTGCCATACTCTCCCTGTTATCTTCCGCTAAACTGCTTATACCAAAAAGTAATGCCGCTGTCAGCAGAATAGATAGTATTTTTTTCATTGTCCTCCCCCTTTCATACTGTATCAGTCCCATACAATTTCAAAACAATGAAAGCCATCTGGAACAGGAGGCCTGCAGGAAAATAAAGAATCCAGATCGGAAATTTCCCATTCTTCTGCTCCGCCAGAACATAGCGATTTACAATCCACCCGCTCTTCCAATTCTGATGCTTCGGCAGATGTGCATATTACGATTGCATCTCCCCAAAGATTCAATACTTCTTTCCCATCATTTTCTGTGATCTCTGTGTCATCATGCAAAGCGACGCGAACCCATGCTATATCCGGCATACCTTCAATTTTTCCAAATATATCCCATATTTCAGACAATGATGGACGACCACAATCACATTGGTTTGGGGCAATAGAATCTTCTGCTGTGTTCCCCTCAAAAAACTCATCCAGAGTCAGCAGAGGAAGACATTCCTCATTCTCATCCATGATCTTTCTGAATATATTTAATTCTATCATATTTTCACTCCTTTTCATTCTTTATCTAAATCCTTTTCAGGTCAGTGCACTAACTTCATCCGATTTCAATTTAGCAACACCAATATAAAGAAATCAAGATATCTACATTATACCGTGTTTGGTTTATGCAGTCAATCAATCTCTGTGAAATTTAATGATCCAATACTTATTATACATAAAAAGCCAAAAAACACACAAAATAATGCAATAGGGAACGGTTAGTCAAATACCACTATGGGGAGGTTTCACATGCTCATTATCAATGGAAAAATCCTAACTATGGCAAAGGAAGAATATGAAAATGGATATATCTATATCACAAATGATAAAATCACATCGGTAGGAGATATGCGGAATCTCTCCCATGATTCTTCTATCAATAAAAAAGATTCTCCAGAAGAAACGATAGATGCAGATGGGGCATGGGTAATGCCCGGACTTATCGACGCACACTGTCATGTAGGGATCGCAGAAGAAAAATGGGGTGCTGTGACCGACGACTGCAACGAAATGACAACCCCCGTCACTCCCCATCTGCGGGCTGTAGACGCTGTCAATCCCATGGATCCGGCTTTTCATGATGCCATTCTCGCCGGGGTCACTTCCCTGATGACAGGACCTGGCAGCTCTAATGTGGTGGGCGGCCAGTCCCTTTTTATGAAGACCCAGGGACGGTGTCTGGATCACATGATAGTAAAAGCACCCGCAGCAATGAAGGTTGCCTTTGGCGAAAACCCAAAGATGAACTATGGGCAGAGGAACCAGATGCCTGGAAGCCGAATGGCGGTTGCGGGCATGCTGCGGGAGGAATTATACCATGCCTGCCGTTATCAGCGCAAAAAAGACACGGGAAATATCGCAGCCGGGGAAGAGGATTTCCAGATGGAATGCTGGCTTCCTGTGCTTCGCAGGGAAATCCCGCTAAAGGCACATGCCCACCGGGCAGACGATATCCTCACAGCCATCCGCATCGCAAAAGAATTTAATCTTGACATGACACTGGATCACTGTACGGAGGGACACCTCATCGCAGATGAGATCGCAGAATCAGGATTCCCGGCAATCGTTGGGCCGGACCTCACTTCCCGCTCAAAGATCGAGATAAAAAATATGAGTTTTAAAACCGCCGGAGTGCTGGAGCGCGCCGGGATCAGGACTGCCATTATGACAGACCACCCGGTATCACTGATCCGTTATCTCCCCTTATGTGCCGGGCTCTGCGTCAAACAGGGTCTTTCCTTCGAGGGCGGACTGAAAGCCGTCACAATCCATGCCGCACAGATCTGTGGGACTGCCGACCGGGTCGGCTCACTGGAACCCGGCAAAGATGCAGATATTGCGATCTTTACAGGAAATCCCATGGAGATATTTACCCGGACACTTTATACGATCATTGATGGGAAAATCGTTTATCAGGAAGACAGCTCAACGGCGCCAATTTAAACCCGTCCAAATTGGCGCCGTTGAGCCAGATAAGAGGCCTCCGCAAAGAAGATAAAATCTAACCCCTTCTGGCAAAGAATCTGGATTCTATCACAGAAGGGGCGGATATCTGAGGAACTATTACTAACTATAAAAAGATATATTTACATACAAACAATACTGCCAGCACATACATCAATGGCGTGATCTTCTTGGACTTACCAGCGACAAGGTTAATGGCTACATAGGAGATAACACCGATGGCGATACCTTCTGAGATACTGTACATCAGCGGCATGGCAAGCATACACAGGTATGCCGGGACAGCCTCTGACAGATCCTCAAAGTTTACACTGACGATAGCAGATACCATAAGGAATCCCACAAAGATCAGTGCCGGTGCCGTGGCAAATCCGGGAATGGCGCAGAAGATCGGCGAGAAGAATATGGCAAGCAGGAACAAAAGGCCTGTCACCACAGAGGAAAGCCCTGTCCTGCCCCCGGCAGCGACACCAGAGGAAGATTCCACGAATGTCGTTGTGGTGGATGTACCAAGGACAGCACCTGCACTGGTGGCAACAGCATCTGCCAGAAGCGCCTGTTTGATGCGCGGGAGCTTGCCATCTTTATCCAACATATCTGCTTTATCTGCCACCCCGATAAGTGTTCCCAGCGTATCAAACATATCTACAAATAAAAAGGCCAAAAGGATAACAATAAAGTTTATGATACTGACACCTGAAAAATCAGCCGTAAAGCACTGTCCAAATGTCTTCCCAAGATCTGTCAGGTCCACCATCCCCCATGCCGGATAGAGGGAATAGAAACCAGCTTCCGGATTTGGGACATAGACTCCTGCTGCCTGCATCAGCATGCCAAGGATCCATGTCGCCAGGATGCCGATGAGGATAGAACCCTTTACATTTTTTATATAAAGGATCGCTGTCAGAAACAGCCCCACCAGCGCCAGGATCGCCGCAATACCCTCAGTATGAATATTTTCTGCGAAATCTACATAAGTAACAAGGGTTGAATCATTGCCCACCACCAGATGAGCCCCCTGCAGCCCCACAAAGGCAATAAACAGGCCGATTCCGGCACTGACACCCTTTTTCAGGGTAAAGGGGATGGCATTAAAGATCGCCTCACGCACATTAGTAAGGGACAGGACAATAAAGATAATACCTTCTACAAATACTGCCACCAGTGCAACCTGCCAGGAATATCCCATGGCACCACATACCGTATAAGCAAAATAGGCATTCAGTCCCATACCGGGAGCCAGGGCAAAGGGATAGTTGGCAAGCAATGCCATCACCAGTGTGCCGATGAAGGCAGCAAGTGCTGTGGTGATCAATACAGCATTTTTATCCATACCCGAAACAGACAGGATCGTGGGGTTCACCGCCAGTATGTATGCCATCGTCATAAAGGTGGTGATACCTGCGATCACCTCTGTCTTCATCGTAGTTCCGTTTTCTTTTAATCTGAATAGTTTCTCTAACATAAATTCTCCTCCAGTCTTTCTTTCAGGCGGAAATCTTTTCCACCTATTTCCCTTCATAGGTAATGATCGATGCCACATCATAGTTTCCCAGGCGTTCTCTTCCTTTCAGCCCAGCAAGTTCCATGAGAAATACGATTTTTGCCACCTTACCGCCAAGCTGCTCCACCAGGCCGGCACATGCCTCAATCGTTCCGCCTGTGGCAATGAGATCATCCACCAGTACGACCTTCTGTCCCTCTTTAATGGAATCCTTATGCAGTTCAATGGCAGCCGTGCCATACTCCAGGTCATACTCCGCTGTCACAGTCTCACAGGGAAGTTTTCCCTTCTTCCGGCAGGGGACAAATGGCTTACCGAGGGCATAAGCAATGGGGACACCAAAGATAAATCCCCGCGATTCAGTTCCCACTACTACATCAAAGTCCACATCCTTTAGTACATCCAGCATGGCATCAATGGCAAGTTTCAGTCCCTCTGCATCCTGCAGGACAGTGGTGATATCACGAAAAATAATTCCCTCTTCCGGGAAATCCGGAATACTCCTTACATATGACTCCAGTTTCTTACCATAATCCTGATCCATAGTTATCCTCCATTCGTAAGGTGAACGCAGTTCACCTTTGCCTTATTGTGCATAAAGAAGTTTGGGCGTGTGCGCACAAACTTTCTGAGTGAAAAATTATTTTTCACTCTTACCTCCATTTTCTCAACAAGTTTCTACTATAAATGAATACCGGATATCCTGCTCTCCGCTGATCCGGTATGCCGGTTCCACATCTGCTCCCCAACTGTCGATGCCTCCCACGCCACGCACTGCTCCCAATACCGAGAGAACAGTCCGGCGCACAGGCGGAAGCTCCTCATGATGGGTGGCATTTTCAAGTTCTTCTGCTGTATACGGAAGACAGGAAAAGGCAAATGGCATATCTACCATACAGATACGGAGTCCTGTTCTCTTCCACTCCTTCTTTCGGTTGTCCAGCTCCGTCCTGCGGTAAATCTCCACCCATTCCGTCTCCACATGCATACCACATTCCTGTGGGACAAGATAGGGAGCTACCGGCATGCCCTTGACCTCATAGACACCTTCCATACCTCCTGACCTGCGGTCTGGATAAGTCTCTCCAGAAAGCCCTTTATAACGATATCCTTCTGCTGCCGTTGGCATGATAAACCGCATACCGAATACCGGCAGCTCCGGCAGTCCCGGCCTGCCCTGATAATGGACATCACACTGCAGCTTCCCCTGTGGATCAACCCTGTAAGCCACCGTGACAAAGGTACTTGGAACCGTAATGGTCTCATAGACAAAGGTCACAGTGACCTCATGGGCATAACAGTCCTGTCCATACTGGTTATTCTCCGGTGCTATGGGCAGCGGGATCTCCTTGCCATCGATCCGTACCAGTCTCTTTACTGTGTGGATAAACATATCTGCAGACAGCCACATGCCAGAACGCAGCGGAAATCCATTTCCCCTGTCATTGTCTGTCACAGCACGCCAGAACGTAGGCTTCGGGGTGCGGTACAGCCATTCCTTTCCCTTTACATGCAGGGATTCCAAACCTCCTGTAGCATAGGAAAAGATATAGCGGAAATCTTTTCCCTTCACCCCCAGTGTGGCGTCTCCATATATGATCTGGAGCTTGTCAGCGGTATTTTCCATAAAGATATCTCACCTCCTGTGTTGCCGGCTTTTCCTGACGGTCTGCAAAGACGATCCCATCTCCGGAAAATTCATAATCCGCCGGCCTTTCATCAAAGTCTGCCCCATAGCGCAGAACCCTGTGCCCTGTCACCTCATCCGTCACAAACAGTGCCTGATCGATAAAATCCCAGATAAATCCGCCCTGATACATCTCATACTGATCCAGCAGGTCAGTATAGGATCGCATGCCGCCCAAAGAATTCCCCATACAGTGCATATATTCACTGAGGACAAATGGTTTCTTCGGCTCATGGTCCAGATACTCCCGGATCGCCTCTGGCGGCGCATACATCCGGCATTCAATATCTGACACTGTATCTTCATAATCACGGTTATAGATAACACTCTCATAATGAACCAGCCGGTCCGGGTCCCATTCTTTATACAGGCGGTTCATTTCCTCCAGCACGTCGCCCACATAGGATTCATTTCCCAGGGACCACATAAGGACCGCCGTATGGTTTTTAAACACTTCAAAGTTGCTCCGTGCCCGGTCAAGGGTCACTTCACGCCACGCCGGAAAGCTGCCGGGAATGTTCCAGGAAACATCCATATTCCCCCACTTCTGCCAGGAACCATGTGTCTCCAGATTGGTCTCAGCGATCATATAGATCCCATTTCTGTCACACATGCTATACCAGGGGATCTGATCCGGATAATGGCAGGTACGGACTGCATTGATCTCATTCCTCTTCATGCACTTCATATCCCACTCCATCTCTTCCCTGCCGATACAGCGTCCAGATTCTGCACTCCATTCATGACGGTTCACGCCGCAGAAAATAATTCTTTTCCCATTCAGGCAGATCACCTTATCACGGATCTCAATCTTCCGGAAACCAAACTCATATGGTATGATCTCCGTCAGCCCTCCTCCGCCATCATATAGACGGAGTTCCAGTTTATACAGGCGGGGATCATGATTGTCCCATGGTTCTGCCTGGCCTGGCATTTTCCATACCCCTTCTGTAGTATCGGTATCATGCACAGAAAGTTCTTCCGACAGATGAAGCTTCCCGCCGGCGTCTTTCACAGCCACCTGTACCCTGCCGCCCTCTGTCTGCCCGGAAAACTTCAGCCGAAGCCGAAGTTCCCCTGTCCTTGTCTCTGGCTCATAAAGTGGGCGGATCCACAGGTCCTCCAGATGCAGCCTGGGTTTTGCCACCAGTGAAACATTCCGGAAGATGCCAAAGAACCGAAAAAAGTCCTGATCCTCCAGGAATGCCGCCGTACTCCGTTTATGTACCTCCACCGCAAGGATATTTCCTGTGTCCCGGACCACCTCTGTGAGGTCAAATTCAGATGGGGTAAAGCTGTCCTCCGCATATCCGATAAAGACACCATTCAGCCATACATACATCGCCTGTTCCACGCCTTCAAAGAAAATAGAGATCCGTTTTCCACTCATATTTTCCGGCAGGTCAAAAGACAGGCGGTAGGAACCGACCGGATTGTACACCGCGCCACTGAACAGATCCTTTCTCTGGTTCTCAGCAGACTCTGTCCCAGCCGGTCTCCGATAATCCTGTCCCTCCCAGGGATACATCACATTAATGTACTGGATCTTGTCATAACCTGCCAGTTCAATATGCCCTGGTACCTGGATCTCGTCAAACCCGTCTGCATTAAAATCCTCTCTGTAAAACTCTGCCGGCCTCTCACTGGCATTCCTGGAATAGCAGAATTGCCATACCCCATTCAGAGAATGGCACAGTGAACTTTTTTCCTGCCGATACTCTTCTTCCCCCGCATAAAACGAATGGTCACTGTGTGCCGGAAGCTGGTTTACCCGGAAAACCCCCGGATCGTCCAGCCATGTAATCTCAGCCTGCATCCTCTAACCTCCATTCCCATACAACAAAAGGCAACCCTGTCCACAATGTGGCCAGGATTACCTCTTCCTTATTGCAATGTAGCCGCATAATCATTGACTACATAATCCATTATAGCTGCTGCCCCTACGATCTCACAGCCATAGATAAAGTAATCTCCCTTATCCTGCTGCCGGAGTATCCGTACCACGCAATTCAGGGCACTGCCTGCCCCAAGTTCCAGTCTTGCATTAAAATAATAACCGATGGGCAGAACACTTTCTGTCTTAAAGCCAATACCTGCCTTGGACACGTCGATCACTTCGATCGGCGCATTGATATTCTCTACTTTTATATGATCCTGTTTAAAAAGAGAAGAAATCTCCAAATGCAGTTGCGCCGGCCAACGCTTCTCTCTTCTCATCTCTATCATATGCAGCCCCTCTTTCTTTCCGGAACTGCTGTACTGGCACTAGTTCAACAATTCCTGCAGAATTTGATTTACCATACCGGGATCTGCCTTGCCCTGCATCGCCTTCATTGTCTGTCCCACAAGAAACCCTATGGCTTTCTTCTTGCCAGCCTGATAATCTGCCACAGACTGAGGATTTTCTTCCAGAACCTTCCCGATGATATCACGCAGGGCGCCCTCATCACTTACAGTCCCAAGTCCATTATCCTCTACAAACTTCTCCACGTCAATATCTTCTTCGAAAATTTTCTCGAAAATTTCTTTCGCTACAGTAGAATTTATGGTTCCCTTGTCTGCCAGCCCAATGAGCTTCGCCAGATTCTCTGGTGAAATAGTGAGATCCTCCGGCTCCATCTCCTTCTCCTTGAGAAGGCGCATCGTCTCCCCCATCAGCCAGTTCGAGACCTTTTTGGGATTCTGGCAGATTGCTGTCGTTTCCTCAAAAAGATCTGCCATCCTCTTGCTGGCAGTAATGATAGAAATATCATAATCGGGAATTCCAAACTCTCTCTTATACCGCTCTGCCTTTGCCTCCTGAAATTCCGGTTCTCTATCCTTGACCTCCTGGATCCATTCATCGCTGATCACCACAGGAGTCAGATCGGCATCCGGGAAATAGCGGTAATCCTGGGCGTCCTCCTTCGAACGCATCGCATAGGAATATTCCTTATTATCATCCCACCGCCTTGTCTCCTGAATGACTTCACCGCCATCCTCCAATATCTCAATCTGACGCTCCCGCTCATTTTCGATCACTCTGGCAATGGCTTTGAAAGAGTTCAGGTTCTTCATCTCTGTACGGGTTCCGTATTCACTGGCACCCACCTCCCGGACAGACAGGTTCACATCAGCACGCATGGAACCCTCATTCAGCTTACAGTCTGATGCGCCCAGATATTGGATGGTGGTGCGGAGCTTTTCAAGATAGGCAATGACCTCCTCTGCACTCCGCATATCCGGTTCTGACACGATCTCGATCAGCGGCACGCCAGAACGGTTATAATCCACCAGAGAACAATCTTCCCATTCATCATGCACCAGCTTACCGGCATCCTCTTCCATATGGATCTCATGGATACCGACCTTTTTCTTCCCCGCGGCCGTCTCTATGCTGACACTTCCGTTGATACAGATAGGAAGGTAGAGCTGTGAGATCTGATAGTTCTGTGGATTGTCAGGATAAAAATAATTTTTGCGGTCAAATTTGCAATATTGGTTGATGTCACAATTCAGGGCAAGACCCACTGCCATAGCATATTCCACTACTTGTCTATTCAGCACGGGAAGGCTCCCCGGCATACCCGTGCAGACCGGGCAGGTGTGAGTATTGGGTGCCCCTCCAAATGCTGTGGAGCAGCCACAGAATATCTTTGTCTTTGTAGCAAGCTCTACATGTACTTCCAGTCCAATAACGGTTTCATATTGTTTCTTCATCTATTCCACCCCTTTCTGCTGTTCATATGTGTAAGCCGCCCGGATTATATTTTTCTCTTTAAAACAATCTCCTATCAACTGCAGTCCGATGGGCAGCTCCGCTGTACTTGTGCCGCAGGGAACCGTGATACCCGGAAGCCCAGCCAGATTCACAGATATCGTATAGATATCGCCCAGATACATCTGAAGCGGGTCAGTGAGGCTTGCCCCGATCTTCGGCGCTGTAGTGGGGGATGCCGGAGACAGGATCACATCATATTTATGAAAGGCCTGGTCAAATGCCTTTTTGATCAATGCCTTCGTACGGAGGGCTTTCAGATAATACGCATCATAATAACCGCTGCTGAGGACAAAGGAGCCTAACATGATCCGCCGTTTCACCTCCGTGCCAAATCCCTCGGAACGGGTTTTCTTATACATATCATGAAGGCCTTCGTAGGTTTCTGTACGGTATCCATATTTCACACCATCAAACCGCGCCAGATTGGAGCTTGCCTCTGCACAGGCAATGACATAATAAGCAGGAATGGCATATTCCACAAGGCTTAAGTCAAACTCCTCTAGAACAGCTCCCTTTCCCTCCAGATCCCTCGCTGCTGTGAGTACTGCCTCTGCCACCTCACTGTCCAGTCCCTCCGTGAAATAATCTTTCGGTATACCGATATGCATTCCTTTTACATCCTCCACCAGAGCAGAAGTGAAATCCGTATCCTCTCTCTGTATGCTGGTACTGTCTTTCTTATCATAAGAAGTGATGGTCTCCAGTACAGTTACACAATCCACAACATTCCTGCCGATGGGGCCGATCTGGTCGAGCGAAGATCCATAGGCAATAAGGCCATAACGAGATACCGTACCATAAGTAGGCTTCATTCCTGTGACACCACAGAAGGAACTGGGCTGCCGGATAGAACCGCCAGTGTCTGAACCCAGTGCATAAGAACACTCCCCTGCTGCCACTGCCGCACAGGAACCACCGGAGGATCCCCCCGGCACATGTTCCGTATTATGCGGATTCCTCGTGATGCCATAGGCAGAGGTCTCTGTGGTGCTTCCCATGGCAAACTCATCCATATTTGTCTTCCCCAGTATCACTGCCCCAGCCCTCTCCAGATTCCTCACTGCCTCAGCAGTATAGGTTGGCCTGAAATCAGAAAGGATCTTAGAACTGCAGGTAGTCAGTATCCCCTCTGTACACAGATTATCTTTCAGGGCGGCCGGCACTCCGGCAAGGGGACTGGTAAGCACCCCTGATTCAATCTGTCCCTGTACTTCAGCCGCCCTTGCCAGAACTTGTTCCTCCTCCAGCACAGTAACATAACTGTGGATCGTATCCTCTTTCTCGCTGATCTGGACCAGCGCCTCCTTTGCAGCATCCACCGCAGACACCTCGCCCGCTTTTATCTTTCTGCCCAGTTCCACGGCAGACAAATCCATTAAACTCATTATGCCTTTCCCCTCCTCCTAGTCAAATGTCTTCGGCACCATGTATGTGCCCTCTTTCTTCTTTGGTGCATTCAGTAACATATTCTCACTGTCATCATCATTTGTTACCTCATCACTGCGGAATACATTATTTACAGGAAAGATATGCGACATCGGTTCCACTCCCTCTGTATCCAGCTCATTTAACTTGTCGATATAATCCAGCATCCTGCCCATATCCTTCTTCGCCTGCTCCCTCTCTTCCCCGGACAGCTCCAGCTTTGCCAGAATGCCTACATACTCAATTGTCTCATCTGATATAATATTTGCCATAATTTTCCTCCTTCTAAGCATCCAACGCCGACTATGGCTCCAAACGGTTTACATCCCTGGGGAACAATGTTGCCTCTCTCACATTTTCCTCACCCAGGAGCTTCATGGTCAGCCGCTCCAGGCCGATCCCCAGACCACCATGGGGCGGCATACCATGTTTAAACACCATCATATACTGTTCCATCCCCTCATCCGTCATGCCCCGGTCCGCCAGTTTATCCACCAGCATCTGATAGTCATGGATACGCTGTCCCCCTGTCGTGATCTCCAATCCCTGATACAACAGGTCAAAACTCAGTGTAACGGCAGGTTCTTCCGGATCATCCATGGCATAAAACGGTCGCTTCTTTGAAGGATAGTGTGTCACAAACACAAAGTCTGCATCCATCTCCTCTTTGAAATATTGTCCGATAAGTGCCTCTTCCTCTGGTTCCAGATCATACGGATTGCGGATCCTGCGGTTATATTTCTCTGCCACCAATTCCTTTGCCCGGTCAAAACGGACTTGGGGAATCTGGTCTGCCTTCGGTAATGTCACATCCAGGAGCTTTCGCTCCGCTTCATACTCCCTTTCCAGAAGCTGTATCATATATTGGAGAAATCCGGTCTCCATCTCCATGATATCCTGAAAGCTGTCGATATATCCCATCTCAAAATCCAACGATGTATACTCATTCAGATGCCTTTTGGTATTGTGCTTCTCAGCACGGAACACAGGGGCAGTCTCAAATACCCGGTCAAAGACCCCCACCATCATCTGCTTATAGAACTGTGGACTCTGTGCCAGCACGGCATGCTTGTGAAAATACTCCAGCCGAAACAGGTTTGCTCCTCCTTCTGCGCCTCTTGCCCCGATCTTGGGAGAATGGATCTCCGTAAATCCCTGTTCATGGAGAAATCCCCGAAACCCCCTTACAATCCCCTCCTGGATCCGGAATCTGGCACGCTCCCTCACATTGCGAAGGGACAGAGGCCGCAGATCCAGTTTCGTCTCCAATGAAGTATTCATCTTCCATTTATTAATGGCAATGGGCATCGTTTCAACCGGACGGGAAAGAATCTTTATTTCCTGCAGACGCAGCTCAAACCCATGGGGTGCCCTCTCCTCCGCTGCCACAATTCCTTTTACTTCCACCGTCATCTCCTCTGCCAGCTCCTTTAATGGAGTACCCACCGCCCCTGCTTCATATACGGTCTGTACCAGTCCCTCTCTTTTCCGCAGGATGATAAATACCACATCCCCTATATCACGGATCTTATGAATTGCCCCATTCATACAGACCTCCCTGCTTTCGTACCCTCCCCCCAGTATCTGTGATATCTCCAATGTATCCTTCTCTGTCTTTCCTGTCAATAAATCCATTCCGATTCCTCCTTAACAATTTCCTGTTGTCAATGGCTGACTGAGGAACGCAGCCATCTGAAAAACACCAAAGAACTCCTTCCCAAAGCGCAAAAAAGGGCTGACTGAGAACCGCAGCCCTCCAAGAATTGCCTATGGCAATTCTTGCTCCGCTCATGGCGAACTTTCCTATAAGACAAAAAAGTCCCAGAAAGAACTCCTCAGCTCTTTCTGGGACGGGAAAATCAAACACAGATAAACCCGCGGTACCACCCGCGTTGGGATACCCCGTCGTATCCCCTCTCATCATACAGATAACGGTGTCTGCCGGACAGACCTACTGTTGCCGTTCAGCCTGTCAGCTCCGGAATGTTCTCCTGTTTATGGCTGCCATAAGGTGCTTTCAGTCCATGACACCTCTCCCTGTCCTGCGGCCGCGGAATAAACATTCGTTTCCTTCATTGCTTTGTGCTGTATTGTAGCACAAAAGACAAACCCCTGTCAAGGAAAAATTAATTCGTGGAATAGTACTCCACTTTTACTTTGCTGTTTGTTCCGGTTACCGTTACACCTTTGTCACACCTTACTGTTACCTCTTGAGTTTTATTCAGTGCACTGAGATCCAAAGTGGTAAACTTATTACCTGTGCAGTTGAGGTGGGTCAGGAGCGGATTCTTTGATACATCCAGGCTGGCAAGACCCAGTCCGCTGCATGAGAGCCCCTTCAGTGCCGGATTCTTTGTGACATCCGGATTTGTGACCTTCGTACGGGAGAATGTCAGATATTCCAGTTTTGGATTCTTTGACACATCCAGGGAAGATACCTGGGTATCTGCCAGGCTCAGGCTTTCAAGATTCACATTTGTCGACACATCGATGGAAGTTATAGCCGTATCATCCAGGCTGAGCTGCTTTAGAGTGGTAACACCCGTTGTCTTTACCCCGGTAATCTTTCCATTATAATCTATTTTTAAAGTTTCCAGAGCTGTGAAAGCCGTCACATCAATTTCTCCGGTTACTTTAAAATCAGTCCCCTCGTCCTCACTCAGATTCAAATAAGTAAGTCTCCCGTCGGCATTCCAGCCATAAAAATATCCGTCTGTCAGCTTCTCCGATATCAATGCGCCGGATTCCCGCTGTTTCTTTATCAGCGCAGTCAGATTTTCACGGTCCTCCGCAGCAAGCTGCTCTTTTGTCTTCGCCGGCGGCGCCGGTGTCTGTGTATTGTCTTTGTTTGTGTTATTATTTGAGTTATTATTGGAGTTATTGTTCGCTGCAGTGTTCTTCTTCACTGTAACCTTACAGGTATATTTCTTTTTGCCCACCTTTGCCGTGATCTTTGCTGTACCTGCTTTCTTTGCCGTAACCTTCCCTTTTTTGCTGACAGTGGCAACTTTCTTTTTACTGCTGGACCACTTCAGTTTCTTTTTGTTCTTTTTACTGAGGTTCTTAACAGATAATGTCTTTGACTGTCCCACTTTAAGAGTCAATTTTGTCTTACTGATCTTACTCTTCTTTGCAGCCTCTGCCGTATTGCTTCCCAGGCCTGCTGAAAGCAGGACTACCATTACTGCTACGGCTGTTTTTCTTACCATTTTTCCCATGATAATCTCCCTTCTATTGTTTTATGCCAGTCTAGTTTTCTACGCCTCTGACCGGATAACCCAATTATACATTATATGGTTTATGTTGTCAATCAATATATTTTTTCAATAGGCTTACCACCTTGCCCACGTCGATTGGTTTGGCTGTATGGGCATTCATTCCGCTGTCAATACATCTCTGCACATCATCCGAAAAAGCATCTGCACTCATGGCAATAATGGGGATGCTCCTTGCATCCTCGCGGTCCAGGGCACGTATCGCAGAGGCCGCCTCCAGACCATTCATTACCGGCATTCTTATATCCATAAGGATCGCCTGATAATACCCTGCCTGTGATCCTGTAAATTTCTCAACACAGATCTTTCCGTTTTCAGCATGTTCCGGGCACAGTCCGGCATCTGTGAGCAGGGCATTGGCAATCTCCCAGTTCATATCGATATCTTCAGCAACAAGAATATGTTCCCCATGAAATCCTGTTTCTTCTGCCCCTGAATTCTCTATAGCTTCTGCTTCTTCTTTAAATTTGTACAGATTATAATATAGAGTTGATTTAAATAATGGCTTTACGATAAAAGTATCTACTCCTGCCCGTCTTGCCCTCTCCTCTACTTCACTGTCATCCGATGCTGAGATCATCAGGATATGAGGGGTATTGCCATATTTTTCCCGAATCCTCCGCGTAACTTCAATACCATCTATCCCCGGAAGCCTCCAGTCAATGAGAATAACTTCATAGTCTTCCCCTTTTTCATGCTGTTCTGCTATCATCTGCAGCGCCGTCTTCCCATCAAGAACCCATTCTGCCTCAATTCCAATGGATTTCAGGGTAGTAAAGGTACAATCGCAAAAGATCTCATCATCATCGATGATCAACGTATGCCAAGATGGGATTTCTGCTGCCATCTCAGAAACAGGTGCCCTCTCCATATCCAAAGTCACATGGAAACTGCTGCCCTTTCCCTGTTCACTATCCACTGAGACCGTACCTCCCATGGCATCGATAATGTATTTGGTGATGCCCATGCCAAGGCCTGCCCCCTGTGTTTTCTGTACACGGGCATTGTCCTCACGTGCAAACGCCTCAAAGATCCTTTCCTTAAATTCATCACTCATGCCTATGCCATTATCGGCAACATGAAGATACACACAGACATACGCCTCCCCTTTGGCTGATGGAGACTGATGCAGTTCCAACTGTATCTTCCCACCCTCTTTCGTATACTTGATTGCATTTCCCAGAAGGTTCAAGAGAATCTGGTTCAGGCGCACACTGTCGCCCCACACATTTTCTGCGATAATGTTATGGATATAGAGATCAAAACGCTGATCCTTCATCCTTGTCTGGGGCAGTATGATATTTACCAGATTGTGCATCAGTTCCGGCAGGGAGATTTGCTCCACATTCAATATCATCTTACCACTCTCGATCTTGGACATATCCAGCACATCATTTATAAGCCCCAGAAGATGTTTTCCCGACAATGAGATCTTCTGCAGGCATTCTTCCACTTTCTTAGGATCGTTGACATTTGAACTGGCAATCTCTGTCATTCCTATAATGCCATTCATCGGAGTCCGGATATCATGGCTCATATTTGAGAGAAACTCACTTTTTGCCCTGCTGGCATGTTCCGCAGCGTGTCTTGCCTCATTTACTGCCCTCATCTGGCTGCGGGTCATATAAAAATAGATAATAAAGACAATTAAAAATAGAAATATAATAAAAGCTGCATTTTTCAAAGCAGCCAGGGCCCATTCGCCCCCAAAACTGTCAATGGTCTTATCCAAACCATTATATGGCATCGATAAAATAAGATACCATTCAGAATATGGCAGGCTCTTACAATACAACTGACGGTGCCCATCCTTCAATGTCAGTTCCTTTGTATAATCTTTCCCTTCTGCCATGGCAGACCGGATGCTGTTGATATAATCCTCTACTTCATATGGTGTTTCCATATTATCTTCCACTGCCATGTAATGCTGCCGGACTTTCTCGAAATAATTCTGGTCCTCCTCACCATCTCCCTGAATGACGATCCTGCCATCCCGGCGTATGATATGATAAACCAGAGAATCCGACAATTCCACTGACAAAGTCTCTGCTATGTAATCCACCGGAAACCCTGTGACCAGGGATATGCTTTTCCTTCCGCCCGGCATATCATAAACCATAGGAACGCTCAGCAGGATCACATTATCCCCTGCCACATCAGTCCCCATCACCATCCGCTCTTCCCTGCCCTTTATGGCATTTAAAAACCCTGCTGAATCCACCGCCGTAATCCCATCTCCATAGAGAACATCAAAAGTACCATCCTCCATGCAGAATGCCAGCCGGTCAAAGCCCCTGGCTTTTGCATTGTCGGAAAGCAGCCTGCACACTGCCTTATACCCATCTGCCCGGTCTGGTTTAATGTCATGGACAAGTGCTTCCACCTGGGATAATCTCAGTTCCATTATCGTGCCAAAATGCATCGTGATCTGCTCACTCATTCCGGCCATATAGATCTCACCGACCTCACTCATTGTATCCGAACTCTTTGTATTCATGTCTTTTACCTGAAAGACAAAAGTACCGATACACAGTGTGATTATGAGAACCAGGCTTACAATCAGAAATTGTGTTGTTTTGTTCCGCATATAAACCCTCCCATTATATATACAGATTATACCCCAAACTGCGGAATGTCCTACTCTGACCATCGTATTAGCCCAGACTGTCTCCAGATCATATAATCTTAACTGGTTTCTTCACTGCTTTGATGTAAAAATCCCCTGTATCACAGTGCAGCTCCACGGTACGCCCAAAGTTCAATCCGGTATCTTCCGCCACCAGCCGGATATTCAATTGACGCAGGATCTGCTTTGCGGCAACAGCATTTCTCTCCCCTACACTTCCCACACTTGATTCCTGGGTGACCGCAAACATCTTCGCACCGCCTGCTATCTTAGCAACCAGCCGGCCTCTGTTGGCTCCTGCCATCGTCACCCGTTTCAGAAGTTCCTGTACGCCAGTATCACAAAACTTCGCAATATTGCTGTTATTTGATACCGCTTTACTGTCTGGTAACATATAATGAACTAATCCGCCTATCTTTGTTACCGGATCATAAAGCGTCAGACCAATACATGAACCAAGTCCTACTGTTGTCAATACATTAGTCCCTCTTCCAATATTCAGATCTGCCATTCCTACCATTATATTATTGCCCATTCTTCATTACCTCTACATCTCAAATCCTAATCCTTTTAATATTTTATCGTAAGATCCCTGGTCCGGCATAAGAATAAAGTAGCCATTGATCATGACATCATCCCCAAATTCTGTCTCAATCAACAGGGCATGATCCCCATACTGCCCAAACTCGATTGCCGGAACACTGAGCAGCGAGGCAGCCATATCCACTGAAAGATATGGTACCGACGGTGAAATAGACAGATTGGTCAGGCCAGACAATGCTGACAGATAGGACCCGGCAATGATATTCCCAATCTCCTTCAATGCCGACAGGTCCATTTCATCAAAATCCTCATTATATGATTCATCCCTCATCATAAGCTTATTCACAAGATAATGAGCGGAATCCATTCTCATTAAAAACATCATGCTGCCCTCAATATCCAGTTGAAGTTCAAGAAAGATGCCAACGATGATCTCATCTTCCGGACAGATACATGCCCCCAGCTTTGAGACTTCCAGCAGTTCCACCTTTGGCACATTCATATCTACACGTATCGAAAGCATTGAAGCGATGGCCGTAGTAGCATTTCCCGCCCCTATATTACCAATTTCACGAAGAACATCTACATATCTCTCATTAATTTCCACTAAAGAATAATTACTCATCAAATCCTCCAAAATTATATAAGTGATAAAAAGTTACATAAAATCTATCTTCATTTTAATATATTTTTTACTTCTTGACAAGTAGTACAGAAACATAAATTTAAACAATTCTTAATCACCTTCCTCATTGAATTTTAATCTCTGTTTCCCTATAATAATTTATGTAATTACAATCCCCTGTCTGACAGGGGCAGGCTCCGGAGGGAAACAATGTATCATATTCTTGTATGTGACGATGAAAAGGATATTGTATCTGCGTTGGAAATCTATCTGCAGGCAGATGGTTATAAGATCTATAAAGCGTATAATGGCAGGGAAGCCCTTGCGATCATGAGTGAGGCAGAGATCCACCTTGTACTGATGGACATTATGATGCCGGAACTGGATGGCATAGCAGCCATGACCGAACTCCGAAAGCACAGCAATGTGCCCGTGATCCTCCTGACTGCGAAAGGTGAGGATACCGATAAAGTTCTCGGTCTTACGGTGGGAGCAGATGACTATATAACAAAACCTTTCAACCCGGTTGAACTGCAGGCGCGCGTCAGATCCCAACTGCGGCGGTATATGCAGTTGGGCGGCGGGCAGCCGCAGACCCATATACGCACCATTGGCGGCATTTCCATAAATGACAAATCAAAGGAAGTATCACTGGATGGAGAACCCGTCTCCCTGACAAAGATCGAATATAATATCCTGTGGTTCCTGATGCAGCATCCGGATGAGGTTTTCTCCCCAAAGGAAATATACCAGAATGTCTGGCGCGACAATCCCCTGGGGAATGAAAATACTGTTGCCGTACATATCCGCCACTTACGGGAAAAACTAGAATATAATCCCGCTGACCCACGCTATCTGAAAGCAGTCTGGGGAAGGGGTTATAAAATGGAGGGATAAATTTGAATAAAATAAAAAAATCTTTTGCGGCAAGGTGTACCGCTGTATTCCTGGCAGTCCTTACCGGGACAGCTGCGGCTGCCATATTGTTCACCATAGTATTTACCCTGGATATGGGACTGTATCAGAAATCACCGGATACTGTGATATCACAGCAGGCGCAAAATATGCAGGCCTGGTATTCTGCTAAAATATTTTCTAAAACAGAAAAAATCCCGCATAAGGAAGAAGCCGGCTATATTGCAAAAAATTTCCAGACAGTCCGTACAGAACTGAAAAACTATCTCCATACTGACAACTTTGAGTTTGGGATCATCCATGCAGACTCTCTTGATGATATTGACCTTTCATCGAAGGACTCTTATATATATCAGAACTTCGAGGATACCAGTCCCGGTCCGGGCAGTTACCAGATCGCCTTTGTGGAAGGCAATACTCCCGGCGCAGGGGCTACCCCAAAGCTTCTGGAAAGCCTGAAGTCCTTCTATGAGACTTGTTTCTTATATAATGGAGATGAACCAAAACCAGGTTCTGTCTATTGGATCATCTCCAATGTAAAGAATCCCATTAATAATGCCAGTAATGATATTTTTGCCCAGCAGGAGAAACTGCTTACCTTTCTTTATAATTTCCGCTATTCAGGAATCCTGTTGTCAGCGTTTCTCATCGTGCTCTGCCTGTTATTTACCAGCTTTTGCTGTTACAACGCAGGGAATAGCACCGGGAATGAAACTTCTCCTGCCAAATGGCGGCACAAGACCCCTCTGGTACTCAATCTCTGTTTCAACCTGGGAGTCACCTGCATCTGCGGAAGTCTGGTTTTCAGCCTGCTGGAGATTCTACGGTCCGGGGATATCTCCCTTGGCCTCACAGGCATTTTGTGTGTTCTTTTGACGGCGGCCGGCATCCTTTCTTTTATTTTTCTTTTAATGAACCTCACCGTCCGCCATCAGGCTGGCATCCTTTGGAAATATACTTTCACACATGCCCTGCTATCCTGTATGCATAAGATCCTCCGGCACATCCGCCAAAGAATGCACCATCTGCAAAGAACGTGTGCAGACAATACATCCCTGTTGTTCAAAAGCAGTATCATAATAGCAGTCATCAGTTTTCTGGAACTGGTGGTGATCCTTTCTTTTGACAATAAGGAAGGCATCTTTATGATCTGGCTGTTTTCTAAACTCATTGGGATTCCACTGGCATTCACCCTGCTGATCCAGATGAAACGGCTTCAGGACGGCAGCCGGCAGATGGCAGGCGGGGATCTGGAAAATAAAATAGATACGCATTATATGTTTTCTGAATTCCGAAAGCATGGAGAATACCTGAACCAGATCTGCGACGGCATGTCCATAGCATTGGAAGAACGTCTGAAAAGTGAACGCTTTAAGACAGAACTGATCACAAATGTCTCCCATGACATTAAGACACCACTGACCTCACTGATCAATTATGTGGACCTTCTGCAGAAAAAGGATATCTCAGAAAAGGAACGGAATGAGTATCTGTCTGTCTTAGAACGGCAGGCTGCCCGGTTAAAGAAACTCATTGAGGATCTCATGGATGCCTCCAAGGCATCCACCGGAAACCTGGTGGTCAATATGGAGGCCTGTAATATCCAGATCCTGCTGACACAGATCGTTGGTGAATTTGAGGAAAAACTTCAATCCAGCCAGCTTGACCTGGTAATCCAGGAATCCGAAACCTCTGCAGCCATACAGGCGGATAACCGCCACCTCTGGCGGATCTTTGACAATTTGATGAATAATATCTGTAAGTATGCCCAGCCTGGTACCAGAGTATATATAAATCTGGAAACAGAAGAAAACACTGTCCATATCATTTTCCGGAATATCTCCCGGTACGCACTGAATTTTTCAGGGGAGGATCTGATGGAACGGTTTGTACGGGGTGATGTCTCCCGGAATACGGAAGGAAATGGCCTTGGATTGTCCATTGCCCGCAGCTTGGCAGAATCCATGAACGGAACTCTTACTATCTTTATTGACGGAGACTTGTTTAAGGTTGTGGTATCATTCCCCCTCTGAAGAATCGCCTATGGCGATTCTTCGCTCCGCACAAAAAACGATTCATCAAAAATGGTGCCGGAATCCCCTTCCTGGCACCATTTTCCCTTTTTACTAATCCATTCTCTTTTTCTTTAACCCAGCAGCGAGAGTACTGACTGAGTACTCTGATTCGCCTGGCTCAATATACTCAATCCCACCTGCTGCAAGATATTTGCTTTGGCATACTGTACCATCTCCGATGCCATATCTGCATCCCGGTCTAAGGATTCTGAACTCTGCGTGTTCTCTGCCGTGATCTCATCCACCTTAACCGCATATTCAAGGCGGTTCTCCAATGCCCCATACAGGCTCCGTCTGGAACTCAGGTATTTCAGTGCATCATCAATCCGGTTAAGCGCCTTATTGGCATATTTGGGCTGGGAAATAGCAATAGAATTGATCCCCATACTCAATGTACTCACACTGAATCTCTTCAACTCTACACCCTGGCCATCATTGGCACCAATCTGAAGCCATTCATCCACCTCTTCATCATAACGTCCCGTTGATTTATAAAATACTGACATCTTCATTGGTCCCTGTATATTACCAATCTTATGTTCTCCCAGCTTTGTATAACTGATCTTCAGGGAATTTCCTGACAGCCCTGCCTTCAGGCAGGAATCCGGAACTTCCTTAAGGGCAGCATCCACTGCGTCCGCCAAAGCTTCTGCTGTCTTATATACACCCGGCTTAATCTCAAAATCATACGGTTTGCCATCTACCTCAACAGAAAATTTATTTTCACCTGCTTTCACTTCTGCGCCATCTGAAATGTCTTTCGTTCCTGCTATATAAGCAGGGATCGGATCCCCATCTGTTTTATAAAAGATACTGAACAGCGCCTTGCCGCCCAGATGGTCAATGCCATAAGTACCAGGTTCCAGTTCTAGTTTTTTATTAAGATAGAAGAATAATGAATTCTTGTCATCGGTCCCCTCTACCCCACTGTCAAATACACCAACACCTGCCAGAACCATATTCTCAGGAAGATTATTTGCCTTGAGCTGCTCTGCCAGCTTCTTCTGGATATGTTTCACCAGGCTGTCAGAACTGTATGTCCCAGAATCCAGCGTCATCTGCAGTGTCGTTACATTACCATTGATGGTAATATCCATGGTCAGTTCATCGTTCTCACCCTTTTCGATCCGGGTACTCTTATTCCTGATATCTTTCCGCCCGGCAATATATACATCATCCACTACCAGATGCCCATCGCTGTTTATTGCTCTTTCATTTTTCGAACGGGTCTCTGTTCCCTTCATCACCTGTTCATAAAAACCTCCATTGAGGTTAATGATATTGTAACGCCCATCCGATTTTGATTCCAACGTAATCTGGTTCCCCACGGTAACCTTCGGGCCCTCTCCCGGACGGGGCGGTACCGCATCACCCTCTATGGCAGCATCCAGTTTTGCCTGCAGCGCCTGCTGTAACTGCGCCCTGGTATAACTGCCCGCATCCAATTCAATCTTAATTTCTCTCTCTGTCCCATCATGATACCGATACGTAAAGTTCAGGTTCTTATTTTCCTCTGTTATGTTGACAGAAGCCGGCAATGAAATCGGCCTCCGGGTCGTCAGCTTATATTTTCTGGTAGTAAAATTCCGTGTATTTGTTGTTGGGGGCGCTACCGTTGACGTACTTCCCTTGGGCTGCAGCACAGCAGCCTTATTATATGGCCTTGGGGTGAAATAGGATTTGGATTTCAGGCCAACACTAATCGTCCCATCTGAATTCTTCTTAACAACAGCCTCAATCGTCGGTGTAGTAGTTATGATCGGTCCTGACTTTGCCCCTGCACGGATCGTCTGTCCGCTCCCCCTTGCCGTGGTAGTAAAACGGATCTGGCTTCCCACCACCGAAGTGGTAAAACCCAGGTCAGACGGTTTTTTAACTGCTCCTGTATCATCTTTCCACACTGCGCCATCTAATGCTGTCTTCAGTTGTGCCGCTGTATACGCCTTTGTATCTGTTGTCGATGTATTGGTAAGAGTAGCAGTATATGTTTTGCCTCCCAGTGTCACAGAATATTTTACCGTACCATCCTTTGTACCCACTTTCTTTGGTATCGTAATTGGGCTCATAGTGGATGTCGCCGGCGTTTTAAACAGAAATGCGCCTGCTGTTCCACTATTATTCGAATCCAGGCTGACACTTCCTGACCCTGCCGTAGCCCTCTCAAATTTCAGTCCGCTGCCATATGTAGATACCGTAACCCCTTTCGGAGTCAGTAATGTGTTCAATTCATTCTTAATATCAGTTATGCTCTCATAGGCTGTTTTACCCGCTGGGCTTGATGGGAGTGTTACTGACGTATCCTTCCCATCTATTTTAATCGTAAATTTATTATTGGTTGAACCCAATGTAAAGGGAAACAAATTTGATGGAAATGATCCCGTCGTTGTATAAGCCTTTGTCTTATTTGTATTAATGCTTGACAGAAAAGTAGAATTACATCCATCTGTCGTAATCGACATCTCTTTCCCTTTGGAGACAGTCTCAAATTTCAGGTGGCCTCCTGATACAGTGACTTTTACCTGATTCGCCCCAGATGCCGCTGCATTTATTTTGTCCTGAAGATGTGCTGCCAGAGCACTTTGGCTATAACCACCATTTTTCTTATCTAGCGTAATGTCATATGTTTTCCCGTTCACATTAATGGAAAACTTATCATTAACGCCTGCAGTTATCACAGTAGTTGCCGGAAGCGTCCCACCCAGTGTATGGGTCGCTGCCGTTCCATCCTTAACCTGTGTAGACCCATCTCCTTTTCCACCGGTTCCTGGTACTGTCGTATTCTTAAATGGTTCATCTTTTGCCGGCTGGGGCGTTGATACACTGACAGTGCTTCCGCTGACATTATACGCTGAGTGTGAATTCTCACCTTCATTGTCCTTTCCTTTCAAGGCACTGTCCGGACCATTCAAGATCTCCTCTAACTTCTCTGGCGTATAACTTCCCGGAGGAATGATAACAGTCCGGGTCTCGGCTCCCACATCAACCGTCAGCTTATTATTCGCATCCGTAAATACAATCTTACCATCTGCCCCCGGTTTGATCGGCTGTAAGGCAGTCTCTGTCACAGCAGGCCACGAAATGGTCTCCCCCACAAACAGCACATTATACCCATCTGTGCTGTTTTTTGCCACATTGACCTTCGCAACTGTTTCATTCCCTGGTGCCGCTGACAACCGTATCCGGCTCCCATAGGGAGAAACCTCAATCTTACCTTTGTAGCCGGCATTATCAATCTGTTCCTGAACTGCCTTGATGAGGTCAGTCATATCCCCATATGTACCATTCAGTTCAATGGTTTTCTTCTGAGCTGACTTACCCTGTTCTGTTACATCCAGCGTAAATGAATTATTATTCTTATCCTTACTGAAAGTTATCGGAAAATCAGAAGAGACATCAAAGATCCTGCCGCCGGTCACATAAGCAGATCCGCTATAGCTCCACAAACCCGAAACCGATGTATGGGATACACCTATATCTGTGTATTTCCTTTTGACAAATAGCGTCTCATAAGCACTGCTGTTCGGCACATCAAACTCAATCTTGCCTCCCTTCCCGATGGTGCTTCCGGTCAGCGTGAGACCATAAAAGGTGTGAATATTTCCATTGGGGGCTTTTACTCCGCTTACATTATGGGAGGACACTGTTATGCCAAGGTTTTTCGCATCCAGTTTCTTCTGAAGCTCTTCCACCATTCCATTCAGGCCCTCAATATCATAGCTGCCAGCATCCAGCTTGATCTCCTCCCAATTTCCTCCATCTACCCGTATCTTTAGTGTATCATTCACTCCACTTGTAATATTAAATTTAGAATGATACAGATCCTGCCTGTTCAGGACATCTGCACCGGTGAATATCGCTGGTACTTCCGTTACAGAACCATACTTCACATTATCATAAAACACCGAATCATAATGCTCCGTGTCAATTTCAAACATATTTCCTTTCAGCCCGGTGATCAGGCCAGTATCTCCGCCGATCTGAATGGATGCACTTCCGTATGGTTTGGCCTCCATTCCATAATCCTTAAGTTTCTTTCCATCAGCAAGGGTATATTCATTCAGATATTTGATCATGTCTGTCTGGGTATAACCATCCTCAGCCACCGTAATATCAATATCTTTCGAAGTACCATCAAAGAATTCGATCCGGAAATGCAGTTCATCATTTTTTCCTGCCTTTACCATTAATGGGTTTCCGGGATAAAAGATGGTGGTACCAATAAGCGCCCCCGATGTATTGCCCCCAAAAGAATCAAAGAACAGGTAGGAAAGCCCACCGGATACATCTTTGATCTCTTTTCCATCCTGCAGCACCATATTGCATGTATGTCCATCTGTATATTCCAGATATAACCCATCTGCCTCCTCTTCCAGGGCAGTTACCACATCATCCATCTCGTCCATCAGTTCCTGTGTGGTATATCTCCCTTCGGGGATTGTAAGTGTCGTTTCTTTTTCTGTCTCTGTGCCATCCTCTGCCACTGTGATGTATTTCACAGTCAGGGATGAGTTTGAACTGTCAATATTATGTAACTGGTTCTGGCTCCATACCCGGTTTCCTTCTATCACAGAATAATTATCTGCATAGTGCTCAAACACCATCTTTTTATTGAATTCCGTCTGGTCATTGACCCGATCGATCTCACTCTGCAATTGGTCAAATTCCATCTGCAGCGCCGCCTGGTCGTCCCGCTGCAATACTCCGTCATTCAGTGCCTGAACAGCGAGTTCCCTCATCCGGTGAAGCAGCGCGCCGGTCTGGCTCATAGCGCCATCGCCGGTCTGCACAAAACTGATCCCATCCTCTGCGTTTTTCGCAGCACGGTTCAAGCCACGTATCTGGGCACGCTTTTTCTCCGATATCGCCAATGCTGCCGGATTATCTGCAGCACGGTTAATCTTATATCCAGAAGAAAGCCTCTCTGTGGCTTTCTTTAAATTATCATTGGTAATGCCAAATTGAGTCATCACATTCTGCGCGGCTAAGTTATGCTGAATAATCATACCATATCCTCCTTGATAAATCCTCCTGTTGAGAACTGTTGATAAATTATCCTAGCAACTGCAGAACGCTTTCTGTTCCATGGGCTGCCTGTGCCAGCATGGACTGGCCTGCCTGCAGCAGGATCTGCGACTTACTGTATCTTGTCATCTCTTCTGCCATATCCGTATCACGGATGCGGCTCTCTGCTGCCTGCATATTTTCTGCACTATTATCCGCATTCCGAACAGAATATTCCAGACGGTTGTGATAGGCACCGATCAGCGACCGCTGACGTGACACTTCTCTCAGTGCATTATCCAGCGCATTGATGGCATCCCCTGCCACTTCATGGTCTGCTACGGAAAGATCCCTGATCCCAAGGGCATCTGCATCCATATTATCTATGTATACGGTAATCCCCTGCCCATCATTGGCGCCAATCTGGAACCAGAGGCCATCTCCACTGCCTCCGGCGCCGCCTGATCCACCTTTTGTATTACCGCCGCTTCCCCCGTCAGTAAGTTTATCTACGCCTGCTGGATATTTATTCATCACCGTGTCATTTGTGGTATTCAGTTTAAATAAATTTGTAGTATGTGCCGTATCCGGCAGAAGATCTGTGCTGGCAAAACTCCCACCGGCAAGACCCCCATTACCAGCACCAACCGTCGTTACCAGCTCTTTGATAAAAGCGCTGGATGCACTGTCCCCAAATTTCTTCTCAAAATCTAGAACACCTGCATAAGAAGTATTTTCCTTTATGACGTCATCCAGGCTCTTCCCCGCTCTCATCTGTGAAAGCATCTTATCCAAACCGCCTGCAATGCCATTCTCACTCACCGTGCCAGCACCGCCTGCCAGATATCCAAGATACATGCTTGCCAGATATCCTGTTCCATACTTAGAAGCAGTTGTGCCGCTCGTCAGGGAATTACTCCCTTTCTTTACTGCTGCTGATATAGCAGCTTCTGATACACCTGCTGTTATGCCAAGCCCGCCATTTACCCAGTCATTATATGGGCTGCACCCACCTGCTGCTGTCTGTGCCATTCCCTCCACAAACCAGCCAGGGAATCCATAAGATGGGTTCTTTTTGCCATCATAAGCTCCGATCATGCCATTGGTCAGTGCCTCATCCATCAGGGCATGCATCATCTCATGGACAATCGTTGTCTCCAGCGCCTCCCGCCCTTTCGAGGAATTTGGATTAGATGCAATATTCCCGGAGGCATCCATATCCAGATGCCCCATATTTACAGTCAACGTATAGGAAAACTGATCTTTTACCAGAGTGCCATCACTATAACTCAGATATCCGATCCCTACGGATGCCAGAGTTGAACTGCTTGGCTGATTAACCAGTTTCAGCCCAATTCCAATGGAAGAACTCTCCAGATAATTAAACGTACTTGGAAATGCTGCCAGCAATGATTTGACTGCCTGTGGAACAATCTCTTTCTCCAAAGTACTCTTTAGATTGGCATAACCGCTTGCCGTCGGCGATCCATTCGCCGTCTGAATGGTCTCAAAGTCATTCTCAATCTCGGTATAAATGATCTTCAAGCCATCTGACTGCATTGCTTCCTGCATCGTCATCTGTGTTCCGGCCTTTTCGCCATTCAATGCCTGAAGGGAATTCTCAAGCCACAAGCCACCCTCTCCATCACCCATGCTGAAATAAATCGGCTGTGCAGCACGGCCGGCAGGATTCGCCCAAGAGCCATCTAACAATGTCTTTTTGTTAAATTCTGTCGCTTTCGCCACATGGTCTAACTCTTCTGTCAATTCGTCGATCTCTTTCTGGATCGCATCACGGTCCTCTACATTATTGACAGCATCATTTGCCCCCTGCACTGACAATTCCCTCATACGCTGCAGCAGCGCCTGAACTTCACCCAATGCCCCATCCGCCACCTGCAGCAGTGAAATCCCATCCTGTGCATTCTCTGAAGCGCGTTTCAGCCCACGTACCTGTGCACGCATTTTTTCACTGATCGAAAGGCCTGCAGCATCATCAGCTGCCATTGTGACACGATACCCGGACGCAAGTTTACGGGTGCTCTTCTGCAGATCACCCTCTGTTATCCCAAGATTTCTGTTGGCATTCATAGCCAGAATATTATGTGAAATGATCATCTCTTATCCTCCCTGATAAATAATTTATGTGCTGCTTCCCTGCATTGCTTTTTCCTGCAAATTATATACTATATAGATTATATCGGCTGTTTCTTCAAAAAACTTATTCCCACCTGCAGGAAAAGTAAACTCCTGCATCATCCTAGTGCAACAAAAATTAAGTCTTTGATACATTCACGCAGGATATTTGTTTCAGATACAAGGAAGAAAATCGACGGTGTAGCGGTGGCTACAGCTAGATTTTCTGACGTAGCAGCTGGACAATTAGACAAGTGAATGTATCAATTATTTAATATTTGTTGTACTAGTGCACTGACTTGTTCATTTTCAGCTAGCAGATAACAATTGATGCCGCTAAACTAGTCCCAAAGTCCAGCTTCCCCAAATAGTAAGATTCCTTCCTGGCACTTTGGGCACTTTAACTCTTCCTCTGTATTGTTCCAATGAATCCTGAGCCTTTTTCCGCAGGAATCACAGTGCTCGCCAAAAATATGGCGTCTGCCATCCTTTCCTGCGACTTCAATAATTGTCTTTCCTGTTATTTTATGGCATTCCGGACACTCCACGATAAAATTCTCCACATTAAAACGGGCAATCTCCTGACGTTCTTTCATTTGCCTCAAAACCGCCTGTTCATCTTCGGGCAGCACTCCTGCACTCATTTCCAAATTCACGCTCATCATACCGCCACCCAGAAAAAACTGCTGTTCATAATCACAGAGTGGACATTTCCCCTCATAAACCTGACCCATCTATACATCTGCCCCCTTACTTTCCTGCCCCTGCATGGCAGGTTCAATCTGATACATTTCTCTTAACTGCATATTTTTTACCAGTATAACATATGAAATTATTGAAAACAAGAAAAACAATAATTTTCAATGATAGACAATTTACGACAAAAAGGGTATAATTATTTTAATTGGCATTGCATAAAACATTTCCACCTGTGCGGTGGGCCAACAATTCAGAATGGAGGTAAGTATGGGATTAATCAAAGCAATTTCAGGTGCGATCCGCGGGGTTGCCGCTGACCAGTGGAAAGAATATTTCTACTGCGATTCACTGGAGTCTGATGTCTTAGTCGTAAAGGGACAAAAAAGGAACAACAGTAAGTTTGGAACCAGTAACAAGGGAAACGATAACCTCATCAGTAATGGCTCTGTCGTCGCCGTCAACGAAGGGCAGTGCATGATCATTGTCGATCAGGGCAAAGTAGTAGAATTCTGTGCCGAGGCAGGAGAATTTTTGTATGACACCTCCTCTGAGCCAAGCCTGCTCAGCGGTGACCTGGGTGAGAATATCAAAAAAACTTTCTCTACTATTGGTAAACGGTTTACCTTCGGCGGTGATACCGGAAAAGACCAGCGAATCTATTTCTTTAATACAAAGGAGATCATGGGCAACAAGTATGGCACTGCCAATCCTGTGCCCTTCCGTGTGGTCGACACAAATATCGGCCTGGATGCGGACATTTCCGTCCGCTGTAATGGCGAATATTCCTATCAGATCTTCGACCCGATCCTCTTTTATACACATGTGTGTGGCAATGTGACTGGGGAATTCACCAGGGATAAGATCGACAGCCAGCTCAAAACGGAGTTGATGACCGCATTACAGCCGGCCTTTGCACAGATCTCTGCCATGGGCATCCGCTACAGCGCTGTCCCTGCACATACAATGGAGGTTGCTGATGCCCTCAATAAAGTATTATCGGAAAAATGGGGAGAGCTAAGGGGCATCCGCATCATCTCTTTTGGTGTAAATACCATTAAGGCATCAGAAGAAGATGAGCAGATGATCAAGGATCTTCAGAAGACTGCAGTCCTGCGCAACCCCAATATGGCTGCTGCCACATTGGTAGGCGCACAGGCAGAGGCTATGAAATCTGCTGCCTCCAATACAGCTACTGGCCCTATGATGGCATTTGCCGGTATGAATATGGCAAATCAGGCTGGCGGTATGGATGCAAATTCCCTGTTTGCCATGGGACAGCAGCAAAATAATACCCCGCCGTCTACCCCAACACCCCCTGCTCCAGATGCGGCCCCTTCCGCAGATACTTCTGCCAATTCCTGGACCTGTTCCTGCGGCACTGCGAACACTGGCAAATTCTGTGTGGAGTGCGGCGCGCCAAAGCCTGCCCCACAAGCTGGCTGGACCTGCTCCTGTGGCGCGGTAAACCAAGGGAAATTCTGTCAGGAATGTGGTAATAAGAAACCTGCTGATGCACCCTTATACCGATGTGATAAATGTGGCTGGCAGCCAGAGGACCCACATCATCCACCAAAGTTCTGCCCGGAGTGCGGAGACATTTTTGATGAAAACGACATACAGTAAGGAACTGTTACTAATGTTTGTTATACAAGGAGAAACAAAATGGACGATTTTAGCGATATTAATATTGTGGACACAAAAGAAGAGACTGACAGGAAATGTCCCCAATGTGGAGGTGTCATGGATTTTGACCCCTCTACCGGCAATCTGAAATGTCCCTACTGCGATTATGAAGAAGCCATTCATGTACAGGAAGAAGCACCAAAGAAAGCAGAAGAACTGGATTTCTTTGCTGCTGAACACACAGCGAACCAGGACTGGGGTGCTGAAACTAAAACCGTTCTCTGTAAGGCATGTGGTGCAGAGTCGATCTATGATGCCTTACAGACCTCTGCTGTCTGCCCATTCTGTGGATCCAATCAGGTTATGGAGGCAAACAGCCAAGACACAATGGCACCAGGCGGCGTCGTACCTTTTCAGATCAGCGATGAACAGGCTTCTGTGTTATTTCGGACATGGATCAAACGGAAATGGTTCTGTCCAAAACTTGCAAAAAACAGTGCAAAACCAGGGCGGTTTAAGGGTATTTATCTGCCATACTGGACCTTTGATGCGGATACCTATTCTTCCTATCAGGGGGAATATGGTATCCAGCACACCAGGGAGGACAGCGAGGGAGAAACTTATACAGAGACTGACTGGTACAGAACATCCGGAACACATAATGAATTTATCAATGATGAGCTGGTACTTGCCTCCAGAAACCATGATGTATCTGTTCTCCATAAACTGGAACCCTTTGACACCGAAAACAACAAAACCTACAAGCCAGAATACATTGCAGGTTTTGTTGCGGAACGTTATTCCATCGGGTTAAAGGATGCATGGAATAACGCTATGGATTCTATTAAGGCAAAATTATCCCGTCATATATCTGATCAGATCAGGCAGGAAAATGCCGCTGATATTGTACGGAATGTTATGGTAACAACAGATTATGGCAACATTACATACAAATACCTGCTGCTGCCCATCTGGATATCCAACTTCAAATACAAAGACAAGATTTATCAGTTCATGGTAAATGGACAGACAGGTAAGATCGCTGGCAGAACGCCTCTTTCCATTCCAAAGATCGTCATCACGGCAGTGGCAATCCTTGTCCTGCTGGCAATCTTTTTCTATATAAAAATGCAGAACTAGTGTAATGACCTGTTCATATTTCATAAGGAGGTGCTATGGATTACATACCAGTCATTATCATCCTCATACTGATTTTGGTGATCATCATTGCCATTTATTGTGGAATATCTTATATCCGGAACAAGGCACGGAATGTTTCCCGTGCCCTGTTTGGTACCTCTGATATTACCAAAGCGGCGGAACAGATGAAGCAGGAATATTCCACTACACCTAAATCTGTCTCTGCCATGACCAGTCTGCTCCTGCCAAAGATCGTCTCCGACTTCCCGGCTTTTCAATATGATGAAATGAAGGAACGCGCGGAAAATATTCTGATACACTATCTGCGGGCGATAACCGACCGCCAGCCTGCCCTCCTGCAGGATGGCACCACAGAATTAAAAGATCAGCTTACAAACCACATTCAGATGCTCTCCGCCCGGAATCTGAGAGAACACTTTGAACAGATCAGGATTCACAGGACAGAGATCAGCCAGTACAGAAAAACAGAAGGAAGATGCATCATCACATTCCAGTCGGCACTGGAGTGCTATCGCTATATCACAAATACCACTGATCCATCTGGAGCAGTACAAGAAGGCTCGCAAAAATATAAGTACCAGACCAAATATAATGTTGATCTGATCTATATTCAAGACCGCAACCGGGTAGAACATGAGCGGGACAACGCATTAGGGGTAAACTGCCCCAACTGCGGCGCTCCGCTTTCTTCCCTTGGCGCCAAAGTATGTGAATACTGCGGTACTCCGGTGATCGAGATCAATATCCATGCCTGGTCTTTCAGCAATATCGACGAAGTCCGTTAAATATTACTGTTTACTGGACATAAAAAATATCGGAGTAGAGAAGCCACATAGCACGGAACAGGCGCATGATCTGCCAGACCCCAATCCCTTTTAAGCCATACTCATTCAACAGATTGAATTTAGCCCGCAGGCTGCGGACATCTTCAAACCAGACCTCATGCTCTCTGCCATCTCTTATATAGTTAAAATAAGGGGATTGGGCTGTTTCATCATATTGGATCGGAACATCATTTTCTATGGCAATCTGCACTGCCTCCACATGTCCGATTGTGACTGCCTTGCTCTCCCCCTTTACATAAGGCAGTGTCCAGTCATAACCATAATTTGGTATACCAAGATTGATCTTCTCTGATGGGATCTCCGTCAGGGCATATTCCACTACCTGCCTGACTTTATTCAGGGGAGCTACAGCCATGGCGGGTCCGTAGGTGTAGCCCCACTCATAAGCCATCAAAAGCACTTCATCTGCCGCCTCACCCAGCCCCCGGTAATCCTTCCCCTCATAGAGAAGTCCCGGCTGATCTGCAGACGTCTTGGGCGCCAGTGCCACGCTCACCACATATCCCGACTCATTCATCCTCACGCGGAGGTCTGCCACAAAAGAAGTAAACAGATCCCTGTCCTCAGCCAAAATATATTCAAAATCCACATCCACACCACGGAAACCGTTTTCTTCCATTGCCTGCAGCAGATTGGAGATCAACGTTTCCCTGGCCGTCTCACTTGTCACAACTTCATGTATAAGATTATTGTTAAAACGCCCATCTGCACCAAGGGGTGTCAACACAAGAACCGGTGACACAGAGGTTCTCTGCGCTGCCTGTATCATCCATTCATCTGACACAGCAGGAGGGATCAACTGTCCTTCTGTTGTAAAGCCATAGGAAAAGACTAACAGATTTGTCAGATATGGTAATGTCTGTTCCAGAACCCATGGGCTGATAAAAGGATAGGCATATCCATTTGCTGTGACAACACGCCGGTCCACATCCCCCTCCCCCACAGGAACAAGCAGTGCCTGCCCCACAGCCAATGAATAGGGATAGGGAATCTGATTGGCATAAGATAATTCTGCGATCGTTGTTCCATATATGCCCGCAATCCGGTCAAGACTGTCTCCGGGCTGCACAACGTATATCTGCATAAATATATTCTCCCATTCACTCTCTCCCTTTATTGTATTCCAGTATTTCTTTTTTCAGACCGCGGAAATTCTGTCAGGAACCGCTGGATTTATAATGCCGTACCCCATATCTCCAGAAAAGCCATGCCGGTATCAGGAACCAGCATGCCAGAAGCGGCAAAAATACATACCAGACATTATCCGTCTTTCCAAGAATATATAGCAGGGGATAATATTGAACCAACGCATAAGGAATAAAAAAAGTGGAAAACAGCAAAATCTTCTTCCCATATACACCAATGGGATACTTTCCAAACTCCCTTGCCCCGTCTGTAAACACATTCATAAATTCAAGCCCCTCCAATGTAAAAAAACAAAGAGCGGCATAGATCAGGAACAGGGCAGTAAACACGGCCACGCCGCCTGCCAGCATAAATAATACTGTCATAATCTTTAAGGGGCTCCATTCAACCCCAGAAGCCGTCACTCCATACCAGAACATCACAACTGCCTGTATCACTCTCCCAATCCTGGTCAGTTCAAATTTACTGCCCAGAACCTGAAGGATCTCACTCTGGGGACGCACCAGCATCCGGTCAAATTCTCCCGTTCTCACAATACCGGAAAAAGAATCAAATCCTCTGGCAAAAACCTCTGCCAATGAAAACTCCAGCAGTACGATAGAAAAACACAACAGCACCTCACTATATGTAAATCCTTCCACTTCCGAAAATCTCTGAAACATAACGAGAATTCCCAGAAACACAGTGAATGAGATTAAAAACTGTCCTGCCGCTGTAAGAAAAAAGGACATCTTGTACTGCATCATGGAACGGACATTGATAGAAATATAATGTAAATACAACCGAATTTTCATCCTTTTACTAACCCCCTTGCACCGTAATACGTCTTTCGGCCTTACTGCAGAGCCATTTCCCCAGCCAGATAAGTACCAGCAGCCAGAACACCTGCAGAAAGACCGCCCTCTTAATCTGCAGGAGATTCATGCTCCCACTGTAGATGCGCAGGGCAACATTCTGCATGGCAGCAAAAGGGAGAAATTCCATTATTACCTGAACCTTATCAGGAAAGAATGGAAGCGGTATGAGTGCACCAGAAAAAAACTCCACGGATGACACGAACACGATACGTACACCTTCTGCTGATATTGTAAAAAATGAAATAACATACACTAGCATACAAAAAGAAACTGTGACTGCCAGCCCCATAATCAGAGTCAACAAAAACAGGCAAAAGCAAAACCAGTCTGCTGGCGGTTCTATTCCATAGGGAGCGGGCAGAAATGCTGCCACAATAAGAATTGGGAAACACCGCAGCACTGCCCTTGACAGACGGGCTGCAATGCTTCTTGAAAACCACATATTATATATACTCACCGGGCGGCATAGCTCATACGCCACATCGCCGCTTACAATGGCAGATATGATCTCATTTTCCATCATCCACGCCGCAAAAAACATTAAAAATGCCTGCTGCAGCCAGATATAAGAAGCAGTGGCTGCGAAACTCATAGGAAATGCCGCTGCATCTGCCCTGTAAAATGCCCGGAATATCATGATTTCCATAAATCCCCAGAAAAATTGTGTGACAACACCGGCCAGGGCTGCGGCACGGTACTGAAGACCCAGAATAAATTTCAGCCGAAAAAAAGAGTAATATTTTTTCATCTGATATCTCCCTCCTATATATCATAGGAACGGTACAGTTCCGCCACTGTTTCATCAATATCTGCATTACCCTTTCTGATATCCTCCAATGTGCCATCCATCAGTATCCTGCCCCTGCCGATCAGTATGATCCGGCTGGCTAATGCCTCAATATCCTGCATATCATGAGTTGTCAGGATCATCGTAGTGCCATGCGAAGCATTTCTCTCACGAATAAAATCCCTCACTGCCAGCTTAGATACAGCATCCAGGCCAATGGTTGGCTCATCCAGGAACAAAATCTGCGGACGATGCAGCAGGGATGCTGCGATCTCGCACCTCATCCTCTGTCCCAGAGACAACTGTCTTGCCGGTGAACGGAGTAACTCTTCCAGCTTTAGAAGTTCTGTCAATTCTGTGAGGTTCTTCTTATATTCTGTATCAGGGATCGAATAGATATCTTTTAACAACATAAATGAATCTATGACAGGAACATCCCACCACAACTGGGAACGCTGGCCAAACACGACGCCAATCCGGCGCACATGTTCAATCCTGTTCTCATAAGGTACTCTGCCATCTACAAGAACGGTTCCGCTATCTGGTGTCAATATCCCACTTAGAATTTTGATCGTGGAGCTTTTTCCTGCTCCATTGGGACCAATATACCCCACCATCTCCCCATCATGGATGGTGAAACTTACATCATCCAGCGCCTGGATCACTTCATATTCCCGATGAAGAAGCGCTTTGCAGGCTGCAGCGAATCCTGCATTTCTCTTTGCAATCTGATATGACTTGCACACGTGTTCCATTGTAATCATCTCTGCTTCCTCCTGGTAGTTATACTCTCATATCTTGCCAAGTCGGTCTGGCTCTGCTGGATTTTGCCAGTCAGATACCGCATAGATCAAGTTTTCAATAATTCCTATATTAGCACAACGGCGGGTTCAAATTGACGTCATTGAGCTAAGAAAAGTGCCGTATTTCACGACACTTTTCCGTATGCTGGTGGCCGGGATCGAACCGGCACGGGTGTTACCACCCACAGGATTTTAAGTCCTGGGCGTCTGCCAATTCCGCCACACCAGCAGATAATATACTGTATGCCCGGACAGACATACAAAACGACCCAGATGGGACTCGAACCCACGACCTCCGCCGTGACAGGGCGGCGCTCTA